>CAZCHJ010000032.1:0-9960 GCA_964498735.1 uncultured Gammaproteobacteria bacterium | reverse complement strand
TCATCATCGTCATCATCCCCTACTGACGTTTCAAGAGATACAGTATCTTGTGAAATCTTAATAATATGTTTTACTTTTTCTACATCTTCTCCCATTTCAGCAGCAATTTCTTCTGGTGTTCCATCGCGTCCAAGATCCTGCAGAAGTCGACGTGATACTTGTTGCAAACGATTGATAGTTTCAACCATATGAACCGGGATACGGATCGTACGAGAATGATCAGCAAGTGCGCGTGTAATTGCCTGACGAATCCACCAAGTCGCATACGTAGAAAATTTGAATCCTTTTCGATAGTCAAATTTCTTCACTGCACGGAACAAACCAATATTCCCTTCTTGAATCAAATCAAGGAGTGAAAGTTGTTTTCCTACAAATTTCTTTGCAATAGAAACTACGAGACGCAAGTTTGCCTCAATCATTCGTCGTTCAGCTTCTTTGTCTCCGCGTTCTTTGCGTTTTGCAAGTGCCATTTCTTCTTCAGCATTAAGCAATGGCACTTTTCCGATTTCTCGAAGGTACATCTGAATAGAATCCTGGGAAATACTTCCAAGATCAAAATAAGATCCACCAGCTTTATCTGGTTGCTCACCTTGAAATTCTTGCAAAACTTCACGTTTACGCTCTACCGAATGTTGACCACCGAGTAGACCTTCTTGTCCTTCGACAAGTGAAATACTATTTTTATCGAGTAAATTAAGAAAATACTCGTATGCATCGAGATATAATTCCACTCGCGGAAATTTAAGCATAACTTCTTTTTCCGTAAGAAATCCTCGATTACGTCCTTTGGTGACAAATTCCTGTATCTCTTCAGAAGTTGGTGGAAGCACCACTTCTTTTGGTTCAGATTTTGCCTTATGGACACCTTTACCTAATGCTTGTCTAAACTTCTTTGCAACCTGCTTTCCTCGAAAAAATCGAGGGTGCTTTTTTGCATTTTTTCCGAATGTTTGTTTCGGATTTTTGGCACTTCGTGCCGATGATGCCGCTTTTTTTGAAGCGGTGAAAAAACGTTTCTTCGGTTTGCCCGAAGATTTGGTTGTCGATGGTTTTGTAGCCATGGACCAAAATTATAAATTATTGATACTGTTGTAATAACCGTATGAGCTCATCAGTGTTCTCTCCTTTTGATTCCGCATCTATCAAAGCATTCTGAATTTGAGTTCGTCTCTGTTTGATCCACTCAGATCTAATCTGATTGACCAGGGTACTCAGTTCATATTCTCGAGCAACAAGGGTTAAATCAGAAAAATCCTTCTCTCCAATTAAAAGAAGGACGTCAATTGGATTTTCAGTCTGATCTTGTGAATAATGTTCTCTGACATGTGTAAAATCACACGGTATATGCTGAGTATAGCTTAATTTTACTATTTCGTAAAGATCCTTATGCCATGCTGTGGAAAAAAGGTCAATAGTGAAGAATTGAGAAGGTATTTTCACTACAAGCTCTGGAGTAAGCAGTAATAAGGCAAAAAACCGATCCCAGAGTAACTCAAGACGATCTTGTTTTGTTCGCAACTGTCCTTCGGACTTAGTTTCAGCAGGAACGTGCGTACGGAGAGTGCGCTGTGTCTCTTTCAAAATACGGAGACTATCATCTCGTAGTACAGAAACCTCTACTCCCAGTCGATGCGAAAGTTGAGATAACCAATGATCCCGCTCAACAGCGTACGGGATTCTAGAAATTTCAGGTAATAATTCATTAGCAATTTGTTGTTTAATTTTTGGATTATCCAGTGTTTTATCTTTAAATGCTCGATCAAAATACCAGTTCATGATGTCTTGTGCTTTTTCAACAGCTTCAAACCATACTGCCTTATTTTTTTTAATACACTCATCAGGATCTTTTCCAGCTCCTTCTGGAATTTGAATAACACGTACATTCATACCCGCTTCAATCAATAGATCAATACCACGCTTTGCCGCAGCAATTCCAGCAGAATCAGAATCAAAAGCCATAGTCACATTGACAGAATAACGCTTGATAAGTGCAATCTGATGTTCAGTCAAGGCTGTTCCACTAGTAGCAACTACATTGGTCATTCCTGCCTGATGACAAGCAATCACATCCATCTGCCCTTCGACCATAACAATAAGATCTTTTGTCTTTATTTCACGTTTAGCACGATTCAGGCCAAATAATACCCGAGACTTATCGTAAAGTATGGTTTGCGGAGTATTTACATATTTTCCTCCGCTATGTTCGGTCTCAACCAATACACGCCCCGTAAAACCAACCACCGCATCATGAGCGTCCCAAATCGGAAACATGATCCTGCCACGAAATCGATCATAATATCCCCTACCGCTTCGTGCATCAGCACCATCTTTTTTGATTGCAAGTCCAGACGCCAAAATATCGTCAATTGAATGTCCTTTTTTGAGCAAATATTTTGTAAGTAGATCCCACTGTTCAGGAATAAATCCGATCTGCCACGATTCAATGGTATCTCGAGTAAGTCCACGTGTAATCAAATAGTCGAGAGCTGGTTTTGATTGAGGAATTTTAAGTAGAATATAATGAAAAAATTTTGCAGCTTCACGATTGATATCCTTGACTCTATTCTTCTGACTCGTTTCAGCAATACTGACACTTCCAGACAATTGCACCCCAGCTTTATCTGCAAGAAGTTTGAGCGCATCTCTGAATTCCATTCCTTCGATTTCTTGAATAAAGGTAAAAATATCTCCACCTTTGCCACAACCAAAACAATGCCAACTCTGCCGTTCACGATTGGCCATAAATGAAGGCGATTTTTCATGATGTAGTGGACACAATCCTTTGTGATTGATTCCTGCTGGTTTCAGCTGGATATATTCAGAAATCAGATCCACCACATCCACCTTCTCTTTGATTCGAGAAATATCATCATTCATACTCTCTCGAGAATACCTGACGGTGGATAATTAATCAAGATTAAATCAAAAACCATTGACAAAAAGCAAAAAAAAGCTCATACTTATCACTTGTTGTTCGATCTCGCGCACGCGTCTCAAGAGGAGTAGCCCATGACAGCAACAATTTCAATCGTCCTTGGCGTCCTTCTCGCATTCGCAATTCCTGCGGCAATCAGACAGATGATGAACACGAGAAGTGGTCAAAAAGTACCTGTGAAGGTACGGCACACTAAAGACGATGGACCTCGCCCCCCCGAAATTATCGGGGACGACACCGAGAGCTTTTGACCGAGTTCTCGAGAAAACCACACGCACAAAAGCCCTCTAGGTATACCTACGGGGGCGCAGCAAAACACCGCTCGCACCCCCATTGCTGAATCCGAAAAATATCGGATCTAGCAAAAGGAGAATCTACGAGCGGTGTTTTTGTTTGACACGCAGTGTCATTCCGAGCGAGAGCCTACCCTGAGTCTTCCGAAGGGAATCTCTTGATTTACAATTTAATAAACGGCTTAATCACTGTACCCTTAAATTTTTTTCCTTCAATTGCTTTTTTAACTTCGTTAAGCTCACTTCCCCGAACAATAGAGACCGTCATACCAAATTTCTCAGCATCTCTACTTGCAATTGGATCAAATGGAGAATTCTTTCCCGGGGTCCATGTGTTTCCTACAATTTCTCGACGATACGTTTCCCAATCAATTACTTCCACTTTTTCTGCATCTGCAAATTTATTTGGATCTTTGGTATACACATATTCAATATTTGAAACATTAATCAACTCTTTCGCGCCATACGCACGAGCAAGAAACACTGCGTCAGCATCAGTGCTGCATCCTGGTTTCCAACCACATGCAACAATAATTGGTTTCTGCGTCTCCACTTTTTTGGTGGGATTATCAATCACCTCTTTGTATGCGTATTCACCAAAAAAAATACGAACAAAGTTCGCATTAAGTCTAGTAGTCTCAATTCCAATAAGATCAAGGGTGTGGGGGTGATCGCCAATCAAACTCCGCAGTCCTGCCTGATAAGTTCGAGCAGTAGTTCCTCCGCCAATGACGAGAATAAATCGTACACCTTTTTTTACTTCACTCAATATCAATGACTTGAATTTTTTGAGGAATGCAATATCGAATCCTGTTGCTGGTATGATAATTGATCCACCGATTGAGAGTATCTTGGTTTGTCGCTTCGCCATAGACGTGTTTTATTAAATTGACTAGCGCGTACTTTAAAACCGCTCGACGTACGGTAGGCGGTTTTCCCTTTTCCCGCACGATTCGAGCTATATTTTTTCATATATATGATTAATTTTCAAGCCCTTTTTGAAACAACTGCTGATATAATCCAACTTGCAAAAGAAAACAACAAAGCGCCCCAGAATGCAGGCCAGAATCCATCTACTTCAAATCCTTTGACAATCGAAGATGAAAACCAGAACATGAGCGCATTAATAACGAGGGTAAAAAGTCCAAGAGTCAAAACATTTACTGGTAGGGTTAAAATAAGTATCAATGGGCGAATCAGTGCATTGACGATACCTAATACAATAACCGTAATAATGGCAGCATACCAACCACCAAGCTTAATGCCGTCAACAAACTTTGAAATCAAGACCAAAGACCCAGCATTAAGTGCCATTCGCAAAAGAAACAACATAAATCAAATTTTAAAAGTAAACAAGACAAAATCTAGTATAACATAGGACCGAAAACAAGCAACAAAAAAAGTGGATATTTACAGGAAAATGCTACTCAGGTACACTAAACCTAAAATACAATAATCACCGATATGTCTGAACTCAAATTATATAACACTCTCACAAGAAAAATAGATACATTCAAACCAATCAACGGAAAAGAAGTGGGGCTGTATACCTGCGGACCTACCGTATACGATTATGCACACATCGGCAATCTTCGAACCTATATTTTTGAAGATATTTTAAAACGTACACTTACTTCACTTGAGTATAACGTAACCCACGTCATGAACATTACCGACGTAGGCCACTTATCAGGGGACGATGATACTGGAATAGATAAAATGGAAAAAGGTTCTGTGCGTGAAGGAAAGACTGCATGGGAAATTGCTGATTTTTACGCTTCTGCATTCAAAAAAAATATTGCGGATTTAAATATTACAGAGCCTGGCATCTGGTGTAAGGCAACCGATCACACCAAAGAACAGGTTGAACAAGTACAAACATTGATTGACAAAGGATATACATACGAAACCAGCGATGGTATTTACTTTGACACGACAAAATTTCCAGAATACGGATCATTCGCACATCTTGATAAACAAGAACTCAGAGCTGGCACACGAGTGGATCTGGGTGAAAAGAAAAATCCACACGACTTTGCATTATGGAAATTTTCAAAACCAGAAGATAAACGTCAGATGGAATGGGAAGCTTTTGGACGCATGGGATTCCCTGGTTGGCATATCGAATGTTCTGCAATGAGCATGAAATATCTAGGAAATCACTTTGATATTCACTGTGGCGGTATTGATCACATTCCTGTGCACCATACCAATGAAATCGCACAGGCGGAATGTTCGGGTGCATCTCATCCCTGGGTGAATTTCTGGTTGCATGGAGAATTCTTATTGATTGATGAGGGAAAAATGTCCAAGTCAGAAGAAAACTTTATTACCCTAGACACACTGATTAAAAAAGGCTATTCCCCTCTCGCTTATCGTTATTTCCTACTCCAAGCACACTACCGAAAACAGCTCAATTTCACCTGGGAAGCGCTTGATGCAGCGGAAAAAGGATTAAAAAATCTATATCGAACAGTTCAGAGTCTCGGTGAAGAAATCGGAGAAGTTGATCAGACATATTATAAAAAATTCTTGAATGAAGTATCAGATGATTTGAATACTCCTCAAGCTCTTGCGACAATGCACGAAATGCTCAAAAGTGACTTATCACCGGAGACAAAACTAGGAACTCTGCATGCATATGAACAAATCTTGGGGTTAGATCTTCAAAAGGTAGTTAATGAAAAAATTGAAATCCCACAATCTGTTGCTGATAAACTTACACAACGAGCATTTGCACGGCAAAAAAAAGATTGGAAAGCGAGTGATCGTTTACGTGATGAAATATATGAATTGGGATTTGAAATTGATGATACTGGTGATGGACAGCGTGTGATTCCACGTGCATAACTTCTCAAATTTATAGCTAAACAATTTATTTTTTGATATACTATAAGCGCACTCGTTAGATGCGCTTTTTTTCTTGCATACCACAAACACGCGTATGAGTACACGCGACACTATCGATCCAAAAAAATTTATACCAACATCTACTTCCTCACCACAAGAGCGAGCTCCTTTTGAATTGCAAAAAGAACTTGCGACACAAGAACAGCATGCAATGGAGGCATTCAAAAAAGAATTAGCAGAACAACACGAAAAAAAAGAAACACAAACAACAGATGCAAAACATGAAGATGTCGAATCGACCATTGAAGTATTAAAAAGAAAACTCAAAGGCGGTAAAAAGAAGAAACTTATTATTCCGACGGTCAAAGATGAAGTGACGATTAGAGTAGAAAAAATCATGGAAGAGGGACTTGCGGATGCCTATCGAGAAATGACTACCGTACAACAACAAGAATTCAAAATCAAAGGTGAAGAAACTGCATGGAAAATCCGAGAATTGTTCAAAAAAACACATCTCAAAATAAAAGAAGTGTTTAAATTGCTAGTAGAGTGGCTTCGCCTACTTCCTGGTGTTAATAAATTTTTTATCGAACAAGAAGCAAAGATAAAAGCAGACAAGATACTCGCAGTAAAAAGACACCAAACGCTAGAATAACGTATGCCGCCAATCCTCCAATTCACGTCTGGATTCCCTGAGACTCAAACAGTTGCACTTCCTGAGTTAAGCATCCCTCTTTTTGCCCTATCAATGATCGGGCTTTCAATCATTGCGGTCATAGCTATTGTCGTAATTGTACGAAAAGTTCTCCATTCCCTGCACCACATCCAACACGCATTCGACCGTGTGGTACTTCATATTCTCGTACCAAAAGAACGAAAATCAGAAGGTGCAACTACCGCGCAAGATGACCGCCTCGAGCAAGTCAAAGAAGAAATTGGAATCACCGAAACTTTTTTTTCAACACTTGCAGGTCTCAAACCAGAACATGGATTGAAAGCATGGTTCACCGGGAGAAATGATCATATTTCATTTGAAATCGTTTCGCATAACAATCTCATCAATTTTTACGTTGCCGTGCCACAAAAGTTAAAACCTTTTATCGAGCAACAGATCAACGCACAATATCCATACGCACATATTGAAGAAATAACTGACTACAATATTTTTAGCGAACACAGCTCGATTGTTGGTGCATATCTCAAAAGTAAAAACGCTCATGCGCTCCCATTCAAAACCTACAAAAAAATGGATTCAGATCCGCTCGCGGGTGTTTTGAATACACTCGCACGAATACATGAAGCAAATAGTTCAGCCGCAATACAATTTATTGTACGTGCTGCTGACAAAAAATGGAGGCGTGAAGGAGCTCATCTTGTAAGAGAAGTCAGAAAAGGTAAAAGTTTTGATGAGGTGATGAATAAAAATAAAATTGGTGGATTTGTTGCTTCATTTGCCAGTGAAGCAAAACGACAAGTATTCGATAGCACATCTTCTGACCAAACACACGAAAAAAAAGATGCTCAACAACTGTCAGGACATGAAGAAGAAATGATGAAAGGAATTGAGGAAAAATTAGTCAAAGGTGGACTCGAAGTGACTATCCGTGTAGTGTCCTCATCAGACAATCCCGAGCTTGCCAGTCTCAATCTTGATAATATTGTCAATTCTTTTGCGCAATACAATTTATATCGATATGGAAATTCGCTTGGCGCAGTAGTGCCAAAAAACCCACAAAGTATTATTAGATCATTTATCTACCGATCATTCCACGAAAATCGCCATTCGATTCTCAACACTGAAGAAATGGCTGGTTTCTGGCATCTACCTCTCCACTCGACCGAAGCTCCAAATATCAAATGGTTGCTTGCACGAAAAGCTCCTCCCCCACCCAACCTTCCACATACGGGAATTGATCTCGGACGCGTAATTTATCGCGGTCAAGAATATCCAGTAAAAATGAAAGAAGAAGATCGTCGCCGCCATCTCTATGTAATCGGAAAGTCAGGAAGTGGAAAATCAGTATTTATCGAAAATCTTGCCGTACAGGATGTGCTCAATGGCAAAGGTCTCGCAGTTATCGATCCACATGGAGATTTTGCAGAATACGTACTCGAACATGTACCCAAGGAACGAGCTGACGATGTCATTATTTTCAATCCTTCAGATGTTGATCGACCTATTGGGTTGAATATGCTCGAAGCAAATAGTGAAGATGAGAAAGATTTTGCCGTACAAGAAATGATTGCGATTTTCTACAAACTATTCCCTCCCGAAATGATCGGGCCGATGTTTGAACACAACATGCGCAACGTGATGTTGACTCTCATGGCCGATCTCGATAATCCAGGTACCATAATAGACATCCCCCGCATGTTTACCGACGATGCCTACGTAAAAAAATATTTAGTCAAATTAAAAGATCCGGTCGTTCGCGCATTCTGGGAAAAAGAAATGGCAAAGACGAGTGACTTCCACAAATCAGAAATGCTCGGATATTTAATCTCAAAAGTCGGACGATTCGTTGAGAATGAAATGATGCGAAACATCATGGGTCAACAAAAATCAGGATTCGACTTTAGAGACGTAATGGACAAACAAAAAATCTTGATTGTAAATCTCGCAAAAGGAAAAACCGGAGAAGTGAATGCAAAATTGATTGGTCTGATTATCGTGGCAAAACTCCAAATGGCAGCACTCAGTCGCGCAGACTTACCCGAAGATCAACGCAAAGATTTTTACCTCTACATCGACGAGTTCCAAAACTTTATTACCGATTCTATTTCAACTATTCTTTCTGAAGCTCGAAAATACCGACTCGACCTCATCATTGCTCATCAATATCTCGGACAATTGACCGATGATAAAGGAAAGTCGGATATCAAGGATGCAGTGCTCGGAAACGCTGGCACCGTCGCTGCCTTCCGTATAGGTCCAGAAGACGCAGAATTGCTTGCCAAAGAGTTCGCACCCGTATTTGGTCCCTATGACCTCATGAATGTGGAAAAATTTACCGCGAACGTCAAATTATTGGTAGATAATGAACCGACCAAACCATTCAACATGTCGACCTATCCCCCAACCCGAGGAAACCATGAACTTGCAGAAGCTATTCGAGAATTATCGCGTTTGAAACACGGTCGTGATCGACGAATGGTCGAAGCGGAAATTCTTGAGAGAACAAAGCTGGGCGAAAGTAGTGAGAGTGGCAAAACAGACATGGTGGAAGCGAGTCTCTAAAAGTTCAAAGTTCAAATAAAATATAAAAAATAATTAATAAACACCAATATGGATCACATCTCAAGCTACCTCAACTTCTCACTCGCAGGAATCGATCCACCAAATGACAAAGAAAAGGAGAGAAGCTTGCCTACATTCTCAGATCTTTTGCTTGAACCAACAACCGAAACAAGACCAGAAGACGTTGGCAAAATAGACACTGCAGAACTCAAAAAACGTCTCTACGCACTCAAGGACGAAGTGTCTGCAATCATACGGCTTCTCGAATTAAATCCTGAAGTAACGACTTCTGTTGCACTAGAAAAACCCTCAGAAACCATATCCCCTGCCAGACAAACAACCGGTGGTGAACAAATTATCGAAGGTGTATTTAATGGTGAAAAAATGGTAGGTCCCGATGGACACGAGTATGCTGTGCCACCAAACTATGCAAGCAAATCAAAGCTCGTAGAAGGTGACCACATGAAACTCACGATCACGACCTACGGTAAATTTATTTACAAACAAATTGGCCCCACTGAACGCAAACGTATCATCGGTGTACTCGGATTCGATGAAGCAACACAACTCTGGAGTGTCGTACATGAAGGAAAAACCTATAAGATTCTTACAGCTTCAGCTACCTTCTATCACGGCAAGCCTGG
>CAZCHJ010000031.1:0-10011 GCA_964498735.1 uncultured Gammaproteobacteria bacterium | reverse complement strand
AGTGCCTCCAGAGGGAATCGAACCCCCATCAACGGTTCCGAAGACCGTAGTTTTATCCATTAAACTATAGAGGCATGTGTGGGCCGTGCAGGGATCGAACCTGCGACCGTTTGCTTAAGAGGCAACTGCTCTACCAGCTGAGCTAACGGCCCGTATAACAAATAAAAAAGTGCGTAAGCACGAGTATAGCGTATATATAAGAGAAAATCAAGCCTTACTCTTATTTAACCGATCGGATCATCGTGCTTTCGAGGAGTAATCAATATTTTAGGACCTCTCCATCCCTTTACTTTGAGCGCTTCTTCGGCTGCCGCAGTCTGTGCTTCTTGTTTGCTGGTACCCACACCTGCTGCTATTTGTTCCCGGTCAAGGTATACACCCACCACAAAATTTTTGGCATGATCAGGTCCTTCTTCACTAATTACTTTATAGGTTGGAGTAATTCCGGTAATTTCTTGCGCTGCTTCCTGGAAGCGAGACTTAGCGTCAATCCAGAGACCAAGCTCGAGTACCTCAGGAAGTTTGGTAATGATAAAACGAGTAACAAATTGCTCTGCGAGATCCCAGCCGTGATCAAGATAGATTGCGCCAATCAGTGCCTCAAGAGCGTTTGCAAGAATATAATCACGTGCTTTGGTATTGGTATCCTTTGATTCTCCATGGCTCAAAAACAAAAACTGCTCAAGTCCAAGTTCTCGTGCGACACGTGCACACATGGTACCGTTTACCAGTGCAGCTCTCCAGTTGGTTAATTCTCCTTCAGGATTGAGGTAGTTTTCAAATAAAAATTCAGTAACTGCAAGCTCGAGAATTGCATCACCAAGAAATTCTAGTCGTTCATTATGTGCAAGAGGGAAGTCACGATTCTCGTTGAGATATGAACGATGAACCATGGATTGCACCAATAGATCTTTGTTATCAAATGTAATCCCAATGATATCTTCGATAAGGTGGAAATTTTTTTCTTCGTATGCGGCAATAGCCATAGAAAATTGTTCTGATTGGTCTAATTACTCTAAACAAATTCAATCTGTATCTTTTAGAATAATTAAGTCAATTAGTATAATTAGAATAAGCTTAATTAAGAACTAGACTCAGGTGAAGCTGTTTCTGGTGGAGTAGTAGTATTTTCTTTAATCGTGCCATTTTTAACAAGATCTTTATATAAGGCGCCAAGAATTCCATTTACGAATTTTCCAGATGACGGTCCACCATAGTTTTTGGCAAGTTCAATTGCCTCATTGATTGCTACTCGTGGTGGAACATCAGTAGAATTATGAAGAATTTCGTAGATGCCAATACGGAGAATATTACGATCAACAAGAGTCATCTGCTCAACTGACCAATGGATTGCGTACTCTGCAATATACGAATCGATTTCTTTTTGGTGCGTTATGACACCATCAACAATCGATGTGACGAATTCTTGATGTTCCTCTAAGCCAACCCCAAATTCATGCATCGTTTCAGCAATGATTGCTGGTAATGCTGCCGTTGGGTTGCCACGAAAGTCCCATTGATACAGAGACTGCATTGCGATTGATCGTGCAAGGTGGCGTTTGGACATAGGAACAAAATGGTTTATTTAAGCACTTTTGTGTGCGCGAGCATATCGAGCTTTGCGCTTGGTTTTGTTCACAACTGCCTTACCTTTGTATTTGCCGGTTGTAGGATTTGCACGATGTGGAAGTTGAGGATTGCCATCAGCATCATAACTTACCTTAATTGTGCTTAACGCGTGATGTGCGCGTCGTTCTCTTTGTGACCGTTTGGTGCGTCGTTTTGAGGGGAGTCCCATATAAGATTATTATTAAAAAATAAGGGTCATCGAATTATGCGATGAAATATAGGTAAAGTATAGCTAATTCAAGAAAAAAAATCAAGGCCTTGTGGTGGTTGCGTCTAGGTTGGAGTTCAGGTATCCTTTATGGTATATGATTACCACTATACCAATAACTGAAAAAGACATCCTTGAAAGCACACTTGAGGTACTTAAAAAAGGGGGAGTTATCGTGTATCCAACAGAGACATGCTATGGGTTGGGGTGTGACGCTACCAACGAAGAGGCTGTAGAGCGGATTTTTAAGATAAAAGAAAGAGAGAAAAACAAGCCTGTCTTGGTTATTGCTGAAAATAAGGAAAAATTTTTTGAATATGTTGAATGGAATGAAACTATTGAAGAATTGACCCGGGCATATTGGCCAGGCGCATTAACCATTGTGGCCTCTCTCAAAGAACGTGCGTCACATACACTTGCCAAAGGAGTTATTGGTAGTGGTGGAACTATTGCATTTCGGGTAACCAGTCACCCCTTTGCAGCGCGTCTTGCTCAGAAACTTGGTCGTCCACTTGTTTCAACCTCTGCAAACTTAAGTTCATATCCAAATCCGTATGATATTAAGTATGTGACGAGTATGTTTGAGGGTGGAGAAGTAGTTCCTGATTTGATTATTAATGCAGGAGATCTGCCACATCAGAGCCCCTCAACGATAGTGCAAGTTGATGCAGAGGGGAATAAGAAAGTTTTGAGACAGGGGGAGATTGTGATTTCGTAATATGATTCTTACCCCAACTCAAATTAAACAACTCTGTACCGAATACAACCTCAGTCCAAGCAAAAAATACGGACAAAATTATTTAATTTCAGAATCTCCAATCAAAAAAATGATTGAAGCTGCGGAAATTAAGTCAGGTGATATTGTGTATGAGATTGGTCCTGGATTTGGAATTTTAACATTCGAATTACTCAAGGCGGGTGCGCGAGTACGGGCATTTGAAATAGAACAGAAACTTCGTCCATATTGGGAAAAATACGAAAAAGAATATCCTAATTTGGAAATAATATGGGGCAATGCGTTACGTGTCTGGAATGAATATGTAGAAAAAGAAACGTACTCATTTAAAGTTGTCGCGAATCTTCCATATCAGATTACTTCAGAAGCTTTTGAAGCTATACTTGAATCACCTCGTCAACCAGAGCGGATGGTATGTATGGTACAAAAAGAAGTTGCAGAGCGGATTGTTGCAAAACCAGGGGACATGAGCATACTTGCAGTATCGATACAATATTTTGGGACACCGAGGATTGTGGGGAAGGTATCACGAGGATCGTTTTTCCCCAGTCCTGCTGTAGATTCTGCGGTCATCGCAATCAAAGATATACATGCGCAAAAAGATTCAGAACGTTTTTTTAAATTAGTGAACGCAGGTTTTCATCACAAAAGAAAAATGCTTGTCAACAATCTTGCTGAGGTTTTTGATTTGAGTAAACCTCAGGTACAAAACATATGTAGAAACGCATCTCTCATAGAAGGTGTGCGTGCAGAAGAGTTAAGTGTCAGTGATTGGGTGAAATTAGATAAGTTACTCACAATCTGATTTTTGTGAGCTAGACATTTTTTTGGTATACTTATACTCGAAGTTAATAATGGATTATACAAGTAAGTAACGTCGAATCGTGTGTCCTTGTTTCTTGGAAATTTATCGCATGAATCAGGAACTTCGACAATTAAATTCCGCGCAAAAGGCAGGATTTATTTCTTTGCTTGTTTTTGCATTAGTGACCGTTTCATTTAGTTTTTTGCATTTGAGAAATACCGTGTACGGACGTTTTATTGTACATAAAGAACAAAATCAGTTGAATCTTGGACAATACGACGAAACCGTACGTCTGCAAAGTATTGATACTGATAAAGATGGATTGAGTGACTACGATGAGCTCTATATGTACAACACTAGTCCGTATCTTCCTGATACTGATAGTGATAAGCGGACAGATGCACAAGAAATAACCGATGGAACCAATCCGTTGTGTCCAGAAGGAAAGGTGTGTCAGGATCAAGAATTTGGTTCTGGTACGGTTTCTTCATCAACTCCACAATCACCTCTACTCAGTGATACAGCAACGCCAGATAATATATTACTTCAGAGTCAGCTAGGAGGGGCGGGTGGATCTGCGGCTGACCCTGCAGCAGTTGCTGCGATTTTGCAGGATCCAGTACAGTTACGACAACTTATTTTGAACACAGGAAAAATTTCAAAAGAAGATTTGAGCCGTATTGATGATACGACTCTCAAGGGGCTCGCAGAAGAAATGCTCAAAGAATATATGAGCTCTACTTCAACTACCAAAGTAACCACCACCACTCCATAATGTATGTTTTTTCTTTCTAAAAAAACAAAAAAAATATCAATCACAGCTTTATTAGTGGTTGTGATAAGTGTCTATGCATTTGGATTTGGTCTCTTTCGACCAACACCAACCTATGCACAGTTTGTGGATGTGAATCAGGGGGTGAGAAACGTCACTGACAATATCGGCGATTCACTTCTTGCGGCTGGACTCGGTGCTCTCGTAAATGGGGTGTCATATTTTATGCGAAAGATTGCCTATGACACTGCAAAATATGTCGCATCAGGAGGAAAAGGACAAAGTGCATTGGTATTTCAAGATGGATTCGGGAGCTACTTAACAAAAGTAGGTGCGGATAGTGCATTTGATGCACTTGAACAATTTGGACAACCATTTGGACTCAATATTTGTAAACCACCAGACCTACGAATCCAGATTGGACTTCAGGTGAACATTTCTAATATTTATAAAAATGAATTTGGTGGACCAGATGGCACTGGCGGTCCACAGCCTAGTTGTACCTATAACCAATTCAAACAAAACTGGGATAATGCCAAAGATACCTTAGTGAGTGATCAGAGTTTGCTTGAAAAATTTAATACCTCTCTCAAAACTTCTCAAGGTGATTTGGGTGTTGCATTAAATTTATTGGGAAAAGTCGACGGCATAGTAGCACAACAACAGATTACCTCTCAGCTCGATCGTCTCGAAGGTCAAGGATTCAAACCTGTAACCGACCTTATTTCAGGAGATGTGAGAACACCTGCACAAATTATTGCTGAAGAAACCAAGGGGCAGTTGACTGCATCAAACCAGACAAAATTGAATACCAGTCAGATTGCAGGTATTTATGGCGCGGGTGCAATACAGGTATTACCCATGGCATTATCAGTATTCGCAAATACACTCGTAAATTCACTCTTACAGAATGTTCTTGAAAAAGGATTATTCCCAAGTAAAAGTGGTGATGCCTCATCGGTCGCTGATTTCTATGCATCAAATATCAATACCAATCGCCAGAATGCAGAGCAAGCATTTTCATATCTGATTGCAGGTATTCCGCAGAGACCACTTACTGCCTATGATGTGGTAACTGAATATAGCACTTGTAGCGATAATCCAGGACTCAATAATTGTGTCATGGATTCAGGGTTGGTCCAGGCGCTTGATCGTGCTCGCGTTGATTCTGCGCTTACGATTGAAGAAGCTATAAAACAAAATTTGCTACACGAAAATTGGCCACTTATTGCACCAAGTCGCGAAGTCGATAATACCAATCTTCAGTATTGTCATAGTTCAGCATATTGTGTTTCAAATGTAGAAAAATTACGCAAAGCACGAATTCTGCCACTCGGATTTGAAATCGCAGTTCGCAATTCGCCACCTGACAAACCATGGACATTGGGAGAAGTGGTACGCGGTTTTGATAAATGTGGACAGGGTGAACCTTTTTGTAAATTGATAGATCCAAATTGGATTCTCAAAGCTCCAGAAGCGCGATGTGAAGCAAAAGTATTTGGCCCTGAGCTTTTGACTGAGTCAGCACCAACACGCCGCGAAGAATGCGTGGATTTTTCAACGTGTCTCCAGACTGATGCGAGTGGTCAGTGTATCGGATATGGGTATTGTACACAGGAAGAAAATGTATGGAAAATGCCAGGAAATTCATGTCCGGAACAATTTAATACCTGCAAGACCTATGTATCAGCATCTTCGGGGAAGATCGCATCATACTTATCTCGAACGATCGATACTCAATCATGTACTGCCGACTCAGTTGGGTGTCGCGCATATAGTCTGGATAAAGTTGGTGACAAATGGGTTTCTTCTGATGCGGTAGACACTAGTCTTACGTTTAGCGGACGCACACAGGCGATTCATTTGACTACCGCAGAACAATGTCCAGCTAGTGCTGAAGGATGTAATCTTTTTGTAGATCCAACAAATGCAAATTCAGACAGTGGAAAAATTCTGATGAAAAAAGCACCAGACTATCTCGGATGTTACGACGTCGATCCTGCTACACCAAAAACAATTGAATGGCCGCAGACTGAAGCAGAACTTACCAAATTAAATACACAAAAAGCGGCTGCATGTTCATCATTTGCTGGTGCGTGTATTCCGAATGAAGTGGGATGCCAAGAATACCGTCCTTCAAGTGGTGGTACGTCGGTTACGGGTATTATCGGAGGGAATAGTTGTCCTTCACAGTGTGTCGGATATGAAACGTTCAAACAAGAATCGACCAATTTTGAATCTTCCAAATTCCCACTTAACTTTATTGCACGTAACGCCCGAACATGTGCTATTCAGGATGTGGGATGTGATGAATTTACCAATCTCAATACTGCAAGTAGAGGGGGAGAAGCTCTCGAATATTATACAGCCCTCAAACGTTGTGAGATTCCTACAGGTACTAACAGTAAAGCATTCTATTCATGGGAAGGTTCTGAGAGTCAAGGCTATATTCTGAGACGTCATACACTTGCATTTGTATCCGCATCTGAATCGTCATACGTGACCAGTCTAGGATTGTCGTACAAGTCGGGTGATTCTGCTGCAACGGTATTTGGTCAAGGATCACCTGCGTATGTTGATGATACAAAAGCTGCAATGCAATCAAACTATGATCAATGTAATCAAGAGGCATATAACAGATTGTTGGAAAATGCATATGATCCCAAAGCTGCAAATCCAGATTGCCGTGCTTTCTATGACTCAGATGGAAAAGTGTATTATCGATTACTTAAATATACGGTAACCGTTTCAAATGCATGTACGCCACTTCGTAAAACTAACTCTGAAATGGTGGTTGATCCTAATATCAATGCACAAAACGGAGGTATAACAACCTGTGAGGCAAAAGGTGGAGTATGGCAAGGTGGAGTATGTAAACGTTGTTCTGCGGGGGGGCAATATGAAATTAATCTAAATATCAATGTAACCTCTACAATTGTAAGTAGTGGCACACCGAATGATTCATCACATGCACAGACGAGCGGGGGTACTGATTCAAATATTGGAATTGGATCTTGTGTGTATTATTCGATTAGATCAGAAGCATCGAGTTGTACGCAGAGTGCCAATGGTTGCCGATCATATATTGGGAACACTGGAAATAATGTATATACCACTGCATCATTTAGCTTCGAACCTTCGGGTACTTCACCAGATGCACTCAATAATGCTCGTGCAGGATGGGGAGGGGCAGTATCGATTGAATCAGAATCACTTCAGGTTGGTCAGCATTCACTCCGGGTGAATGGATCTAATACTTCATATACATTTGAATCAGGACGTCTCAAACCAGGAGCATGGTATGAATTGAGATTTTGGGCACGAGGTAACTCATCATTCGGACTCACGAGTGGATTTAGTCAGAATGGTCAGAATATTGGACAAGCGTTTACTTTTAACCCCCTGATAAATAGTTCAGTACCTGCCTCAGTGGCAACTGAATGGAGAGAATACCGTGTGGGCCCAGTGCAGTTTACTGGTGACGCAACCAAAGCTGCACAGCTTTATTTTGGTGGTCAGGCAACAACAATACCAGGAACAGCTGCAAGTTATAGTACGACGCTTACTGGTGCCGCAGGAACTTCACAAACAACTGAAAGTTATAAACTAATATATGGAGGAAAAGAATATATAGAGGGTAGATATTATCTCGCCTTCAATTATTGTGTACCCGGATCATTTTCTAATTGTAAGAGTGATGAAAAGATAAATGTGATCAAACAATTTTTGAATATTACTACTGCTGCTGCAACTACTATTTATAATAATCCTCAAAATTATTCCTACACAGTGACACTACCGATAAATGGTACTTCTTTTAGCCACACTGCAAATGGCGGTAGCCAGATAGTTATGGTTGATGTAGACGCATCAGTTGCTGAATATGATACATTTAGAAATTTGGCAAACGATGCGGGGGTTGCTGGACAGGTTGTATTTTTCTACAGTAATGCATTTTATCAAACAGTATCGCAACAGTTGTCAAAAATTATAACGACCATGAGCCAAATTAGTGGAATAAGTACTGCACAACTTGGTACTCAACCTTTCTTCAATCTCGGATCTCAAGATATATTTCAGACACAGAATTTTACAATCAAAGATAATATCGCAACCCTTAGTGAAGCACAGCAGATGGTAAATAGTATGATTGCAGCGGGTGCACGAGCGTCAGTGCAAACAACCCAAGGAACTCAAACTGATAGTACGTCAGTAGTTAATGCTCTTGTCTCTCTCGGTTTTTCTCAACAGCAAGCTCAGAGTATGGTGAATACCGTACTCGGGGGTAATACCGCAGGGATTCGAAGTAATATTTCTCTTGCAGAAGCACAAAATATTCAAAATAAAATAACACAGGCCGGAGGACAGGTGTCAATTCAACAAATCTCAGCTGCGCAACCACCAATTGCAGCCAATCAATTCTACTTCCTTGATAATGTTGAACTAGTCCAGATTGGAGGACAATCAAGCGATCATGAATATTTGATTAAGAATTCTTGGAGAACGCCCGAGGGATATGAAGTTCCACTCGCATGTGATGCAACTCCAAATGATGGGTTGCCTGGACAATATCTTGGGTGCCGTGAATATACGAGAAATGATGGACAGAAATTTACCTTAACTAATTTTGAGAGATTATGTCGGGCTGAAGCAGTAGGTTGTACTGCGGTTGTTGATACTCAGAACACCTACACCGGAGCGCGATCCGAAGATAAACAGGCATATGGTGTGGTCTGTCGTAAGTCAGGTGTGGTTTCAACGCCAACATTATGTTCAGTGACCTTAACAGAATCAACAACGGTCGCTACTACCTACAGCTGTACCGTGGCAAAGGGAACACGTGAATGTCGAATTAAGAGTCCTATTGTAATTCCAGCAGGAGCAACTGAGACAACACTTGCAATAGCAAGCTTCGCACAGACGCCGGGTAAATGTATTTCTATTAATAACTCATGCGCACTTAACGACAATGATAAATTATTCGTTGATGGGTCAACTGTGGTTACCAAAGCAGATTCAGGTTTGATTTATTTGACTCAGCGTCAGCAATTCTTGTGTCAGCAGCAAAATTTGGGTTGTACGAAGGCGGCACTGGAAACAAAGAATTTCACTGGTACAGGCTCTGGTGCGTATTCATATCAAGACACCTTTATCAAAGCTGATCCGAATAAATATAGTGAAACACTTTGTTCAGGAAATCAGGTGGGATGTGAAGCATATAAGCAGGATAGTTCGCTGGTATACTTCAAGGATCCAAAAGTTGCTGGAAATTCGATGTGTATCTATAAGGAAAATATAACCAAAGATGCTGGTAGTCAGGGGCCACAGACATACAGTGGTTGGTTCAAAGACACGGGAACCTGTAGTGTGACAGGTAACGAATGTCGAGTAGACAGTGATTGTGGCAGTGGCAGTAAATGTAACAATGTCGGCACTACCCCATGCTATAGTGATTATCTTGATTCCAATAATGAATACGGTCTCTGGTCACAGGGTACGAGCAAATATGCAGGTTTTGTAGGTATGTGTGATGCGGCTAATAATGGCTGTACTGAACTAGTAGATCGAGCAGCAATAACTTCCTCGACTCCAAAAGGAAAGTCATATTTTGTTCTCATGAATGATCGGTTGACGGCAAATGTAAGTCAGTGTGCAGGAAAAGTCAGTCAGAAAGAAGGTTGTGTGTTGTTTGACATGACTGAGAATCCAAATAAAATCTTTAATACTGATAATTCTTATGCTGATAGTGAGGCTGCAACTCCTCCAAATAGTTTGGTTTTGCCTTCAGAAGCAGGTGTGAAGGATTCCAATATAATTCTCAAAGTAGATCGTGATCGCCAGTGTAGAGAGTGGTTGGCGTG
>CAZCHJ010000030.1:0-10371 GCA_964498735.1 uncultured Gammaproteobacteria bacterium | reverse complement strand
AAAAAACTGAAAGGTTCTGAAATGGAATTGACGATCACTGTCACTCCAGCAGAATACGAAAAACATTTGAAAAAAGCTGCAGAACGGATATCTCTTCGTAGTGCAATCAAAGGCTTCCGCAAAGGACATGCTCCGTATGACATTGTAAAGCGTGAAATCGGAGAAATGCATGTGATGAATGAAGCACTTGAATCTATTATTCAAGAATCTTTCTATACTGCTGTTACGGATGAAAAGATTGATACGATCGGTATGCCAAAGGTGAATATAGAAAAAATTGCTCCAGGCAATGATCTCGTATACAAAGCAGTCGTGGCAATATTACCAAAAGTAGAACTTCCAAAACTTGATAAAATCAAAGTAGTACACAAAGCAAAACCAGTTACTGAAACTGATATTGATGAGGTGATTAGTAATCTCACCAAGATGCAGGCAACAGAAGTGGTGAAAGAAGGAAAAGCTACCAAAGAAGATAAGGTGGTTATTGATATGAACCTCACGGTTGATAACGTGCCCATTGAAGGTGGTCAGGCAAAAGACTATCAAGTATATCTTTCAGAAAATCAACATATTCCTGGATTCAACGATAATTTGGTTGGTGTGAGCAAGGATGAAGAGAAAGAATTTACGGTTCCATTTCCAAAAGATTATTACAACAAAACACTCGCAGGTAAAAAAGGAACATTTAGTGTAAAAGTAAAAGAAGTATACGAGCGACAGTTTCCAGAAGTGAATGATGAATTTGCAAAAAAAGTAGGACAAGAAAGTGTTGCCAAGCTTCGAGAATTATTGCAGCACAATCTTGAGCATGAAGCATTGCACAAAGCTGATGAAGTGGCTGAGATTGAAATATTCGATGCACTTATTGATAAAGCAAAATTCGAAGAAATTCCAGAAGTATTGGTGGATGCTGAACGAAAGAAAATGTTCTACGAACTCAAGCGTGATCTTGAAAAAAATGGAATCACCGTTGATCAGTATCTTCTCGATTTGAAAAAGAGTGAAGAGGATATACAAAAAGATTTTACTGAGACCGCCACCAAGCGAGCAAAAGCAGCACTGGTATCTCGACAAATTGCACGTGAAGAAAAAATTATTGTAAGTGATGAAGAATTAAAAATTGAAATTGAAAAAATGAAGAAAGAGTATAAAGATCATCCGGAATATCTAGAAAATTTAGATAAAGCAGAAGTAAAGGATTCGGTACGAATTTATCTCGTAAATCGAAAAGTAATCAACTTTCTTACAGAAAAAGTTTTGACTGGAAGACCAGAGCATAAACACGATTAGTTCATAGTCAATAGGAAATACAAAATAAAAAACAGATAGCGAAAACTGTCTGTTTTTTGTATACTTATATCCTATGAAAATAACCATAACCGTAAAACCTCGCTCATCAAAAACTGAAGTAAAAAAAATTTCAGAGACTGAATATCAGGTTCGTTTGACGGCGTCGCCAGTGGATGGGGAAGCGAATGAACAGTTGATTAAAATTTTGAGTGGGTATTTTGATATTGCAAAATCATCGATTGAAATTATGAAAGGAAAAACAGGAAAAAAGAAAATTGTAGAAATAGACAAATAAAAAAATCCTCTGGTAAAGGATTTCGCGTGCCCGTACCCAATCGACAGTGTCGACGGGTACAGGCTGCGAGCTACGGTTAGGGGTTCTTCTCCGCGACCATCATGGATGGTTTTGTCGTGAGGCGCACGTACTTGCGCGTCTTCCCTCCTTCTTGCATGGGTTGGGAGGAGTCGCAGTTGACGAGGCCCTTGTCCCCATCAGTCTTCCACCTCTCCTGCTCGAGGGCGATCTTCGTCGAGGACCCCTTCTTGTCGAGGTCGATGACGGTCGATTGGGAGTGGTGTCTGACGTCGGTGATCCTGCCGAGGGTACAGGGCCTTCCACCATCGGCGGGATAACCGATCAGGGTCTTGCCGATGAGCTGCTCTTTCTCGAGGTTGAGGAGAGTCTGTTGCGTGGCTTCTTTCATTGAGAGAGTCCTCTGTTGCGTTAGTGGTATGTCGGCCGTAGCTCGACAGGTGCACAGTATATAGATATTTTGAAAAAAGTCAATGCTCCGTATAGAAAAAATAATATTACATCTTTTTGAATTTCCAAATTTCTCGCCCAACAAATTGATTGTCTCTTGAATAGAGAAGAGAAGTATTTTTTTCAGAAAAAGGAATAATAGTGAATCCCAGTTTTTCAATTTCAATCTGTGCATTTGTGCGTACCCATTCTTTATCCGCTTTAAAAATTGGAATAATGAAAATAATTACTCCATTCGGTGAGAGTATTTTTGTAAACGACGCAAAACTTTTGACATATAATTCTTTTAATTCAGCTGCCTGTGCTACAAGTGCGGCTTTACTTTCGTGTCCACGGAGTGGCTTTCCCATGTAGGGTTCAGATACAATTGCGTCGATATTTGCAGATTTGAAAACTTTATCAAGATTGGTTGCAGATAGGAGGTGTACCGACGCTTGTACTTTTTTTGTAGAATGCTCTCGTATAAACCAATTAATATTTTCAATTGAATCTTCAACTGCTTTTTCCGAATAATCTGATCCCGTTACTTCGGTATAACCAAGAGATAATGCTTCAGTAAGAATCGTACCTGAGCCACAGAATGGATCGAGAATATGGGAATCAAGAGGTGCTTCAGCGAGATTGATCATAATACGCGCAAGCTTGGGAGGGAGCATACCACTTCTACTATCAGTGCGTGGTCGTTCATAATCACGTTTGGTAAAAGATTCAATATCCTGTATAGCGAGGGTAAAAAACCAATCATTCCCAATTTTAACCATGTCAGTTTTCTTTTCAATAAGGTTATTATGAATCACGGTAGCTGTGTTTTTTGCCTCAATATATCGTACAGATCGTCCAGCTTGTTTGAGATTTTTTTTGACATCAAGTGCTAGTTTTGTTGATTTGACACCTGAAAGAGAAAATTGAATTTTCCCCTCAGTGGTTTCTGTAAGATAGGACACAAGAGTGTCGATATCTGTATTTTTTTTAAAAATACATTCCATGATACGGATAGTTCCGCCGAGAGTATGAATAAGACGATCGGCATCGAGTTTTGCGTTCGTTTCAATAAGAAAAAAAGAATCGGTACAAGCAAATTCCGTATATGTAATCGAAAAAAGTTTTAATACAGACACAATTTCAGCTACCGAGATGTGCGGTTGGTGCCCGAGTTCAAATGCATAGATCATAATTCTGTCGAAGTGGTGGAGGTGGAAAAAGAGGTAATTAAAGGTGTGCTCGAAGAAATAGCGCGTAAATTGATAAATTGGAAAGGGGTAGAGGTAATCATGCGGTCATAAAATGAATCATGAATCATAGGAATGTGTACAAAACTTTGTTTATCATGATCAAGAGTGATGATATCGTCGAGTAATTTAAAATTAATCGGCGCAACTGTGGGCGGAACTGACTTTAATTCAATCGTAGATTCATAGGTTGATACCCGATTCGACATGGTGTATATGACCCAGGTAGCGTAACTTACCATAATCAGTGAAACAATTGCAACTGTAACCGTAATAATACGTAACAGAGAAACATTCGCAAATTCTGGCGGTATAGGATTGTGAATTCGTTTTGGTCCAGGATTACTAAGCTGCATATCTAAGATCCGATAAGACTGTTAAGGGTGCCACTAAAATTAACTGTAATAAAATTTCCTTCAGAATTGGGGGTTTTTTCAAAAGTAATTTTTCGAATGATAAAGTAGTATGGCGTTGATTCAAGTTCTGCAAGATAGTTGAGAATATTATTGAAAGTACCCTTGCTACTAAAAGAAAAGAGATAGTATCCAGAAAATGGTCCAGTTTGTCCGTACTCTTTGAAGGAAACAGAAAGTTTTTGGTCTACGTGGTTATTTTGTGCAATTAGTTCAATCAACTCAATCAGTGTATCATCTTCAGATCTACGTATAGCAACCTGATCAGTATGTGTAAGTTTTTCGTCGATATTTTTAATTTCGCTTAATGATTTACGCAATAAACGTACACGTTCAAATTCAGCGTTATCATTTTGAACCTGAGTAACCATTGCAATAGTAGTTTCATTAATTGAATGAAGAGAAGGAATAATAAGAAAAACAATGATTATTGTAGTAATGGAAACAAAAAATACAATAGCGAGGATGAGTTTGCGGGTAATAGTAAAACGCATAACAATTATTTAAGCGTTGCAGAAACTGTAAACGGAATATCTTCTTTGCGTGTAAGTTCCCCTTCGGGGATAGTCACTGTTTCAAGAGAGGGTAGTGCTTTAATAGCCTTCTCTACTTGGCTTAGCGTCTCTCGGTCTTTTGCGACTCCTACAAGAGAAAATGTATGAGTGTCAGCGTCAAAAATAGCAGAATTCACTTCAACTCCTTCGGGGAACGCACTAAGAATTTCGTGTACTTTTGGGGACCAGAGCACATATTGCTTCTGTACCTCATTGATGGTTTGTATTTGATTATTGATGCGAGCAATATGTTTGGTATCTATAGTAAATGAATTTTTTTGAGAAATTTTGTTAAATGTGAGTGCTGTCTGGTAATTAATAAAATAACTCTGCGCTATAAGTAACAGTGCAGCTAGGACTGCAATCAATGAAAAAATAAGAGCACAAGCATTCTTGATGTATGTAAAAAGAGCCAACCGTTTTAGGTGTATTTTTTTATTAACCGATAAAACATTAATTCGTATCGGGAACATCATAGAAAGCTCAGATTGTGTCGCGTATATTAAAGGGGTTATCAGCTGCGCGGAGCGCGAGACCTATGGCTGTCGCATATCCAAGGGCAGATGTATTTTCCATTGGTGCTTTCTTGGGATCGATACCCAAGTTTTTCCATACATTTCCTCGCACGCATTCAATACCAAGCAATTGACTTAATACGGTGTCGAGATGTTCCAGATTACAAGCACCACCACACAAAACGATACGTGTAATACGGTCCGCATTATTGTTATGTCCGTAGTATGATGAAAAGGTGTGTTCGAGTGCGTGTGCGAATTGAGTTACAGATTTAAGAAGAGTGCCTTCTTTCTTCTTACCTTCGGATATAATAAGGCCGGTTTCTCTTTTTATTTTTTCTGCTTGTGCTTCATCTACTTTTTCTGAATTCATAATTACATGTGTGAGCATTTCACCAGAAAAAGGAAGTACTGTACTAAATTGTATCACGTCTCGATCATAGATAATAACCTGAGTTCGAGTTGAGCCGATATCGATAATAGCACGTGCTTCTTCTTTGTATTCTTTGTGTGCAGTTACCATTGAGCGCGCAATAGCAACTTCTTCAATTTCAAGTGCCATTACCCCGAGTCCCAAACTTTCAAATAGGTATGTATAGCTATCACCAACTCGTTTTGGTGTTGCGCCAACCAGTATACGCACATCAGTCTCATTAGTTTCTGGCTGTACAATATGCCAATCGATCGAATAATTTTGTACATCATCAACAGGTAGATATTGGGAGATGGTTGGGATAAGATCCGAAGATTGTACGGTATCTATATCACTTTCAGGAATAGTGATAAGTTTCAAAAAACTATGATTTTCAGGAACTGATGCGACAACCCAAGGACTTTTTATCGGAGTGTCACCTCTATTAAGTCCCTTGAGTAATTTCTCTATTTTTTTTCTCACAGCTTCTGGTTGTTCAATCAATCCGTTGACCACGAGTCCTGGTTCAAGAGGACACATTCGCATAACCACTGGTGTGAAAGTGGTACTTCTAAATTTCGCTGAATTCTTAAGCTGGACTACCTTCACTGAGCGGTCTCCGATATCAATACCAAAAGCATGTGGAAAGGGATGAGAAAGCATGGTACTAAATATTTAGAAAGTTTGGATAAGTGAATACATCGGCATAATAATAGAAACTGCAATACCTGCAACGCCAACACCTAGGAGTATGATAATCACCGGTTCAATAATAGTTGAAAAGTTTTTCATGGTTTTATCAACTTCGTTCGAATAAAACGAAGCAAGTTCTTGTAACAAATGATCAATTTCTCCAGTTTTTTCTCCAACCATAATCATCTCGGTGACCATGGGTGGAAAAAGTGAACTTGATCGGGATAAAATATCAGAAAGTTGTTCTCCCTTTGATAAGGTATTAGTGGCACGCTCGAGAGCTTCTTGATAGCGGACGTTTTTACATGTTTCACCAGCAATCTTTACAGCATCTACGATCGGGATGGTACTCTTAAGAAGAGAAGATAATGTCATTGAAAAACGTGCAAGATTTATTTTTTTTGAAATTGGCCCAAAGATTGGAAGACGCAGGATAATTCCATGTATGAAGTATCGGAAAGATGGATTTTTTTTCACCATGAAAATAAAAAGCACAATACTCAACACAGTACTCACTAAAATTAAAATAAGATTAATCGGATTGGAGAGGAAGTGTGTAATTGCAATCAAAATTCGGGTTGAGAGTGGAAGTTGTGCTCCAAATTCATCAAACATTGAAGTGAGTTTTGGTAGTACTAATGTAACCATGAGAATTCCGATAACAACGATCGCGCCAACCACAACAGAAGGATAGATCATCGCACCTTTAACACTCGAAGTAAGTTCGTGGCTTTTTTTCATTTGTACGACAACCTGATCGAGTGCATCTTCTAATTTTCCTGCAATTTCACCTGATGCAATCATGTTTGTCTGTAGAGGTGGAAAAATTTTAGGATATAATTTCAAACTTTCACTCAACTGATTACCTTTCTCTACATGTTCGGTGATATCACGAACAACACTGGTAAATTTTTTATTTTGACTTTCTTTTGACATAACATGTAGTCCTTCTATTAGTGAAAGACCGGCATGTATCATGGTCCGGAGATGGTCAAGAAAAAAAATTCTATCAACAATAGGAATTCGAATATGTCGACTCCGAGAGGAGGGTGTGATTGGTGGAATTTCTATATTTTGAGTTTTTTGTTTCATAATCGTTAATCCTTGGTTGCGCGTAATATTTCTTCTATGGTTGTTACACCTTGTTTTGCTTTAATTAAGCCATCTTGAAAGAGTGTTACCATACCATTTTTGAGGGCATATTCTTTGATATCAGCAGCGGTGGCGTTTGTATTAATAATTTTTTGTAATCCAGGATCAACTACCATCACTTCATAGATTCCAATTCGGCCCTTATATCCAGATGCATTGCATTTTTTACATCCTTTACCCCTATAAAAGGTAAAAGAGTCGAGCGTCTTTTCAGAACTTGAAAGTTTTACCTCATGCTCTTTGAAAAGGGTGGTAAGTTTCGATTTATCAATGAGCGATTGCAGCTGCTTCAGTTCTTTGCCTGTAAGCTTGAATGATTCTTTGCAATTAGGGCAGATTTTTCGAACCAAGCGCTGTGCAATGATAATATTTGCAGTGAAGGCTACAAGGAATGGGGGGATATCCATATCAAGAAGACGAGGGAGTGTGGTCGGCGCATCGTTAGTGTGAAGTGTTGAGAGAACAAGGTGTCCAGTCATCGCGGCGTGGATGGCAATTTCTGCAGTCTCCTTATCACGAATTTCTCCAACCATAATAATATCGGGATCCTGGCGTAGGAAAGCGCGAAGACCAGAGGCAAAAGTAAATCCAGCTTTTGGATTAATTTGGCTTTGGTTTATTCCGCTTACATGATATTCAATCGGATCTTCGATAGTACAAATATTTACATCAGGTTGATTGAGCATGCCGAGAAGAGAATAGAGTGTAGTGGTTTTTCCAGAACCGGTTGGTCCAGTAACCAATACCATGCCATGAGGCTTTTCTATTGCCTCCTCAACCAATTCTTTAATGCCTGGTAGGAAACCAAGCTCATCAAGAGATAGTGGTTTTTGTCCTTCATGTAAGAGGCGCATGACGATTTTTTCCCCATCATATACAGGAATAATCGAAACACGGAAAGAAAGTGTTTCCCCTTGTACGGAAATTTTGAATCGTCCATCTTGGGGAACCATGTGCTCATCAATTTTTAAATTTGAAAGAATTTTAATTCTTGCGACAATTCCACTTTGGACAGCTTTTGGCAGATGCATCATCTCATGTAAGATTCCATCAATGCGAAATCGAACCACCAAATCAACTTCCGTTGGTTCGATATGAATATCACTTGAATTTTCAAATACTGAATGTTCAAGAACTTTGTTAACAATATTGATAATGGGGAGTTCCTCTGCAGCTTTTTTGAGATCAGTTGGCTCTGAGTGCGAAAGAGGTTGCTTCAATTCTTGCTTGAGATCAGAATGATATTTACGTAACGCGATTTTGATTTCTCTGGGAACGGCAACAAAGACCTCAATGTCTTTCTTGGTCTTTCTACGAATAAATTCTATTGTCTGAACATCGGTTGGATCTGTGAGAGCGATTTTGAGAGTAGAGTCAGTTTTTTCAAAAGCAATAATAGAGTGTGCCTCAGCAAATGCTTCAGGTAGCTCGTAGAGAGTATCTTCAGGTATATCGCGCCCTTTGAGAGAAATACGAGAAACATCAAATTCTTTTGCAATCGCATCGTAGAGCGCCTCTTCTTTGATAATATTTTTTTCAATCAAATAAGTTTCAAGATCTCTACCTCGGTTATGTGATTCTTCGGTGTATGTTGCGATCTGCGCAGCTGGAAATTTGAATATCGTGGCAAGAATTTTTTTAAATTCTTCTAATGGTAACATAAGAAAATGAGTCGGGACTCGTATTATTTATTTGCAATAGATACAGTATAACATAAAAATGAGTGATGAACCAAAGACAATGAGTGGTGAATAACTACCAGATTGTAAGTTTGAAATAAGAAATTGGAAAATATAAAAATTTAAGAATTTTTTCTTAATTTTGTTGGAAGATTTAATTTTTAGTAGCATGGCTTTTGGCTGTATTTTTTATAAAATAGATAAATTAGAGTATTTTTGCCCAGTATGCTCTGGTTTTTCCTCTGGCAACTCTCTTGACAAAAGGCATATACCTTGCTATAGTATGCCCGGTCGTTTACATTGGTGTTAAAAGTATCTAAATTTAATTTAACTAGGAATTTTGAAAGGGAAAACGTTATGAAAAAGTACGAGATATTGTGTGTATTGCCAGGAACACTCGCTGAAGGCGAACTTTCTCCAATCGTCACACAAATCGAAGAGCAACTCAAGCTACATGGTGCCGAAGAGGTTACCAAAACAGACTTGGGAAAAAGTAGACTTGCATATCCAATTGAGCACATCCGATATGGATATTTTGAGTTTTTTACCGCTCAAATTGCACCAGAAAAAGTACAAGTAGTTGAACGAGGAATCAGATTGCTCGGCAATATCCTTCGGGTGAATGTACAGGTGTATAATCCAAAACAAAAAGCAACTATCACTCTTGCAGCAGATCCTACCGCATTGAGCGCTCCCCAGCGTAATGAAGATGGTACTCGTCCAGCGCGAACCAATGAACGTGCCTCAGTGAAGAAAGAGGCGGATCGAGTTGCTGCTCCAGAAGAGCAAAAAGAAGTACCAGCTGCTCCAAGTCTCAATCTCGAGAATATCGGTGAGAAGCTTGATGAAATATTGCAGAAAGATATCGATAAGGTATAATAGCGCTATAATTTATATACTGCGTCTGCCTGAATTCAAGGAGGGTATGCGCAATAACTAATATAGCTCATATGGATCTCAATCGAGCCATGATTCTGGGGCGCCTTACACGCGATCCGGAAGTCAAAAGTACGCCCTCAGGGCAGAGTGTAGCTAATGTGGGAATAGCAACTAGTCGTGTCTGGAAAGATGCGAGTGGTACACGTCAAGAACGTCCGGAATATCATAATGTAGTACTCTGGGGGAAACTCGCAGAGATTGCAGGACAATATCTCGGAAAAGGACGACGTGTATATATCGAAGGTCGTCTCGAAACCAGAGATTGGACCGGACAAGATGGGGTGAAGCGATATCGAACAGAAATTATCGCAGAAAACCTTATCATGCTTGATGCTCCGCGAGGAGGAAACACGAGTTCCGGAGAAAGTTTTGGAGAATCACGAGATGAAGACCGAAATCCTGCTCCACCCTCGATGAACACATCAGATGATGAAATCAAAGTAGAAGATATTCCGTTTTAAATCATTGCATTAACGTATGAAACCAGTGAAAACAGCAAATAAGAAAAAGCAAAGACAGTGTTATTTCTGTATCAATAAAGAAAAACATATTGATTACAAGGATAATGAAGGACTTCGAAGATTCACTTCTTCATATATGAAGATACAACCTCGAAGACGAAGTGGGTTGTGTGCCAAGCACCAGCGACATATCGCACGAGCAATCAAACAAGCTCGAATCGCAGGGCTTCTCGCCTTCGTTCCAAAATAACAGAACAGATAAACACTCTCG
>CAZCHJ010000029.1:0-10394 GCA_964498735.1 uncultured Gammaproteobacteria bacterium | reverse complement strand
TGTGTATAGAATTTTTCTATATAGACATGCGTCAAATGGGTTGACGCAGAATGTAAGGGGGACCAACAATGGCAGTATTTGTCGATCCATGGAACGACATCAGAGATGCGTTCCGCAGATCGTACCGTGACGACTTTGTCGTCGAACGGGAGAGTGATGGGGTGAGGTTTCTAAAGCTCACTCACAAGGAACAGGTCGTCAGTCTTTCCTGGATTTCAATGACTGACCCACCTTCGGTCAAGATCGAGATCTCTTCAGAGAGGTTTCAGCTGAAGCAGACGTTCCTCGGTACTGGGAGGATCGTCGAGTACCTCCAGTACATGCTGGAGCTGAACGGACTTCCTCTCCTGGATTTCACAGCGGTCTGATCGGCGGACCGTGACTACAAAACTTGAGGCGTGTCTCTCATGAGATGCGCCTTGGGTTACCTTCTTGTTTTGCATCTAGAAAGAATTTTTCTTGATAGATGTGAACCAAGCAAGAAAAAACCTTGGTTAGGAGGTGTTGGATGCTTACACAGATGGTGGAAGTGCTCGGAGATGTGGGCGAGTTGCCCACGATCCTGAGTGCTCTGATCGGAAATTTCATGGGGGATCTTGAACGGATTGGGGCGGATATTTCGGCCAAGGACTTCTGGAACCATCTTATCGATGGTATCAAGGGCTTCTGGCATGATCTCCGTGCCTCGTTCGAGAAATTTCTCCTTGTCTGGGGCATGGCCCCTGGCGAAGATCCGGATGAGTTCCTCGCCCGAGGGATGCACATCTGAGCGTTTAGAGACAAGGCGGGTAAGAGTTTTCTCGAACCCGCTTGTCTGATTTAATCTTATTGTATGTGGGTCAAAGATATTCTTTCTAAAAAAAATACCATCCTTGCACTTTCACCAATGGCCGACATGACTGACTCGGCCTTTTGTCAGATTGTGAGAAATATTGGTGGTGCTGACGTGGTTTTTCGTGAAATGGTTTCTGCTGAAGCTATTGTGCGTGATAATGCAAAGACAATGGGCATGACTGATTTTGTAGAAGCTGAAAGACCTATTGTCCAGCAGATTTTTGGTTCCGACCCACTGACGATGGCTCGTGCTGCTGAGATTGTCATGAAACATGCGGGACCGGAAGGAATTGATATCAATATGGGTTGCCCAGTCTATAAAATTACGAGTAATTTTAATGGCTGTGCGCTGATGAAAGATCCTAAGCTCGCACAAGATATTATTCGTGAGATTAAACGAGCGATTGGTGATACTCCATTATCCGTAAAAATTCGCCTCGGCTGGTCATCTCCTGAAGATTTTAAATATTTTATTCCGGCAATCGAAGAAGCGGGAGTAGAACTTATTACAGTGCATGGACGTACCAAAGAGCAGGGGTATAGTGGGGTTTCTGATTGGAATCGTATTGCGGAAGCAAAGAAAATTGCGACGGTGCCATTGCTTGCAAATGGTGATATACACAAACCAAGACAAGTGGAAGATGCTCTCAGTGTTACTGGAGCAAATGGAGTGCTTATTGCGAGAGGCGCTCTCGGGAATCCTTGGTTTTTCAAAGAATATTTGAATCCTGATTTCAAAGTTTCACTTGAAGAAAGAATCAAGATTGTTCTTGAGCATGCACGATTACATATCGAATATCAATCACGAGTACGTGCGATGGGTAAAAAAAATAAAGAAGAAGGGGTGACTGAGGAAATGATCAAACAGCGTGCGATTACGACGTTTCGAAAACATTTGGCATGGTATTTCAAAAATGAACGAGTGGGGGAGAAGGTTGAAGGTTTGAAAGAATTGCGGATGAAGTTGATGAAAGTAGAAAGTTTGAATGAGCTTGAAGCAATATTAGGAAATTATTCTAATTATACTAATTAACCTAATTGCTCTAAACAAAGCTGGAGATATCGGATTTGTTTTAGAATAATTAGAGCAATTAGAGTAATTTTCTCTTCGCCTGTGTCACTGTGTTTTTCAAAAGCAGTGCAACGGTCACTGGTCCTACTCCTCCAGGAACTGGAGTGATATAAGATGCACGTTTTGATGCACCTTTGAAATCAACATCACCATACATTTTTCCATCCACAAAACAAATACCAGTATCGATAACCACCGCACCTTTTTTTATATGTGATTTGGTGATTAAATTTTTTTCCCCTACCGCAGAGACGAGAATATCAGCAGTACGTGTAATTGATTTGAGATTTCGTGTATGCTCGTTGCATACTGTAACAGTTGCTTGTTTGTTCAGCAGCATGATCGCAAGTGGTTTTCCGACAAGTGCGCCAGCTCCTACAATCACAATATGTTTTCCTTTTACTTCCACATCGATTGATTCGAGAATATCGCATACCGCACCTGGTGTTGGAGGTGAGATGGTATTTGTTTTCATGACAAGTTTTCCTAATTGCGCATCAGTGAAACAATCAACATCTCGTTCTTCATCAACTGCGTTCAGAACTTCAGTTGTAAAAAGTGGTTCAGGAAGAGGTAGTTGCACGATAAGTCCAGAGAGATTTTTTTCTTTCTGAATTTTTTTTATCTCAGAGATAATTTTTTCTTTACTGGTATCTGCTGGATAGGTGTGAAGTTGGAATTCAACTCCGACTATGTGTGCTGCTTCTTCTTTGCGTTTGATGTATGTTTTTGAGGGCTTATCGGCACCTACAAGTATTACTGAGAGTTTTGGTATAATCCCTTGTTTTTTGAGTAACAAAACTTCTGACTTGAGCGATTCAAGGATTTCTTCTGATAATTTTTTTCCATCAATACTATATGCCATAGAGATTGTGGATATCCTATCATAAATATTCAAAAAAATAAAGCAGTTAGCCATTTTTGACGGGATTGAATTCTGCATGATACACTCTTATCAGTTTTCTAAAATATATCGTTTTTTGATGTTCTACTAAGGATCGCGCCACATGCTTGTCGTGCGATCTATGTATACGCATCTCTAACGAATAAACACCCCTCCGAATCGGAAGGGTGTTTATTTATAATCGTATTGTCGTTTATTCGTTATCTGAGGTTTTATCGAACGAGCATCTGTATATATCCAAAAACGACGAATATAAGTAAAAGTACAACACCTTCCGGACGACTTAGTGTTCTGTCGCTTTTGTAAAAGTATAGAAGCAAGATACTCATGAGAATAAAGAAATAAATAATAACTGAGTATGAAAAATTAATAGTTAGAAATATCGGATGTGTAATTGCCATTACTCCGAGAATTACTGAATTTACTATTGCACTTCCAAGCATGTGGCTGAATGAAATATCTGGAAGTTTTTTCTTCCATGAGGTGATGATTACCGTCAATTCTGGTAAATTTGTTCCGATTGAAAAAACTAGTAGTCCTATGATAAAAGGCGAAATGTTGCTTTGTCCTAATAATTCAGTGGTGAGGTGAATGATAAGGTTCGAAGAGATTACGATTCCGAGTGTTCCGCCGATTGCTAGAAAAATTTCTGCAATAGCAAACTTTTTTTTAATAATCGTTGCGTGTATATCGTGAATATGATGATTTTTGACGTAAAGATGTACTAAAAATGCTACATATCCAATACAGATCAATACTCCATCAAAAAAATTTAACACCCCATCAAGGCCGAGTATAATGGGGAGTAACATGACAATAAATCCAGGTAGAGGTGTCATGATATCACCATCAGTTTTTATTTTTCGGTTTAGTATCATTCCTAGACCTAGAACAAGACAGAAAATTACTATAATTCCACCAAATAAATTTCCAATCGAAATTGCTTGGATATTATTCGCTGATGCGGTGATCGCAATCGAAAATTCTGGAAATGAAGTAAGGATTCCTAATACAATTCCCAAAACAAACATAGGAATTCCCAGATGAATTGCGATTTTTTTGATATTCTCAACTACTATATTCGCTGAGAATCCTAATACACCAAAAAGTGCAATAAGGCTGAGGATTGAGAAATAGACAGGCATAGTAAAAATACTAGCCTAAGTATAGCATATTTTGGCTCTTTTTGGGCCATTTATAGTTGCTGGTGATGGTGTGGATAAGTCTATTTGACCCTAACGTTACGTTATAGTTTACTCTATATATTAGTAGAGACTCTATGCACTACACCGTCAATAAACTTGCTCACTTAGCGGGAATCAGTGTCCGCACGCTTCACTATTATGACGAGATTGGTTTACTCAAGCCTACATTCGTCGGGGAGAATGGATATCGCTATTATGGGGATGCGGAATTGATTCGTCTGCAACAGATACTCTTTTTTCGTGAACTTGAATTTTCCCTAGAAGATATTAAGCGTATAGTCAGTCGTCCAGACTTTAGTGTAATTCAAGCACTCAAAGAACAAAGGACGTTGTTCAAACTCAAACAAGTAAAACTTGAAAAACTTATTAATTCGATTAACATTACGATCAAACGTATGACTAATAATCAAAAAATAAACCATGAAGAACTATATGATGTATTCAAAGATGATGATGTCAGAGAGTATCAGGATGAGGTAAAGGAGAAATGGGGGAATACTGATGCGTACAGACAGAGTATGAAGAGGGTAAGCAAAATGACGAAAGCAGAAATGGAACAACTAAAAGTAGATGGGAAGAAACATATTCAGGCGATAGCTAACGCGATGGATAAAGGAATAGAAAATGCAGAAGTACAAGCACTCATCAAAAAAAGTCATGAAGGCGTGAATTTTTTCTATGATTGTAGTCTTGAGATGTTTCGCAATCTAGGTAAGATGTATGTCGATGATCCGAGATTTGCTGCGACATATGAAAAAGTTCGATCAGGACTCGCAGTCTTTATGCGAGATGCAATTGCGTATTATTGTGATAAACATGAAAATAAAATCTAGATGCTATGTATATTAAAAATCACCAGCTGAGCTGGTGATTTTGTTGAGACGTATTATTTCTTCTTTTTTGCTTTAGCTTTTTTTGTCTTTGGTTTTGTCGAAACTTTTTCTTCCATCTTAATTTTTTCTGTTTCACCAGGAGCCATGACAAGATTCAAGATACGCTCAAGTTTGTTGTTCATGATTTCCATCTGTTGTTTGAGTTCATTCATCGCTTTGTTATCCTGAACGGGTGCTTGGCGGAAATCAGGACGTTTGTTTTCGAATCGTGGGCGATCGAAATTTCGTTCGCGTGATCCGTTGCCAAAACTTTTACCTTCCTGACTTTTTTGCTTACCAAAACATGTACTGCAGAAGATTGGTCGAGCACCGGTAGGTCGGAATGGAACTTCGCATGGATTACCGCATTCACTACAGGTAGCCTGATGCATTTCTGGTTTTCCTCCGTCTCTACGGTCTCTACCTCGAAATCCTCCTCGGTCTCCACCAAAATTCTTTTTTCCAAATGATCTGCCTCCTCGGTCTCCACCGCCTCGATTAAAATTACCCATACTTTTAAGTATTTATTCGAATGATTAAGTAGAGAGTGTACCATGTTTTGGGTAAAAAAGCAAGAGTGTGGTCACTATAATATAAAACACTCCAATATGCTATGGAGTGTTTTTTGTAGAAGATGTGTTCCGCCATGGTGAGTTGGTAGACCAGAACACATGGCGGAATAAATGTCACTTGGTCGAACTCTTGCTGTTTGTGCGGTGCTTTTGGTACACCTCGATTTCCAGAATGCATTCCGGATGCGCTTTTCTGAGTTCGGTTTTCATATCCTCGATCGCGGATGGTTCGATTTTCCTTGGGAAAATCGCAACATGGATGGTACCGCTGGGAGTACGATTCACAGCGTGTCCACAAATGCTCTCCTTCATGTTTGCATTGCACCATTGCCTGATTTTTTGGACGTGAGTATTGAGTTCGGACATGACTACCTCTAGCTGGAGTTTGAGTGACCGCAGTATGGTATCGTGTGTGTTTTCTTCTGTCAATTGGTGATTTATTTTTGTTCGGCAATATTTACACTGGTAACTATTGTAGGGTTTACTGGTTGCGATAGTTCACCATTTGGACTCATCGTTACTTTGTCTGTTGCGATCGCATCGACTACATCCATACCTTTTGTAACATGCCCAAAGATAGTGTAATTTTTTTGTAGGGGATAGTCTGCATGCATGATAAAGAACTGACTACCATTCGTATTTGGACCTGCATTTGCCATAGCGACAGTTCCTCGTGTGTATTCGCCGGTGAATGGTTCATCATCAAATCGATATCCTGGGTTACCAGTGCCATCTCCACGTGGGTCACCACCTTGAATCATGAAACCATTGATTACACGATGAAAAATAGTATTGTTGTAGAAATTTTTTGTTGCAAGATCGATAAAGTTTTTGACGGTATTGGGAGTTTCTCCGAAATTGAGTGCGATCTCGATATTTCCTTTACTGGTGTGAAGTGTTGCAGTGTAGTGTTTTGAAGCGTTGAATTCCATAGAGGTTGATGTAGTTATTGAGTTGGTAGGTGTAGTCGTAGAGGTTGGAGAGGGAATAGTCTGTTCTTCTGGTTGCTGTGTTTCTTGTTTTCCGAATAGATCTTCGGCTTTGGTTATTGGTGCTGTTTCTGTGGTACGCGAGGTGGTAGTAGTGTTGCAACCTGCACCAATTGTTATTAGTAATGCGATGCTTAGGGGGATTGCTATATTTGCGCGCATATATATTGAATTTTAAGTTACGGACTATACTGTATCATAGCGTATTATTTTTTGCTAACTCTATATACTATCTTGACTTTTTATTTATTTTTGATACACTATTCTTGCAAATTTATTACCATATTCGGGGATCGTCTAATGGTAGGACTGCAGGTTCTGGTCCTGCGTATCGGGGTTCGAGTCCCTGTCCCCGAGCTCGTAATTACACCTCACAACAGGTGTAATTATTTTTTGTAAGTATTTTATGCTATACTATTGCCCATATGTGTTTTTCACCTTCAGCTAGTTTTACTGCAAGCGCACTACTTGGTGTTATCGGTGTTGCAACAGTTGCTAAAACAAAAAATAAAAAAGCCTTACCACTTGCAGTGATTCCACTTATTTTTGCATTGCAGCAATTAATCGAAGGGGGATTGTGGCTCAATATATTGGGTAGTGGGCGATTCACGCTACTACTTACTGCTTTCTTTTTATTTTTTGCATTATTCTGGTGGCCTGCATTTGTACCTTTTACGGTGTATGTGATTGAAACAGTACCGTGGAGACGCCGCGTGCTTGCGGTATTGTCTGGTGTTGGGGTTGCTACGGGAATATATATTTATGCAACATATCTGCTGAATCCAACTTCTGCGGTGATTATGAATCACTGTATTTACTATGAACATACCACTCCGTATGGGATGGTTGGTGCAGTATTGTATATGTGTGTGACAGTCGGTGCAGGTGTTATTTCTAGTAGGTATATGATTAAATTCCTCTACACATTACTTGCAGTTCTTGCATTTATCGCATGGCGTATTTATCTTGCAAATTTTGTGTCAGTCTGGTGCTTTTTTGCTGCGGTTGCGAGTGGATTTATTTATTATATTCAAACTTCATCGCGTGTAAAAAAGAAGTCATAAACATAGACACTATGGCAAAAGAAATCAGTGTGTCTGAATTGTATACTTTACTTAAGACTGATGATTCGCGACGTATCATAGTCGATGTACGAATGCCTTTTGAAGTATTAAGTGGGAAGATTAAGGGGGCAGTGAATATACCTATGAATGAGGTGGTTGCCGAAAAAGATCGGCTTGCTCAATATGGTACAGTCTATACTGTCTGTCAGTCTGGAGGACGAAGTCTGCTTGCGGCAACCGAACTGGAGATCGCCGGGCTTACGAATGTGTGTAATGTTGATGGCGGAATGCGTGAGTGGCGAGCGAGAGGGTATCCGATTGAGATCTAAGACGCAGTATGCTGCGTCTTTTTCTATCTTGACAAAAATTGTTGTATTGATAAGTATATAGCCAGTTCTGTCGTCTCAACTGGGAGGATGTTATGGCGATTTCAGAATATCCGAAAGAATTTGTTGCTGCTGTTGAGCGTGAGTATGCCGAAGAAATTCATGTTCTCGAGGCACTTCGTGGTCTGGATCATGAACATCTGGGCAGCTACCTCATGCATGGACATCAGAGTGTGGCGCTCAAGCTCGAAGATATGGCACTCATCGTCTTCCGGGGTCCACGCGGCGTTCTCGATCTCATCAATCGGCTGCGCAGGTGGGGGCTTCGCCTCGACCTTCATGCGCAGTGGGTGAGGCTTCACAACCTGTGATCTGTGGTGAGTCCTGGTGAGCGGTCGTTTCGGCGACCGCTTAATTCAACAACAGTCCTCTGAATCGGAGGACTGTTGTTGTTTCTATTTGTCAGTGTGTAGGGTATTAAATGACACTTCCACCAAGTGCTGTTGCAAGATCGTTAAGGTCGGCGGCAGCATTTTTTTGTTGCATATTTTCATTCACCCTAACTTCAAGAGTTAGGTAAAAACCGAGTTTTGCTGCGAGACCTTCTTCGATTTTTTTCTTGTTTGCAATTTGAGTAACTTTGTCATGGTGGAAACTATAACCTACGGAAATTGAGAGTACTCCATTTTTTGCTGAAATAAGTTCAGCACCTTTGAGTATGAAAATAAGAGACGGAGTGGTTTTTTCAATTTCGGTGATAAGTGCATTCCATGCTTTTCTTACGATAACCATGTCTACGTCTGAAGGGGCAGGATTAGATATTGGAGCGGGAGTGGCGGGTATTTCCTGTATTGGAGTAGAAGCGATGGGCTGAGGATTCAAGACTGAAGATTGAAGATTTGATTTTTGAATGTTAGGTTCGTTCTTTGGTGATGGATTTGAAGTTGAAGAATTTGGTAAGTTTGAAGGTGTATGATTTGAAGGGGGTTTTTGTGTGGAGACCGCATCTATTGATGACCATTCTACGATAAGAAGTTCAAGCGGAAGGTAGGGAAGTGGTGATGATTTTATTTCCCCCATACGAGCAATAGCTCGGTCCGTAAGCTGTACGATTTCTTTTTGAGTAATTAATTTCGTTAATGCGGTGAGTGCTGCAAAGTCAGTATCCGGAAGATATGCTTCTTTTTGAGCAAGTTTTTGATCGACTGAGGTTATCATGAGCAATCGTAGTAGCTGTACGATTTCTTCCATGAATATGTGTGGGTATACACCCTGTTCGCTCAGTTTTTGCACGTCGTCCAGTCCTGCATCAGTGTTTTTTTCTACCAGGTGAGTGAGAAAACGAAGTTGCGTTTCGTTTGACGTTGTTGGCATGACGAATGATGCGCTTTCAAGCGTAATCTTTTTTTGTCCGAGTCCAATCAATTGATCGAGGAGACTTACCGCATCGCGTGCTCCACCACGTGCTTTTCTCACTACTGCATTCAATATTTCTTCGTCAATCGTCACCCCTTCTTCTCCGGCAATTCGAGATAAATGTTTTTTCAATGTTTCGTCTGGTACGCGTGAAAAGGTGAATCTCTGACAGCGGGAAATAACAGTCGCAGGAAGTTTTTGTGCATCAGTCGTTGCGAGAATAAAGACCACGTGCTCAGGCGGTTCCTCAAGTGTTTTCAGGAGCGCGTTGAAGGCGGCTGTGGACAACATATGGACCTCGTCCACGATGAAAATTTTGTATTTACTACGTGTTGGTTTGAATTGTGCATTTTCAATGATATTTTCTCGCACATTGTCGACACCAGTCTGACTTGCTGCATCGATTTCTATGACATCAATTGAACGTGAACTCGAAATATCTTTACAAGAATCGCAATTATCACAGGGGTTAGCGTCAGTTGGTTTTCGATTCGTACAGTTCAAAGATTTCGCTAAAATACGGGCAGTTGTTGTTTTTCCTACACCATGGGGACCAGAAAAGAGATAGGCGTGTGCAACTTTGTTTCCAGTAACCTCATTTTTGAGAGTTGATATGATGTGGTCCTGGTGAATGACCGTGTCGAATGTCTGAGGTCGGTGTTTGTGATAGAGGGCCATACGCGTTTTTGAATGATTTCGTGTTTAATTTTTTGGTTTAAAATTCAGAGCTAGTATATCCTACATTTTTTTTTGTTTCAACCGGATCAGAGACCCCCTACTTGCGAGGGAGAGAGGGAGATGCTATACTCTCCTTGCATAGCACTTTTAATTATACTTAATCTAATATCTCTATGCCACGCAAAGCAAACCCAGCGCTCATGAGACCATACAAGGTTTCCTCAGAGCTAGCAGCAGTTGTAGGAGCAGGTCCAATGCCTCGCTCACAAGTAGTAAAGAAAATGTGGGAATATATCAAAAAGAATAATCTTCAGAACCCAAAGAACAAGAGAAATATCATGGCTGATGATAAGCTCAAAGCAATCTTTGGTGGCAAGGGTGAAGTGACCATGTTTGAAATGGCAAAACTCGTAAACAATCATTTGACTGCTGCCTAAGGCTCGGTTCAATCGAAGTATTTTA
>CAZCHJ010000028.1:7241-10422 GCA_964498735.1 uncultured Gammaproteobacteria bacterium | reverse complement strand
CGCTCATTGGTAGGAAAAGACACTACAGTTTCTATGGTAGTTGATATTGGAGCTGAACGAACTAATTTCTTTATCATCGATAACGGATTGCCCATGACTCATCGAAGTTTACATCTTGGTGGAAACATGATTGACGAGTTATTGTCTCAGAATTTGGGTGTTGAACGAGTACTTGCATCTCAAATTAAGAAAGATTTATCGAGTGTTGCAGCCAAGCTTCCGTATGAACAATTCATATCTTTCCTTGATCCGCTAGTAAAAGAAATTCAATATAGTTTTGATCTATATCTACAACAGACGGGAAACGAAGGAAAGATACCAGAAAAAATAATCCTCAGTGGTGGGGCATGTTTATTCGCTCCGATTGCATCCTATCTCGCAGAAAACTTTCCCATGAAAGTGTTTATTGGCGATCCCTGGGCGCGAGTAATTTACCAGTCAGGACTCAAGCCAGTACTTCGTGAAATTGGTTCACGTATGGCAGTGTCAATCGGGTTGGCATTACGACATTTTTAAAATTTTTTATATAAAAACCTATCCACAGTTACTCTTGGGTAAAAAATGTGCGTCTGATATACTGTGTGTGTTGACTTCATAAACTCTTACTCTATGGCTGATTCTCTGGCGAATGTACTATTGGTGGAGGACGATAGTTTTCTTGCAAATATTTATAAGACGAAGTTCGAGATGGAGAAGTTCAAAGTTATTGCTGCTGAGAATGGAGAAATTGGTCTCGAGACTGCTCGAAAGAAAAATCCAGATATCATTTTGCTCGATATTCTCATGCCTAAGATGGATGGATTTGCTGTTTTGGAGGAATTAAAAAAAGATGAAACGACAAAGAGTATTCCGGTAATTTTGCTCACAAATTTAGGACAAAAAGATGATGTAGAACGCGGACTAGAGATGGGTGCTGTGGATTATTTTATCAAAGCACACACAAAACCTACAGAGATCGTGGAAAAAGTGAAGTCCGTTTTGAAAATAAAATAACTAGCACTATAGTTATGGTTCATATTGGGGAAGGGGGTGAGACATTATGAACAACAGAAAAGGTTTTACCTTGATCGAATTACTCGTTGTAATCGCTATTATTGGGTTACTCTCAACACTCGCAGTAGTAGCTCTTGGTTCAGCTCGACAGAAGGCAAATGACGCAAAGCGTTTGTCTGATATCAAGCAGATCCAGACTGCTCTCGAGCTTTACTATACTGACCAGAATGGATATCCATCAGGTTCAGCAGTAAATTTGGGGGATACTAATCATGCTTGTTTGAACTCAAGTGGATACACCACAACAGGTTGCTCTAATCCATACATGGGTCTCGTACCAAAGGGTCCAAGTGCAGGAGAATATTACTCATACACAGGTAGTACATCTACCTATTCGATTACCGCAACACTCCAGTCAGGAGCAGGCGGATTCGCTGCAGGACAAGTTACTGCTTCACCATCAGGAATGGTTGGACAGTAATCATATTGACTTGATAATTAGAAGACCCAGTTCTCAAAAAAGGACTGGGTTTTTGTATACCTCTATGATATACTTTTCAGTACTATGGAACACTGGATTTGGTATATATATGTAGGAGTATTGGGTGGAAGTCTAGGGAGTTGCATCACGATGCTCGTGCATCGTATGCATCAAAATTTACCATTGCTCAACGATCGTTCACGATGTCCTGCATGTAATCGTGTGTTACAGTGGTTTGAACTCATTCCGGTTATGAGTTTTTTGTTTTTGCAAGGAAAATGTAGGAAATGTAAACATATAATTCCAGCGCGTTATATACTGATTGAGGTAGTATCAACAGTACTTTTTATATTCGCATGGAACCATGCTGTACATAGTGGAATATTTTCATGGCTGGCTTTGATACGCGATTGGGTAATTATATTTGTCTCTGTATTTACCTTTGCATATGATGCATTATATATGGAGGTCTCACCAAACATTACTCTGGGTGGAGGAATAATAATAGCCGCGCTGACAGTATGTTGTAGTACACCGGGTGAATGGAAAAGTTTGGTATTAGGTATGTTAGTCGGTATCGCATGGTTTGGAATTCAATTTATTATTTCAAAAGGAAAATGGATTGGTGGGGGTGATATATTTATTGGATTTTTTATGGGCGCGTCACTCGGCTTTGGAAAATTGATTGTGGGCCTTGGAATTGCCTACGTTATAGGCGCATGTGTAGGGATTTCACTATTAGCTTTAGGAAAAAAAGAGAGACATGATCAGATAGCCTTTGGCACATTTTTGACTATCGGGACACTTGCGGCACTCTGGTGGGGGGATGCTATACTATCGTGGTATGGATATATATTAGGATAATGGTATGAATACACATGAAAAACGAGTAATACAACTTCGTGAACAGATACATGAACTTCGTCACAAGTATCATGTATTGAATGATCCGGAGGTAACTGATGCAATGTATGATCCACTCATGCGTGAATTGAAGCAGCTCGAAACAGACTATCCAGAATTAGTAACCCCTGATTCACCCACACAACGAGTAGCAGGAACCGTGCTTGATAAATTTGAGAAAATTACACATAAGGTAATGCAGTGGTCGTTTAATGACGCATTTAATGAAAAAGATATCACTGATTGGACCGTGAGAATTGAAAAAATGTTAACCAAAGAATTGGGATATACACCAAAGGATTTATCGTATGTATGCGAACTCAAAATTGATGGGCTTCATATGGTCCTTACGTATGAAAATGGAATTTTAAAAAATGCGGCGACACGTGGAAACGGGGTAGTAGGTGAAGATGTAACACACAATATCAAAACTATTCATACGGTACCTCTGCAACTTACTCAATCAGTTGATCTAGTTGCAGAAGGAGAAGTGTGGATGAATGTTGCTCAATTTGAAAAAATGAACAGTGAACGAGAGATAACAGGAGAACCATTATTTGCAAATCCTCGAAATGCAACTGCAGGAACAATACGTCAGCTTGATTCACGTATTGTTGAAAAACGAAAACTTTCATTTACTGCATATGATATTTCATTGGGTAACGCACCGGATACTCAGGAAGAAGAATTGAAAGAATTATCCAAACTTGGATTTACCACAGACACACATTGGAAAAAAGTTGAGTCGGTTGATGAAATTATTTCTTTCTGGAAATATTGGCAGGATAAAAAGAAAACCGTACC
>CAZCHJ010000028.1:0-7141 GCA_964498735.1 uncultured Gammaproteobacteria bacterium | reverse complement strand
TTGATGAAATTATTTCTTTCTGGAAATATTGGCAGGATAAAAAGAAAACCGTACCATTTTGGATTGATGGTATTGTGGTTAAGGTTAATGAGAAAAAATATCAGAACGCGTTAGGGTATACCGGAAAAGCACCGCGCTGGGCAATCGCATTGAAATTTGCAGCAGAACAGGGAACGACAACTGTACAAGATGTATATGTACAAGTAGGACGTACGGGTGCCCTGACTCCGGTAGCGCTGCTTGCACCAGTCAAGCTTGCAGGAACCACTGTCACACATGCCACACTGCACAATTTTGACGAAATTGAACGTCTGGGTGTGAAAATTGGTGATACGGTGGTCGTCGAAAAAGCAGGAGACATTATTCCAAAAGTAATTCGAGTACTCGACAAACTCCGCATAGGTTCTGAGAAGAAAGTAAGTGTTCCCAGGAAATGTCCGATTTGCGGATCTCCAGTAGAACGACGAGAAATTGTAGATAAAAAACAGGGAACTTCGGCGGGAATGTTTTGTTCCAATAAACGATGTTTTGCTCAAGAGAAAGAACGTATTATTCATTTCGCAGGGAAACATGCATTTGATATCGAGGGCTTAGGAGAAAAAATTGTTGAAAAATTGATGGATGAAAAATTGATTGCCGAGTCTGCAGACATATTTACTTTGGAAAAAGATGAATTAGTAGATCTCGAAAAATTTGGTGATAAATCAGCAGAAAATCTGATTGCTGCAATCGAAAAATCAAAACATATTCCGTTTGATCGTTTTATCATCGCACTTGGAATTCGGCATGTGGGGGAGGAAACGGCAATTCGGCTGTCAGAAAAATTTGCATCACTTGATAAATTAATGAACGCAACAAGAGAAGAACTTGAGGGTGTGGAAGACATTGGTCCTCGAGTTGGTGAGTCGATTGTTGAATTTTTTGCTGATCAAAAAGAGATAAAACATGTCGAAGAATTACTTAAACGTGGAGTGAAAATTATATATCCCAAGCACGAAGATAGAAAAAATGGTGTATTATCTGGAAAAACTTTTGTATTAACGGGTACCCTCCCTACATTGTCACGTGATGAAGCATCTGAAAAAATCAGAAAAGCAGGAGGGCATGTGGCAGGATCAGTGAGTAAGAAAACTGACTATGTCGTTGCTGGTGAAGAGGCGGGAAGCAAACTCACCAAAGCTGAATCATTGGGAGTTACGATAATTGACGAAGAAGAACTGGTACGATTGCTTAGTGGATTATAAAAATACCCCGCTCAATGGGGGTATATCGATAATGAATTGAAGTAACCAAGGTGTCGGTATACTCATAAGCCTGTACGGGCAGGGTTTTGGGTATACTACGACACCTTGGTCAGGCAAGAGGATATGGTAAAAATGAGATCTTGTCAAGAAAGAAGTATGTTTTTGGTATTGCATGAGTGCAGATTTGTCTGATACACTTAGCCACATATGCCACTATCACAAGAAGACATTAGAGCGATCGCAAAACTTGCTCGACTATCACTCAGCCCGGAAGAAGAAATACGCTATGCCGAAGAACTTTCGGTTGTATTGTCGTATGTCGATACGCTTAATGAAGTGGATACTGGTGATGCTAATGCGACCGTACAGGTTACCGGATTAGATGATATTACGCGTGATGATATTGCTGTGTCAGCATCAGAAGAAACCAAGAAGGGAATATTAGACGCTTTTCCTGAACATGCAAAAAATATGCTAGCAGTGCCTCGAGTATTTGAAGATCAATAACTATATGTCAACTGAACTCAATAGACTTACGATTCGCCAGGCACACGAAGGATTGCAGAATAAAGAATTTTCTGCGCTTGAATTAACTAATGCGTGTCTAGATACAATCGAAAAACGAAACGCAACAATCAATGCGTTTATTACGATTACACATGAGTACGCACGCACTGCTGCAAAAAATGCTGATAAAAAAATCGCACAAGGTGATGCAGAGATGCTCACCGGAATTCCTTTTGGAGTAAAAGATGCTATCTGTACCGAAGGTGTTCGATCGACCGCATCTGCAACTATTCTCGATAATTATATTCCACCGTATGATGCTACGGTCATACGAAAAATCAAAGAAGCGGGTGCAGTGCTTGTGGGAAAACAAAACTGTGACGCATTCGGCCATGGTGCAAGTAATGAAAATTCAATGTATGGTCCAGTGCGAAATCCACACGACACGACCAAGGTTGCGGGTGGCTCATCGGGTGGTTCTGCTGCGGCAGTAGCTGATGGACAATGTATTTTTTCAATTGGGGAAGATACTGGTGGATCAATCAGACAACCTGCAAGCTTGTGCGGTGTTGCTGGATTGCGTCCAACCTATGGGAGAAATTCTCGTCATGGCATTATGCCGATGGCAAGTTCGTTGGACACGGTTGGTCCGATTGCCAAGACCGTCGAAGATATTGCATTACTTATGGAAGTAATGGCAGGGCAGGATGCAAAAGATGCAACTACCATACCCGGTCCAGTGCCACGCTATCGAGAATATCTGGGAAAATCTCTCAAAGGAATGAAAATTGGAGTACCCAAAGAATATATGGAGCTCGAGGGGATGGATCCGGAAGTTAGAGCAATCGTTGAGTCACGAATTGAAGATTTGAAAGAAGCTGGATGTTCTATTGTTGACGTAAGTCTGCCGTATACGAAATACGCTATCCCAGTATATTATATTTTGGTTCCTTCTGAAGATAGTTCGAATTTGGGACGGATCGACGGTATACGCTACGGAGTTCGAGGAAAAAATGATTCACTATACGATACCTATGCAGAATCAAGAGGCAAAGGTTTTCCAGAAGAAGTAAAACGTCGTATTATGATCGGTACGTATGCGTTATCGAGCGGATATTATGATGCGTATTATCGAAAAGCTCAACAAGTGCGAACAAAAATAATTCAAGATTTTGAAAAAACATTTGCGACCGTTGATGCATTGATTACGCCAACATCACCATTTCCAGCTTTTGGTGTCGGTGAAAAGAAAAATGATGTATTGGCAATGTATCTTGCTGATGTATTCGTAAGTCCAGCATCAGTGGCGGGAATTCCTGCATTGAGTGTACATGGTGGAATGACAAAGAAAAAATTACCTGTGGGTGTACAACTTATCGGTCCTCGATTAGAAGAAGCTCGTATATTACAGCTCGGACATGCGATCGAAACAATGTATAATAATAAAAATTAAAATAGTGAATATTGTTAATTTCTCATAGTTAATTTTCAATATTTAAGTCCTGTATCTTTGCAATTATGTCGCCTGTCAAAAATAAGTCTGCAAAGCCAATCGATTATAGTCATGCGATCAATGAATCGGGTGATTTTCGTGAAGCTTGGCGGATTTTTCGTATCATGTCTGAATTTGTAGAAGGATATCAATTCCTATCCCGCATGGAAAAAGAAGTAACTATACTTGGTTCTGCGCGTTTTTCCGATGGGCAAAAAGATTATGAGATTGCTCAGGAACTTGGGAAATTACTGGGGAAAAACGGGTTCACGACAATTACGGGAGGTGGTCCAGGTATCATGGAAGGCGCTAATAGGGGCGCGTATGAAGTGGGGGGAAAATCAGTAGGATTGAATATTCAACTTCCATTCGAGCAGCGTATCAATCCTTATGTGACCGAAGCAACTGCTTTTTATTACTTCTTTACGAGAAAGGTGATGTTGACGAGTCCAGCGAATGCGTTTGCTATTTTCCCTGGAGGATTTGGAACCATGGATGAATTTTTTGAAATTGTTGATCTTATGGAAGCGGGTAAGATGGTTCGCTCGCCAATTATTCTCGTTGGATCTGAATTTTGGAATCCACTCATTGCATTCCTCAGATCAAAATCAGCAGAAATAGGCGCAGCTCCGCTCAAAGATATTGATGACTGGCATATTGTCGATACTGCAGAAGATGCTTTTTCGTTTATCCAAGAAACTGAAGACCGTTTACCGATTTGTGAACTCGATCCTGATAGTTTCCAGTGCGGTGGTGCAGTGGATTGGAAAATTTTCCGTATCATGGCAGAGTTGGTAGAAGGATTCGATTTTTTGACTGGAGTAATCGAGAATGTAACTATTTTTGGTACGAACATGATTAACCCAGGTTCGACCTACTATACGATGGCATATGAACTTGGTGGACGATTGGCTGATACTGGATTTTCGGTCATGACTGGTGGTGGTCCAGGAGTTATGGAAGCTGCAAATAAAGGTTGTTTCGAACGCGGAGGACAGTCAATCGGAATCAACATGCGATTCGGATCACAAGAACGGGTGAATCCATATGTGAAACGTTCGATTGGGTTCCAGTTTCCATTTACTCGAAAATTAATTATCACGGCTCCCGCAAAAGCGTTTGTATTTTTCCCTGGCGGATTTGGAACACTCCATCAGCTATTTGAAATTTTGACGCTCATGGAGACAAAGAAAATGGAGAGAGTTCCTGTGATTCTCGTTGATCATGGTTTCTGGGAACCACTCCACACCTTTATCAAAGAAAGTTTGGTACACAAATTTGAAACAATCTCAGATGAAGATGATGAATGGTATCAGATTGTTGATACGGTTGATGCGGCAATGGATATTATTGCTGATTTCAGAAAAGTGAATGTGAAGAAAGTAGTAAGTAGTAAGTAGTACGGAGAGATTCGTACAGAACCGATCTTTTTTGTTAAAGTTATCTTACATAAATTACCAATGGCGGAAGGTGAGGGACTGACTACGCTTAAGCTTCGTCAGTTAAAATTCTTCTCTTTATAATTGCTTTCCCTGATCCAGTTTTACAGTATTTTTCCAATATTCGAGCTTTCTTTTCTGTGGTAACAGTAATAATTGCCAGAAGTTTGACTGGTTGGTATGCTTTAGTCGATAAAACAGAGCCTTGTAAATGTTCCTTCAGTCGGCGTTTAATATCGTTGGTAGATCCTACATAAATATCTCGATTTGACAGACGCAAAAAATACACATGCCACATAGATACCCCTCCTTGCAAATAATAATTATTGGACTGCCAACCGAAGCGTAAGCGTAGGTTGGCGGAAGGTGAGGGATTCGAACCCTCGATACCATTTCTGATATACCGCCTTTCCAAGGCGGCGCACTCGACCACTATGCGAACCTTCCATGATTAAAACATAGAGAGTCTAGCAAAAAATATAATTATTGTACAGAATACATATGAGAAAAATTATTGTTCTATCATTTATCACTCTCGACGGTGTCATGCAGGCTCCAGGAGGTCCTCAAGAAGACACAAGTGGAGGATTCAAATATGGTGGATGGACTGTACCATATTTTGATGAATTTTCAGGTGCTCTCATGGGGGAACAGATGAAACAACCTTTTGATCTTTTGTTGGGACGAAAAACGTACGAGATTTTTGCATCATACTGGCCCGAGCATGCAGATGGTTGGCCAGGAGTAAACGAAACGACAAAATATGTAGCTTCGAATACGCTTACCAATCCTCAGTGGAACAATTCAGTAGTGTTGAGTGGAGATGTGGTAGTACAACTCAAAAAATTGAAAACCGAAGACGGTCCAGATTTACAGGTACACGGCAGCGGTAATTTTATTCAAACACTATTAAAAAATGATTTGGTCGATGAATTGTGGCTCAAGATTTTTCCGATCACATTGGGCGGAGGTAAGAAATTATTTGCAGAAGGAACAATTCCTGCTGCGTTTACCCTGACTGATTCAAAAGTTTCTCCAAGCGGAGTAATATTTGCCAATTACAAACGTGCGGGAGAAGTGGTGACTGGTTCATTCTAACGGTGTGCTATGATGAAGAATAATAATAAAACCGTTGATGAATATATTGCATCATATCCGAAAGAGGTGCAGAGTATTTTGAAAAAAATACGAAATATGATAATAAAGAGTGCACCTGAGGTAGTAGAATCAATAAGTTACGGTATGCCAGGGTACAAATTACATGGAAAACCATTTGTATATTTCGGAGGATTCGAACATCATATCGGATTTTACCCAACTCCTTCGGGAACAACAAAATTCAAAAAAGAATTATCAAAATATAAAAGTGGAAAAGGGTCGGTGCAATTTCAACTTGATGAACCTATCCCGTTTGATTTGATACAAAGGATAATAGAATTTAGAATAAGAGAAAATGTAAGTCTTAAAAGATAATCATATGAACCGACCTGTACACTTCGAAATTCAAGCAGACGATCCCGAGCGCGCTGCGCAATTTTATCGCGACGTGTTTGGTTGGGAGATTACCAAATGGGAGGGCGGACAAATGGAATATTGGATCGTCATGACTGCGCCAAAGGATAGCACAGAGCAGGGGATCAATGGGGGATTGCTTCGTCGACCTACCAAAACTCCACCACTCGAATGCGGCACCAATGCATATACTTGTACCATGGATGTAGAAAATTATGATGAGACTGAGAAGAAAATTCTCGCTGCAGGTGGAAAAGTTGCTATGCCAAAATTTGCACTAGCTGGTATGGCATGGCAAGGATATTATCTTGATACTGAAAATAATGTATTTGGAATTCATCAGCCAGATACCAATGCCAAATAGTGTATAACTGAAAAAAGCCCCTATTCAGGGGCTTTTTAATATTGACAAAAAGTGTTTTTTCAGCATATAATGGCCTGCCTTTCCTGCGAGTTTTGTAAGTATCTAGAAAATATGTACAAAGCTGGGAGGAAAAGCAAGGAGGAGTATGAATAGATTGACGGCAGAGTCATTGTGGGAGCGCGCCTCGATCGCGCCTGGTCAGTCACGTGGAGATGGACGGGTCATGCAGGGTGCCTGCTGGTTCGATCAGAATGGATCGCGAATCGGCAGCGGTGATCTGGGGCACGAAGACTTCGTTGCCCTCACTCGGGTACTCAAGGAGACGGAGTTCTTCTTCGCACTCGATAGTGAGACGGGTCATCTGGGGCGTGGTGTCGAGTCGATCGATTACGTGGTCGGGCATGCCCGTTTCATGGTGGGCAGGTTCCAACTGTATTATTTGTGGCCCCAGTCAAAACTCTCGATTGTGATCGAGGGGGTGGAGTTCCAGATCATCAGTCGGGAACGAGCCCGCATGATCCTCGCCGAGTCCAAGTTCATGAACGTCTAAACCTTCAACCGAGTTCGCCACCCGCTCGTAAAA
>CAZCHJ010000027.1:4251-11462 GCA_964498735.1 uncultured Gammaproteobacteria bacterium | reverse complement strand
GCCACACCAAGCATCACAATAGAAAAATTCTTGATCGTACCACCAGAAAAGATATTCAATAATCCAAACACTTGATTACCAGCCAAAAATTGTTTGAGTCCTTCAGTATTAATTCCCGGAACTGGGATGTGTGCGGCAAGACGAAAAACAACAAGCATTGCAAACACAAATAATACTCGATTGCGAATATCAGGAATAGTCCAAATTCGGCGTATTTTCTCCCACATATATATTGAAGATAAAAGAATGAGCCCAAATACACGAGAAAACTGGTACTTATACTACCAGTTTTCCTCCAGCTTTTTCAATAGCTTGAAGCGCTGTCTTGGTTGCAATACAACCACGTAATACTACTTTCTTAGTAAGTTCCCCAGTCGCTACGATCTTTGCACCAATGCGGGGATTCTTGATGAGACCATGCTGTTGCAATACATACGGAGTGATCTCACTCTCTGATGCAATTCGATTAAGCGAAGCGAGTGAAACAGTTTCAGGTTTGGTTGCAGATGAAGAAAATCCTCGTGATTTTGGTACTTTTTGCAACTGTGCTTTAAATGCACGGCGCATGATACCACTAGCACCCGTGCGGGCTCTCTGTCCTTTGATACCACGAGTAGAGTAGCTTCCCTTGCCACTTCCATTACCGCGTCCGCGACGTTTGGTATTGCGCTTGCGTCCTCGTGAACTGATTGATGAAGGAGTTAACATACAAAAAATTTAATAGATATCCACTAACTAGCTGGCGTAGCAGCTTTAGATGAGTTTTTTGGAGCTGCTGCACGTGGTTTTCGTTTTGGTTTTTCAACTGGAGCAGGAGAAATCGTAGGCACTGAAGGTGCGGTCTGTGGTACTGCCACACGCTGACGAGAAAGAATTGAAACTGCTCGAGGTTTGAATAATTTCAACGCTTCAAATGTTGCTTTCACATTCACCACTTTATTATTAGTTTTACTCATTATTTTTCCTGAAGCATTTCCAACTCCAGCAAGATCAAGAACGATACGAACTGCACTTCCTGCAATAATTCCAGAACCTTTTGGTGCAGGTTTGATCATGACTCGTCCTGCTTTGAACTTCGCTTCAACACGATGAGGAATCGTTTCATTAAAAATAGGCACATTCATGATATTCTTTTTTGCCTGATTAACCGCCTTATCAACTGCGATCTGGACATCTTTTCCTTTTTCAATTCCAAATCCAACACGGCCCTTGCGATCACCAATTACCACACACGCACGGAAACTCATATGTTTTCCACCTTTGGTAACACGGGTAACACGCGCAAGATCAACAATTGTCTGATCAAATTCAGGTTTTTCTTTTGGCATTCGTGGACCTCGTTGTTGACGTTTATCATTAGGCATACATTTTTTTAATCTATAAAATCAGTAAAATCGATGATTAAAATTGTAATCCACCATCGCGAGCACCATCAGCAAACGCACTCACTCGACCAGTATAGTTGAACCCACCTCGATCGAACACAACAGTGGTAATATTTTTTTCCTTTGCTTTTGCAGCAAGTGTCAAACCGAGCAAATACGCAACCTTTACTTTTCCTTTTCGCTCACCTGCATCCTGTGCCATATCAATGTCAGAAGTAGAAGAAACACCTACTAGTGTCACACTTCGTGTATCATCGATAAGTTGTCCGTACATTCCTCGAAGACTTCGAAATACAGAAAGTCGTGGACGTTCAGTCGTACCAGAAACTCGAGCGCGCACGCGAGCGTGACGTCGTATTCGGTATGCATTTCGTGTAGTAGCTTGTTTCATATAATAATCATCGTTTTAAACTATACTTATTCCTTACCTGCACTTGCAGTCTTACCTGCTTTGCGTCGTAAGACTTCATCCATATATTTGATACCTTTACCCTTGTAAGGTTCTGGTTTCTTCAATGCTCTAATTTCTGACGCTGTTTTTCCAAGCATTTCAATATCAGGACTAGTAAGTGTAATCACATTTTTTTCAACAACAGCCACAACCTCAGCAGGCATCTGGTATATAACTGGATGAGAAAAACCAATTTCTAATTTGAGATCTTTACCCTGCATTGCAACACGGTATCCCACTCCATTAACCTCGAGTTTCTTTTCAAAACCTTTAGTGACACCTTCAACCATGTTTTTGAGATGAGCTGCAGAAGTACCCCAGAGTGCACGTTCCTGTATATCTTCAGGTTGTGCAACTGAAACACTCAATACTGAATTTTCAATTTTTGGAGTAACCAAAGGATGAAGTGTTTTCTTCAAAGTACCTTTTGGACCTTTGACAGTAACTTCACTACCGAGAATAGTTACGGTAACACCTTCTGGGATGATGATTTGTTGTTTTCCAATACGTGACATATGAGTCTGATTCTATAAGATTAGTAGACTGAACAAAGCACCTCACCACCTACGCCTTTTTTCTCTGCATCATGCGCAGTCATAATTCCCTGGCTGGTTGATACAATCGCAATACCAAAACCATTCAATACTTTTGGTAACTCCCCCGCCTTCTTATATACACGATGTCCTGGAGTACTTTCTCGTGTAATCGAAGTAATTGCAGGAGTCGTACCTGAATATTTAAGATCAAGCGCAATCATCTTTGGCATACCTTCTTCAACAGTAAACATTTCAATATACCCTTGATTTTTGAGAATCTCAGCGATCGCAAACTTCACCCGTGAAAACGGGACCATAACGCGCTTCTTTCGTGATTGCTGCGCGTTTCTGATTCGTGTGAGCATGTCTGCGATAGGATCAGTCATCATAATACGTAAGTAATTTAATTAGGATTGGTGTCTTAGCTTACCAGCTCGACTTTCGTACGCCAGGAAGCGTTGCATTATTGGCAAATTCTCGAAAACAAATTCTGCACAATCTAAACTTGCGCATGTATCCACGCTTGCGCCCGCAATGCCAGCATCTGCGTACCACGCGTGTGCTGAATTTTGGTTTTCTGTTTGATTTTGCGATTTGTGCCTGTGTTGCCATAGCCGTAGATAAAATGGTTTATCGATTAGTATAGAATTTACTTTTTTCTAAATGGGAATCCCATTTCTTCGAGAAGTGCTTTACCGTCTGCATTCGTAGTCGCACTTGTTGAAATGGTAACTTCAAGTCCGTGGATCTGATCAGCCGCATCTCCTCCGATTTCAGGGAAAGCGAGATGTTCTTTGAAACCAATGGTGTAATTGCCACGTCCATCAAAACTCTTTGGATTTAATCCTCGGAAATCTCGTACACGAGGAAGAGTCAAATGGATAAACTTATACAAGAAATCATACATTCGGTCACCTCGAATCGTTACTGATGATCCGATTTCAACACCTTCTCGTAATTTAAAGTTAGAAATTGATTTTTTTGCTTTGTTTCGTACTGGCTTTTGTCCGCTAATTCGTCGGAGTGTTTCTTCAACGCGCTCAATAAATGCATTTTCTTTTGCACGTTTGCCGTATCCGACATTCAATACAACCTTCTCAATACGAGGAACTTGCATGATGTTGGTGTATCCCATGCGCTCTTTGAGTTTTGAGATAACAGTATTTTTATAAGTTTGATACAATGGTGACTTCATACTAAGGTGTATTATCCAATAATTTCATTACTTGCTCGGCTTACGCGCTTCTTGGTCGTACCTTCAACACGATAGCCAACTCGAGTACCTTTATTGGTTTTTGGATCAAGTAATGCAACAGAACTTGCGTGTATTGGAGCTGGTAATTCAATCGTTTGTCCTTTATCGCCCTGTCGACCTGCTCTCAAATGCTTTTTCAACATGTTTACTCCTTCAACTACGACATATGACTTACCTGTTTGTTTGTTGTGCAATACCTGAACAACCTTACCAGTTTTGCCACGGTCTTTTCCAGATAAAATCTTTACTTGGTCGCCTGTTTTTATTTTCATAAGTATAGGAATAGTAGCAGTAGTTGATTAAAGAACTTCTGGTGCTAGTGAAATAATTCGTTGGAACCCTTTACTTCGAAGTTCACGAGCTACTGGTCCGAAAATACGAGTACCTTTTGGTTCACCAGATGCTTTATCAATAATAACTCCAGCATTTTCATCAAAACGAATATAGGTACCATCTTTTCGTCGGAGTTCTTTTCGCTGACGTACAATAACTACATGCACCACTTCACCTTTCTTAACCTGTGTTCGTGGAAGTGCTTCTTTAACACTGCAGGTAATAATATCCCCCACTCGAGCAAAGCGTTTTTTGTACCCGCCAAGTACACGAATACACATGAGCCGTTTAGCTCCGCTATTGTCAGCAACAGTGAGAATACTTCTGTGTTGAATCATATATACAAATTACCGCTAAGTGTTTAAGTTTTTGCCTTGGTAGCCACACTAACCAACGTCCATCGTTTGGTCTTGCTCAATGGTCGGCATTCTTCAAATACAACGACGTCACCAACCTGTGCCACTCCCTTTTCATCATGAACTGGATACATACGACTTCGTGTGTACTGTTTATGATACTTTGGATGAGTCTTGATGGTGTTCACCAAAACATGAATCGTCTTTTGTTCTTTGGTGCTTACAACTTCACCTTCAAAACGTCGGTGATGTACAGCTTGTGTTGTGGTCGTAGTATTCATAAAATCTGCATGATATTAAACAGTAGGCTTAGAATTCTTTATTCCAATAGCGCCGAGGATGCGTGCGATATCTCGTCGTACATTTCGAATCGCACGAACATTTTTCAACTGATTTCCATTCACAGAAAAACGAAGTGAACGTAACTCTTCTCGTTTGTGAGAAAGAGATTCGTGCAATTCTTGAATACTCTGCAATTGTAAATCCTTGGCGTTCAACATATATAAATAAATAATCAGATTATGGACGAGAGACAAATACTGCAGTCACCGGAAGCTTATAAGCTGCCTGAGTGAGTGCTTCTCGTGCTTCGGCTGGTGTTATTCCTTCCATTTCAAACATCACTACTCCTGGTTTCACCGTACATACATAATGGTCTGGAGAACCTTTTCCTCCACCCATCGGAACTTCACTACCTTTGCGAGTAACTGGTCGATCAGGAAAGATACGAATCCAGATTTTTCCTCCTCGTTTTACATAACGAGTAAGTACACGTCGAGCAGCTTCAATCTGACGAGAAGAAACCCATGCATGTGAAGTTGACTTGAGTCCAAAACTTCCAAAAGCAACAGTATTCGTGCGTGAAGCAACACCCTTATTCATTCGTCGTGGGCGATGCCATTTTCTATGTTTTACTTTCTTAGGAATTAACATATATATTCGTATTTGAATTCATCTATATGATTGGGGTCTTAAACCAATAGTTATTTCTTCTTGCGTTTAATTGATTCTGTTTTATCAGCTAATTTATCTACCTGTTCAAATGATTCCCCGAGATAAATCCACACCTTGATACCAATCGCTCCATAAATAGTGCGCGCAGTATAATCGGTATAATCAACATTACTGCGAAGGGTGGTCAAAGGAATTTTTCCTGCTGAAAGAGTTTCACGACGTGCAATTTCAACTCCATTCAATCGGCCTGACATAGAAATTTTCACACCCTGCGCGCCAGCTTTCATCACACGTTCAATCGTTGATTTCATAGTTCGGCGGAATGGAATACGATTTTCCACATCCTTTGCAACACCCTCAGCAACGATTACTGCTGATAATGATGGGTTTCGAACTTCTTGTACATTAAGTTTAACAGCAATCGACATTTTCAAAAATTGTCGTTCAATATCTTTCTTCAATACCTCAAGGCCTTGTCCACCGCGTCCAATAATAACTCCAGGTTTTCCAGCAAAAATAGTAATAACAATATTTTTTGCTCCACGTTCAATAAAGACAGAGTCTACTTGTGCATCTTTGAATTTCTTGGTCAAGAATTCTCGAATCTTTACATCTTGTTCGAGATAGTCAGGGTACTTGGTAGTACTAACCCAGCGAGAACTCCAAGGAAATAAGACTCCGGTTCGATAGATTTTGGGGTGAACTTTGTGACCCATACGGTTTAATAATCGTTATCAGGTGAATGTTTAAGAAACTTTTTTTGTAGACTTTGCACGTGGTTTTCGTGCGCGCACAGTCTTTGGTTTTTCCTCAGAAGTTTGTACAGTAGTATCTACTATTTCAGTACTCTTTTCTTTTTCTTCTTTTTTGGTTTTTCCTGCAGCACTCTGTTCTCCAGAGAGTACAAGCGTCACATGTGAACTTCGCTTACGTAATGGAGTAGCACGGCCCATTGCTCGAGGCATCCATCGTTTCAATACCGCACCTTCGTTCACAAAAATAGTTGCTATTACCAGTGTTGATGCTTCCATCTGATGATTGTGTGAAGCATTTGCAATTGCTGATTTCAAAAGAGTGTACAATGGTTTCGCTGCAGCTTTACGTGAAAACTGAAGTTGTGCCAATGCATCGCGTGCGCTCATGCCACGAACAAGATCAGCAACCAATCGTACTTTCTGTGGACTCATGCGGAGACTATTCAATTGTGCTTTTGCTTCTACCTTCATATACTAAAATTATTTTGCTGCTGGAGGAGTTGCTGGCTTTGCTGGAGCTGCTGCTTTACTTTCTTCTTTTGCCATCTTACCACCATGACTGATAAACTTTCGTGTCAAAGAAAATTCTCCAAGTTTGTGACCGACCATATTTTCGTCAATCAATACCTCTGGAAAGTCTTTTCCATTGTGAATCTGAAATTTAAGACCAACCATCACCGGAGTGATTGTTGAAGCTCGTGCCCAAGTCTTAATTGGCTTTTTGTCTCCACTCTTAAGAGCCTTCTCTACTTTCTCCATGAGCTTGAGATCAACGTATGGTCCTTTTTTCAAACTTCGTGACATATAATATTCCTAAATTCGTGTGTAATTATTTCTTTTTCTTCTTTGAAACTCGGCGTGACACAATAAACTTATCACTTGCCTTCTTCAATCGGGTCTTAACTCCACGAGCAGGTTTACCCCATGGTGTTCGAGGACCTCGCTTCTGACCAGTTGGAGAATGTCCTTCTCCTCCACCGTGCGGATGATCAACTGGGTTCATGTTTTTACCAATAACAGTTGGTCTAATACCGCGATAGCGTACGCGTCCAGCTTTTCCCCAACGAATAAGTTTGTAATCAGAATTACCAAGCTGTCCTACCGTTGCCATACATTCTTTCTTAACCAATCGTACTTCAGATGAAGGCATTTTTAACTGTGCGTACTTTCCTTCAACAACCATGAG
>CAZCHJ010000027.1:0-4151 GCA_964498735.1 uncultured Gammaproteobacteria bacterium | reverse complement strand
GTATCAAAAATCTGCTGTTTGAAATCTACCATTCGGTAATATCGTTTCACTCCACCACCCTGATGGCGTACGGTAATTTTACCGGTATTATTTCTTCCAGAATGTTTCTTCAATGGAATAATAAGAGACTTTTCAGGAGTATGTTTAGTAATATCAGAAAAATCCTGAACACTTGAATTTCGTCTTCCCGCACTAGTTGGTTTGTGAATCTTGATTGGCATACGAGTTCAAATCTTATTTATACTCCTTCATGTACACGAATGGAGTCACCCTTTTTCAGGGTTACAATCGCTTTCTTAATATCAGAGCGTCGTCCAAAATATGCACCAAATCGTACTTCCTTGCCCTGCAATCGAATTATTCTAACTTTCTGTGGCACAACTCCATATACTGAACTCACTGCTCGTTTCACATCAATCTTATTTGCATGAGAATTCACTACAAATGTATATGAACGATGTGATTCTGCAATAGCTGCTTTTTCACTTGCAAGAGGTTTGATAATAACACGATATGCAGCACCTGATTTAGCACCAGCAACAACTGGTGTCTCAGTTTTCTTTGGCGTACGAACTTTTGCTGCAGTTTTAGTCTCAGCAACAGCATCTTTCTTTGAAACATTCGATTTCTTTGAAAATTTATTAAGCAAGCTCATACTGGATTATTTTACAAAACGTTTTTCAAGTGCAGCAACTGCATCTGAAGATGCAAGTACATACTGATGATGCAATAAATCTACCACGTTCACATCTGCTGCTCGAACCATATCAATGTTACTCACATTTGAAACCGCTCGAATAAGTTCTGGAGAAAATTCGGTTACCAGTAACAAAGTACTCTTACCATTTCCAGGTAATGAACTGCGAAGCTGTGAAACTGCTTGTGATTTAGCTTTGAAATCAAATGATTCAACAACCAATAATCGTTCATGTGCAACTTTATCAGACAAACATGATTTTACTGCACCAACTTTCATTTTTTTATTAATTTTCTGGGTATAGGTTCGTTCACTCAATGGACCAAACGTAATTCCACCACCTCTCCACAATGGAGATCGAATAGATCCGTGACGTGCACGACCAGTTCCTTTTTGTTTCCAAGGTTTCTTTCCTCCTCCACGTACATCACCGCGCATTTTGGTATGAGCCCAAGGTTCTCGAACATTGGCGCGCATCGCAACGTATACTTGATGTACGAGAGAAGAATTTGGTGTAACATTAAAAATATCTTCACGTACTTCGAGTTCTGATTTCTTTTCTCCTGATTGGTTGTATACAGACAATTTTGTCATACGTTCGTATATCGGAAAATAATGTTATGCGTTTTGTGTTGGTTGCATCTCAACCACTGCTTCAGCTACTGGAGCAACGACTGGTTTTTCAATCGTAATTTCTCCTTCGCCCGTTGAAATATACACTAGTCCATTTCGTGCTCCTGGAATTGCACCCTTAATCAACAATTCATGTGATTCTGGATGTACTTCAATAATTTCAAGATTTTTTACTGTTATTTGATCATTTCCCATGTGTCCACCCATGCGCATATTCTTGAATACACGCTGAACTCCACCCGCACCAATACTTCCAGGCATACGGAGGTTGTCTTTGTGTCCATGACTAGCAGGACCACCGTGGAATCCGTGGCGTTTAACTACACCCTGGAAACCCTTTCCTTTTGACATTCCGGTAACTTGTACTTTTTCACCTGCAGTAAAGATACTAGCAGTAAACTGGTCACCTTTCTTGAGATTCAAAGCTTCTCCTCTGAAATCTTTGAGAGATCGTACCGTCAACTGTGGATTATTATCTACAATAATTCCATCGAGGTGTCCCTTCTCAGCCTTAGAAAGACGAAAAGCTTTTTGCACCCCAAAACCAATCTGGACCGCGCCTTCTTTTACCTGTGTAACAACGCAAGGACCTGCCTGAATCCGAGTCACAGGGACTACAGTTCCATCTGCCTTGAACACTTGTGTCATTCCTACTTTTTTTCCAATAATGAATTTCATACCGGCTTTGTTTTTGAAAACCCTAGTTAGATCTATTTAAAAAACTAGAAGCAAGGAAGCCATCGTACACGATGACACTCTTACTTCTAGCCTCTAAAGTCCATAGCTAATCTATGGAGAATGAAAAGGCACTTGTTCTTATCTGTAATGAATAGTATACCTCGCTATACATATCTACTTCGCATCAGATGTTTTCCGAGGGACAAAAGGTGTCCAATAGGGATCTTATCTGTACAAAATGAATGTATCTATTTGTTGTGGGCCTAGTGTACCCTATTTTTAAATCCCTGTCAAGGGTCTCTAGGCGTATCTATACTGTCTCGTAAACCCAATAAAATAAACAACCTGTAAACAACTCTTTTTACATCATTTTTATCTCCACATCAACTCCACTTGGCAAGTTCAAATTCATCAAAGCATCAATTGCTTTTGGACTTGGAGAATGGATATCGAGCAATCTCTTGTGCGTACGCATTTCGTATTGTTCTTGTGCAGTCTTATGAACGAATGTCGCACGATTCACACTATACTTCTGGATATGTGTTGGAAGAGGTACCGGACCTACTACTTTTGCCCCATTTCGTTCTGCAGTGTCGATAATGGTCTTTGTAGCGCCATCAATAATCTTATGATCGTATGCTTTGATTTTTACACGTACTCGTGGACCTACTTCTTCAGTTGTTTTTTTTGATGTGGTAACCATAATGAGCTATGTTTATAAGGGTCTACCCCATCCCGCTCCCCAAAGGAAGCGGGATGAGTGAAGACAATATTATGCAATAATCTTAGTTACAACTCCCGCTCCAACAGTTCGTCCACCCTCACGGATAGCGAAGCGCATTTGTTCTTCGATAGCTACAGGAACGATAAGTTTGATTTTGATATTAACGGTATCACCTGGCATTACCATTTCAGTTCCCTCTGGAAGAGTTACTTCTCCGGTAACGTCAGTAGTTCGGATATAGAACTGTGGTTTGTATCCATTGAAGAATGGCTTGTGTCGTCCACCTTCTTCTTTGGTAAGTGCGTATACTTCAGCCTCTACTTCAGTATGAGGTTTGATACTACCTGTTTTTGCAAGCACCATACCACGTTCTACTTCTTCTTTCTTAGTACCACGGAGAAGAATACCAGCGTTATCTCCAGCTTGTCCTTGCTGCAATGATTTGTTAAACATTTCAACTCCAGTAACAGTGGTCTTCATGGTTTCAGGGCGCATACCAACGATTTCAACTTCGTCGCCGATCTTTACAACACCACGTTCAATACGACCAGTTACCACAGTTCCGCGTCCTTCAATAGAGAACACGTCTTCAACTGGCATAAAGAAGTTTTTATCAAGATCGCGAACTGGATCTGGGATATATTCGTCGAGTGCTTTCAAAAGATCGAGAATTGGCTTAGCTGCTTCTGGATCATTTGGATTCTCAAGAGCCTTGAGAGATGAGCCACGAACGATTGGGGTGGTATCTCCAGGGAAATTATACTTCTTCAACAAATCTCGAACTTCCTCTTCAACAAGGTCGATAAGTTCTGGATCAGAAACCTGATCTACTTTATTCAAATATACAACGATGTAAGGCACACCTACCTGACGAGCGAGCAAGATATGTTCGCGGGTCTGAGGCATTGGACCATCAGCTGCAGAAACTACGAGGATAGCTCCATCCATCTGAGCTGCTCCAGTAATCATGTTCTTTACATAGTCAGCGTGACCTGGACAGTCTACGTGAGCGTAGTGTCGTTTTTCAGTCTCGTATTCAACGTGTGCGGTAGCAATGGTGATACCACGAGCTTTTTCTTCAGGAGCTGCGTCGATTTCATCAACGTTTTTTGCCTGAGCTGCCAAGCCATGAGCTGCTGCAACCTTGAGGATTGCTGCAGTGGTGGTGGTCTTACCATGGTCTACGTGACCAATTGTTCCCACATTCACATGCGGTTTGTTTCTGAGAAATTCTGCCATAGGATTAGGCTTAATTCTTTCCCGCACTACATCCGAATGGTCGGAGTAGATTTATATCCAGCGGAGATAACTATTTAAATTAAAATAAAATGCATACAAAATGCGATGGGGATTATACGGTATTTATATAAACTCGTCAAGAGGGGGTCTCTTGGGGAAAAACTGGGGATTACTATATAC
>CAZCHJ010000026.1:8554-11775 GCA_964498735.1 uncultured Gammaproteobacteria bacterium | reverse complement strand
TGGCGGAGAGAGTGGGATTCGAACCCACGGTCCGCTAAAAGCGGACGGCAGTTTAGTAAACTGCTGCCTTCAACCACTCGGCCACCTCTCCATATCGGAGATTTGTATTAATTGAATTACAAGAATTCAAGGTTTGATATGCGATTGTTATTGTCCGCTTGCGCGGAGAGGGTGGGATTCGAACCCACGGTAGACTAAAAGCCTACAACAGTTTTCAAGACTGCCGCCTTCAACCACTCAGCCACCTCTCCATTTTGTTACTACGTGTCAATTTTATCCCTTTGGTAAACTCGCTAATTACGCGAGATAGTGTACCTCAAAAATAACTAGAAGTCAACCCGTATTTACCTATTGTATAATTTGGCTATAATTTGTATACTTTCCTTACTATGAAGCGCAAACAATCTTCTCCTTCTTTTGCTATGATTCTGGAGCATGTCTCAAATGGTGAGACGGAGGTTCATGCCACTCCTCGTTCTTTTAATACTCAAATTGAAGATTGGGATGAAGCTTTTGAAGATGGAAAATTATCTGTTGATGTGCTACATGATGAACATATGGTATATATACTTTCCACTGTTGCTGGTGCTGCCCCTGACCGTATTGAAGTTTTTATTCATAATGATCTTCTAACATTACGAGGTGAGCGGGTTAATCCGGTCGGTACAAAACCACACGTTGAATTTTATCATAGTGAATGTTTTTGGGGTCATTTTTCTCGGACAATTGTACTCCCTGTTGAAGTTAATGGTGACCTTGCTCGTGCAAAATACAAAAATGGAATTCTTGAGATTGTGGTTCCAAAACGAACCAAGGATCGAAAAATTTCTGTTGAAATAGTTGAAGAATAGAGGTATGTCTATGGATACTCCATCACAACCAAATATGCTACATCCTGAATCTCACGGTCGGAAAGGTAAAAATCCCTTTATTTTAATCGTGGGTATTTTGGGTGTTTTTTTCTGTTTGACTGGTGCGGCACTTGCATATGGAAATTCTTTTGAACGTCGAGTTTTTCCAGGTGTTCATATTGGATCGTATGATATCGGGGGAATGGATGAAGATTCTCTTACTAAATTTTTGAGTGACATGCATGCAAAATTGTTGAACCATGGTGTCGAGGTTTCTTATACTACTGAGTCAGATAATGGAAATTTTGTGTTACCCTTAGAGACAATTAGTTCTGAAGATGTGTCTGAATTTATTACTTTAGATGCCACGTTTGTTGCTCAGAAAATGGTCTTGCATCACAAGACTGGAAATATTTTTCTTGACTCTGTTCATGCGCTTACTTCACTTATTTCTCGTCCGTCGGTTTCACTTGCTTCTGATATTGAATACCAAAAAGAAAAAATATTTGCCGAACTTGATCAGGCGATGGCACCGCATATTACGCCACAAGTAAATGCTGATGTCGTGGTTAGTTCTATTTCTCCTTTGAAATATGTAATCACTACATCTTCACCTGGAGTCGTCTTTCAATATGATGACATTTTGGACCAGATCAGCCGTTTTTGGGCTACTCTAGAAGAACCATCTATACATATCACTGCAACGAAGACTGATCCTACTATTACCGAAACTGACGTGGAGAGTATTGTTACTCTGATACCGCAGATTTTTGCTGGTGGTTCTCTCAATATTGCATATTTCAATTCTTCAACCAAAAGAGATTACGCGTGGAAAATCACTCCTACTATGATTTCTCGCTGGATTCATGTAACACGAAATAAGGATAATGCTTTGGAATTTGTTCTTTCGCCATCATCCACTCTTGCGTATCTTGAACATACTGTTGCTCCCGTAATTAATGTTGAGCCACAAGATGCAAAATTCAAAGTAGGGACTGATAATAAGGTTGCTGAGTTTCAAGGATCACATCCAGGTGTCACCGTCGATCTTGATAAGACGTATGAATTACTAGCAGCTACATTTGCACAGCGATTTTCTTCTCCCACCTCTTCATCTGAGACTATCACGTTATTGACGGAAGAAGTGCAGCCAAAAGTAAAGACACAAGATGTGAATGATTTGGGAATTACGGAAGTGCTTGGTGTTGGAACTTCAGTATTTAAAGGTAGTCCTGGAAACCGTCTCAAAAATATCAAACTTGCTGCATTTAAAAAATTGGATGGAACTTTGGTAAAGCCTGGTGAAAATTTTTCTCTTCTCAATGTGCTTAAACCTTTTACCCTGGAAGCAGGTTATCTTCCAGAACTTGTTATTAAAGGTGATAAGGAGGAGACTGAAATTGGTGGGGGATTATGCCAGATCGGTACTACACTATTCCGTGCCGCAATGAATTCTGGACTTGAAATTACTCAACGAAGAAATCATTCGTTGATGATTCCATATTATTACGATCCACGGAATCATAATCCAGGAACTGATGCTACCATTTATGATCCAGGTACTGATTTTCGTTTTTTGAATGATACTGGTCATTATATTCTCATTATGGTTGATATGAATGAGAAGACTGGTGATTTGTTTTTCACTTTGTGGGGTACCAGTGATGGGCGAAAAGGGTACTTTCTACCTCCTACAGTTTCTGAGCGATATCCAGCAGGCCCTACTAAGAATGTTGAGACTACTGATTTGCCACCAGGCACCAAAAAATGTCAACCAGCATTTCCTGGTGCATCCGCTTCGCTTACGTATGTCCGCGAACTTCCTGATGGTACAAAGAAAGAACGGATTTTCAGTAGCTATTATCGACCACTTCCTGAAACATGTCTGGTGGGAGTAGAAAAAATAGATGAAACTGGGGTAAATCCTGATGGAACTCCTGCAACTGAAGTTCCTCCTGCGTCCGAAGATTCGATCCCTCTTGATGGTTAATGATTAAAGAATAAAAAATGGCTTATTTAAGCCATTTTTTTGTTTTATACACCTATATCTCTTGACAAAATATCCTATTTGTGGTACTATATGTCGTTACGTACTAGAAAACTGCGTAACAGAGATTACAACTCGCGTGCAGGTAGTGCGTTTTGAAAGGTTCGATATGCACTACCTGTACCACGACAAGCATGGGGATGTGTAGAAGGAAAGTTCAGGCTTCGGCTCGTCTTCTCCTTTTCCACATCTTCTTGGTACGGGTAAGGTTCAATCCTTAACTATAACACTAGCCCCTTACGGGGCTAGTTTATTTTGTATATTTTTTATTCAATCACTTTATCTACCAATCCGTACTTCACCGCCTCTTCTGCACTCATGAA
>CAZCHJ010000026.1:2577-8454 GCA_964498735.1 uncultured Gammaproteobacteria bacterium | reverse complement strand
TTTTTATCTTTTCCCATTATACCTTCTTTAAGTATTTATTCAAGGTAGGAAGTATATACTCGTAAGCTTTTTGAATCGGTACAATTATGGTGAAGCCTGCAGCTTTCTTGTGTCCTCCACCACCAAACGCTTTTGCAATTGCAGCTACATCAGTATCATCTCTTGTGGTGCGCATACTTACTTTTACACTCCCATCAGCGCGTTCTCGGAATACAATATGTATCTTACCGTCTTTGAGGAAATTCATGAAATTGGCGACACCATTTGCACTTTCTTCGTCTACTCCGCAGATAAGTAAATCTTCGAGAGAAATAGATAAATATACAATATCAAGATCGGTATCATGGTTTAAATTACTTAATGCTCGTCCCCATAGTTTGAGGGTGTTTATTTCTTTATTTTTGTATAGATGGGTCACTACTTGTTTCAGTGATCCGCCAGCTTTTACTAATGACCCAGCAACACCTAAACTTTTTTTTGAGGTTGCTGAATTGGAGAATGAACCTGTGTCGTAGAAAATACCAGTAAGGAGAGCGGTTGCCATTTCTCGAGTAATTGCAATTTTGTTATAGAGAAAGTAGTCGTAGAGTATTTCGCAGGTTGAAGAATGCGTCGTGATTACTAGATTCATATTTCCAAAATATGTATTGCTTATATGATGATCGATCACGACTACTGGCGCTGTATTTTTTTCTAAATATTCGGCAACACCTGCATAACCAGGGTCTCCTGAATCACATACGATTACTACATCGCATGGTTTTTCCCATAATGTGGGATCACTCGTTACTAAGTTGGAATTTGAAATAAATTTTAATTGTTCGGGTACTTCGGTTACGCAAAAAATTTCCACTTTTTTTTGGAAGTTTTTGAGATATTCAGCGAGCGCACTAACTGCACCTATCGCATCACCATCAGGGTTTTGGTGTGGGATTAATCGTACACTTTTGCTTTTCATCAATAACTCATGGATTTGTTTGGATATTCTTTGTGGCATAGTCTTCTATAGAACAGAGGAGTATATACGGATTGCAGGCTCCTGTCAAGGATGGTATTATATAGTTCGTATTCCTGCCCACCACTTTCCTTTAGGTATTATGTACGTAACCCGAATTGAAATAAATGGATTCAAATCGTTTGCCGAACAAACGATTATTCAGTTTCCCAAACCTACCACTGATGGGAGGCAAGGAATTACTGGAATCGTAGGACCTAATGGTAGTGGAAAAAGTAATGTTGCTGATGCGATCAGATGGGTACTGGGTGAACAGAGTATGAAGAATCTTCGTGGTAAAAAAAGTGAAGATATTATTTTTGCTGGTGGAGATGGAAAGGGGAAAATGAGTCTCGCATCTGTCACTATTGTTTTTGATAATTCTGACAAACGAGCGGACGTACCGTATGAGGAGCTTTCTATTTCTCGTCGCCTGTATCGTTCGGGTGAAAGTGAGTATGTACTTAATGGAAATAAGGTTAGACTTATTGACTTACAGCTTCTACTTGCACGTGCTCAATTTGGTCAAGGATCTTACTCGGTAATTGGGCAGGGTACTATTGACCGATTACTCCTGCAGTCTGCTGCTGAGCGTAAAGAATTTTTTGATGAAGCTGTTGGAATTAAAGAATTTCAAATTAAACGTCACCACGCATCTCTGAAACTTGCACGTACCGAAGAGAATATGACACAGGCTGAAGCAGTGATGGTGGAAATCGAACCTCGACTCAAATCGCTCAAACGGCAAGTTACAAAGCTTGAACAGCGACAAGAGGTTGAACAGTCACTTCGAGAACTACAAGAAGCGTATTATGGTTCTCTGTATGTATCTCTTCAGCATGAGATTGAAAAAATCGAGGCTGAATTGAAAAAAATCGAGACCGCATATCAGACTGGATTACATGAGCTTCAAAATGTGCAGACTGAATTGGCACGCCTCGCACAAGAAAAATCAAGAAATGAAATTTTTGCTGAATTACAAAAAGAATTGGCAGAAGCACAGCAGCGTAAGAACCAACTAGAAAAAGATCGTGCGATTGCTACCGCAAAACTTGAGACTGAATATGGAAAAGCGGGAAAGCAGAATCTCGCGTGGATTGAGAGTAAGCTTCTCGAATTACATCAAGCAGATGAACTTATTTCTTCTGAAAAAATTGAGACCGAAAAAAAACTTGCAGAATTGCAGCGCGCTGCAGCTGAACGTATGCAGGAGGCAGAAGAATTGCAGCGTGAACGAATTAGATTGCAACAAGAAAATGCGCGTCTTGAAAATTCGATGCGTGAATTGGTGCGTGACCGTGATTCGCTTCCTCTGGAAGGTCTTCGTGCAGTCGGGGCTATTGTTGGAGAACCGTCTGGAGTGTTTGGTGGTAAGGTGTATGGAATTTTGGCTGAACTCGCACAAGTTGAAGACACATATCGTGTTGCTCTTGAAGTTGCAGCTTCTGCACATCTTGCATCAATTGTAGTGGAAGATGATCGTGTTGCAGAAGAATGTATTAAATTTTTGAAACAACATCATCTCGGATTTGCTACCTTCCTTCCTCTTAATACGATTAAACCACGCTATCTTCCGAATGATATTGAATCTCTGGCACATCGACGGGGTGTGTATGGACTCGCGTCAGAGCTTGTCTCCCATGATTCTTTGTTTGATCATATTTTTTCATACGTCTTTGGTTCCACATTGATCGTTGATGATATTGAGATTGCACGTCAGATAGGAATTGGAAAAGTACGCATGGTAACACTTGGAGGAGATGTCATGGAGACGAGTGGATCTATGAAAGGTGGATATCGTCATGCGCGTAAACATGGACTCACTTTTGCGGCAAAAGCAACTCAATTAGCGATTCCTTCCATTGATGATGTGGGCCACGAATCAGAAAAAATTAGAGCAAAATTGGCTGAATTAGAAAGTGCTATTGATACTAGTCGCGCCGAAGCATCTCATCTTCGCGCTGATGCAGAAATTGCTGCGCATTCTTTGCGTGCTCTTGAAGAACGAGGACGTGAACATGCTGCTCAAATTTCTCGTCTTTCTCAAGATCAAAAAATTAACAGCATGAGTAAGGATGAGTATAGTGAAATGGTGAAGAGTTTCTCTCTTGAACGTGATGCTATTGCTTCTGATATTGAAAAAATTTCTGAAACTATTGGGAAGATACAAACACGTATTGAGAAATTCAATCGCGAAGAAGAGGAAAAACAAAAACGCGTATTTGCTCTTCAAGATGAGATGCAGCAAAAGCAGCAGATGCTGAATGGTATTGCCGACCAACGTCACCTACTCGAAGTTGAGCGTACACGACAAATAACTCACCGTGAAGGACTTGATGAAGAAATCTATTCAGAAATGAAAACTTCATTTTCTGTAATTGCAGGAAAGGGTGTTCCAAAGCTTGCGTTTAGTATCGATGATGCAAAGATTGAAATTGAAAAACGCAAGTACACGCTTAGTCTTATCGGAGGAATTGATACTGAAGTTTTGACTGAGTATCAAGAAACAAATACTCGATATGAAGAATTGAAAACACAACTTCATGATCTTAAGGAGGCTGCAGAAGATTTGTACGCTATGATTGAGGAACTTGATACTCTTATGGAGAAGAAGCATTCACAGTCATTTAAAAAGATTAAAAAAGAATTTTCTCGATATTTTTCAATTTTGTTTGAAGGGGGTAAGGCAGAATTGACTGAGGTGTATGGAAAAGTCGAAGAAGCGAGCGAAGATGAATCATTACTTAATTCTCCCGTAGCGGATGATTTACTCGAAACTGAAGAAAAGCCGAAAAAAGATGCTAAGAAAGAATTACTTGCTGGTATTGAGGTGGTTGCGTGTCCTCCGGGAAAAAAGATTACCAATCTTGCTGCACTTTCTGGTGGCGAGCGAACGCTCACTTCTATTGCACTTCTCTGCGCAATTCTTCACACTAATCCTTCACCATTTGTGTTACTTGATGAAGTTGAAGCAGCACTCGATGAAGCAAATACGCTTCGATTTACTAAAATTCTCACTGAACTTGCATACCAGTCCCAGTTTATAATCATTACCCATAATCGAGTGACTATGCATGCATCTGACGTTCTCTATGGTGTTACGATGGGTGGGGGAGGAGCAAGTAAATTGGTGAGTGTGAAGGTTGCTGAAAGTCCTATTTCTTAGACTTCGGGTATTTCATTTTCTTCATATCGAGCCTATTGACATACCTTCGCATTCGTGATATATTCTTTTCCATCTAACCAATCCGTCTTAACGCTCTATTTAGACAAGGATTTCGGTGGTAATGTATATTAATTATTTTATGTTGACTATTCGTTTACAAAGAATTGGAAAAAATAAACGACCAAGTTATCGTGTTATTATTTCTGAAAAGGGGAGAGATCCTCATGCTCGAAGTCTTGAGATTTTGGGATCATATAACCCACTTGATCGCGAGAAAAAACTTACTGTTGATGCTGAACGCGTGAAATATTGGTTCTCAAAAGGGGCACAAACTTCAGATACCATCTTCAATCTGTTTCTCAAAAATGGAATTGTAGAAGGCAAGAAGAAGCGTTCAGTAAGTGTTACCAAAAAGAGACAAGCTGCAATTGATGCTAAGAAAGCTGAAGCTGCGAAAACTACGAATGAAGCAGCTGTATAATGTATTCCCTCGTAGATGATTGAAAATCACTCTTTCGAAATCTTTCGGAAGAGTGATTTTATTTTGTGGATAGTTAAGCTTTTTTCATTGACGAGTAGTCGGTATTTTGATATATTCTTTCAGTAGAACTGCTCCTCTGATTCGGGGGAGAGTCGACAGTTCAAAATCTATTTAATTTTATTTGTTAATTTTATTCATGATATGGCAGAACATCAGGATCAAGTATTTATTGAGTTTGTTATCAAAGCGATTGTTAATCATCCGGATAAAGTAAAAGTTACTCGCACTGTCGACGAGCGCGGAGTACTTATTACCCTTGACGTTGAACCAACTGATATCGGATATGTTATTGGACGACGTGGAAATACTGTCCGAGCTATTCGCACCTTGCTCAAAGTTGTGGGTGCCAAGAATAACGCATTGGTAAATTTGAAAATTAATGAACCAGAAGGTGGACGACGTGTGCGTCCTCAAGAAGAGAGTACCTCATCATCAATGGGTGATGTAGATACTAGCGCAATTGATGATCTTGGAATTTAAGTTTGGAAAAATATACATAAACCTCGCTTTTATAAAGAGCGAGGTTTATTATTGACTTTTGCTTATTTTTTCGTTATACTTATCCTGCTTTTGAGAGGGTTTATAGCTCAGTTGGTTAGAGCGCTACATTGACATTGTAGAGGTCAGAGGTTCGAATCCCCTTAAACCCACAGGTTACGGAGAACCTTGCAAAAAATAGTTTTTCTGCTATACTCTCCTTCACACTATTTCACATAAGGGCATGTAGCTCCCTCCTCCCTCCTCGCTTTGTTCGGAGTATGGCGGGAAGGCAGTTGGCTGCTGCGGTAGTGTATTAGTTTCCTAGTTAAAGAAAATTTATGGGCATGTAGCTCAGTTGGCTAGAGCGCGTCACTGATAATGACGAGGTCCCCGGTTCGATTCCAGGCATGCCCACTAAAACAGTTATTATACTGTTTTTTTGTTGAATTTTTTCTTAAATATGATCCTGTTGTTTCATTTGCTTTTTTCTCAAAAATTGATATACTACCCCCTACATTTAGAGCTTATTTATATTTATATGGTTGATTTGAATACTGAAATCGAGCGTCCGGAAAATTCAAATGACGAGATGCATGAACGGGGGATACTGAGTAAAATTGCCCTGTTTTTTCTCGAAATTGTTAAAATTTCTATTTTAGCCGGTCTTACGATTGGTCTTGTTCGTTACTTTCTTTT
>CAZCHJ010000026.1:0-2477 GCA_964498735.1 uncultured Gammaproteobacteria bacterium | reverse complement strand
CCTGATGAGTACTTTGTGTTAGGTGATAATCGTGATTCGAGTTTTGATTCTCGTAGGTTCGGTGCTATTAAGAAAAATTCTATGGTTGGACGGGTGTGGTTCCGTGGTTGGCCATTTGACCGTATGTCTACGTTTACCACTCCTTCATATTCTCTTGAATCTACATCATCAACTTCTTCTTGATACACCATAATTTATTTGTATGTCTACTAAAAAAACTATCAAAAAACAAGCACCATCTCGAATTCGTCCGAAAATTTCAGCTAAATCAGCTCGTCCAAATCAACCAGCAAAAAAATCCATTACCCCTGTATCAAAACCTAAAGTTGAAGAGAAAGAGGTGGCAAAAAATATGCCTTATGCGACTCTTCGTGGAATGAAGGACATTTTTGGTTCTGAAGGAGAGATTTTTCAGCGCATGCATCATACCGCTGAAGGAATTGCTGAGGCGTACGGGTTCTCTTATATTGAGACACCGATCGTAGAACAATCTTCATTGTTTATCCGATCTATCGGTAAAGGAACTGATGTGGTAGATAAAGAAATGTATGTTTTTGACGATAAGGATGGAAGCAAAGTATGTCTTCGTCCTGAAGGGACTGCGTCTGTTGCGCGTGCGTACGTAAATCACGGAATGCACACACATCCTCAGCCAGTTAAAGCGTGGTATTTGGGACCAATGTTTCGCCACGATCGACCACAGGCAGGGCGTTATCGAATGTTCCATCAATTCGGTTGTGAAATTTTTGGGGAACATTCACCAGTTGTTGACGCTGAACTTATTTCGGTTTCGTATAATTTTTTGAAAGATCTCGGTATCGACGCACAAGTACGTATTAATAGTATTGGTACCAAAGAAGATCGCGAAAATTATCTCGTTGAGTTGGTTGGATATCTACGCAGTAAGCGAAGTTATTTGAGTGAAGAATCAAAAAAACGTCTTTTGAAAAATCCATTGCGTATTCTTGATTCAAAAGATGAACATGATCGCGCAGTTATCGAAGAAGCACCCCAGATTGTTGATTGGCTCGGAGAAACATCAAAGAAATTTTTCATGTCAGTTTTGGAATATTTGGACGAAGCTGAAATTCCGTATGTATTAACTCCTACTCTTGTGCGTGGGCTCGATTATTATACTGATACCGTATTTGAGTTTGTAGAAGAAGGTGTTGAAGAATCACAACAAGGTGCGCTTGGTGGAGGGGGAAGATTCAATGGACTTGTGGAATATCTTGGTGGTCCTGCGACTCCTGCTGCTGGTTTTTCTATCGGTCTTGAACGAGTGTTATTATCTCTTAGACGAAAAGAAGAAGAGTTGCGCAAGGAAGGTAAGATGGTTTCAACAAAAAAACAACCCACTGTTTTCTTTGCTCAACTTGGAGAACAGGCACGTAAGCGAGCTCTCCTTCTGATTGAACGATTGCGCCGTGCAGGTGTGCGTGTTTCACATAATCTTGCAAAGTCGTCGATTAAAGCGCAACTTGAATTGGCGAATAAAATTGGTGCATCGCACACTCTCATACTTGGACAAAAAGAAGTCCAGGATGGTACTATTATCACTCGCAATATGGAATCTGGAATTCAGGAGATTGTTGATCAGAAAAAGATTGAAGGAGTTGTGCGTAAACTATTATTGAGCTAATTTGACTAATTGAGATTTTTCGTGTATATTTAGCTTACTTATTTATTTAATCCACCTTGAGGAGGTGAATTACTGTGTCAGAATTAAAACGCAAAAAGAATGAATCTTTCGAAGGATTCATGCGTCGCGTAAAGCAACAATGGCAACGTTCAGGTACGATTCTCCAGGCACGAAAGACTCAATATTTCGAACCAAAGAAAAGTAAAAACGTTCAAAGAAAGCAAGCAATCAAATATGCCAAAAAACAGGCAAAAACTGAATTCTTGCGTAAGATTGGCAAGTTGCCACAAGAAGAAATGAAAAAACGTCCTTCACGTTAATTTTGTTATGTCACTTATCGAACAAATACAGACAGCACAGCTCAAGGCACGTAAAGAAAAGAATCAAGATACTCTTGTTACACTTCAGACGATTCTTTCTCAGGTCAAAAATGAGCAAATACATCTCATGAAAAAGGAGTCACTTTCTGATGAGGAGGTATTGAGCGTACTGAGAAGATTTATTAAACAGCTCAAAGACGCACTCGGTGATTTTGAGAAAGCTGGACGAGAAGATTTGATTGAAAATGCAAAACGTGAGATTGCATTGGTGAATGAGTATTTGCCGCAACAACTAAATGAATCAGAAATTGAAGTATTTGTCTCGGATGCTATCACTGAGACAAACGCTACTAGTCAGAAAGATTTTGGTCGTGTGATGGGTGTTGTAGTGAAAAAAGTTGCTGGACGCGCAGATGGAGCGCTCGTCCAGGCAATTGTGAAGCGAAAATTACCATCAATTTAATTTATTTGAGTATTCGGTTTTCCCATGCTCCCGAAGACTCGACAAACTAGTG
>CAZCHJ010000025.1:5684-13024 GCA_964498735.1 uncultured Gammaproteobacteria bacterium | reverse complement strand
TTGATTTGGTGGTAATATTCGTGGTAGTAGACTTGAAAAATGTATTTTTATATGTTAAAGTCCACTGTCTAATGATAGGTATGCATATTAAGAAAGCTATATTGACTGGTGGGGGTCGAGCGACTCGTCTCCAGCCAATCACTACTACAATCAATAAACATCTTCTCCCACTTGCCAACAAGCCTATGATTTTTCATGCAATTGAAAAAGCTGTTGAAGCAGGCGTAACTGAAATTTTTATTAACACTAACCCAGGAGAAACTGAACTTCAGCGTGTTATTGGAGATGGGGGACACTGGGGGATTAAGATCACCTTTTTTGAGCAGACCGGAGGTCCGCAGGGAATCGCGCATGCGGTGAATGAAGCCCACAAATTTATTGGTGATGATCCTTTCATGTTCTACCTTTCCGACAATGTGGTCTTGGGGGATTTGAAAGGAATGTTTGATGAATTTGCCGAAGGAAAGTATGATTGCATGCTCGCACTTTCCGAAGTTCCTGATCCGCAGCGTTTTGGCGTGCCGATTTTTAACGAACATAAAGAATTGATTGATGTTATTGAGAAGCCGACTGATCCGCAGAATAATTTTGCCGTTACTGGCATGTATCTTTATGGTCCACGAGTTTTTTTTGAGGCTTTTAAACATATTGAAAAAAGTCCTCGTGGCGAATATGAAATTTCGAGCATCCATTCTCATTTTTTAAAAAATGGAAAACGAGTTGGGTACAAAGAAATTACTGGATGGTGGAAAGATACAGGGAAAGTAGATGACTTATTACTTGCTAACCAACTGTTGCTTGATAAAACTGAGAAAGAGTATTTTACTTATTCTTCTGATGTTGTACGTGATGCTTCAATATCTGGCAATGTTCATATTGGAAATGGAACCCAGATCGGGAAAAATGTTGTTATTGTTGGTCCGGTGATTATTGGTGAAAATGTGGTGCTTGAAAACTGTACTATCGGTCCTCATGTGACGGTTGGGTCAGGATGTGAAATTAAGGATGTTAAGATTGAAGATTCTATTATTCTTGATAATGCTTCGATTCGCGTTGATATTCATATCAGACATAGTATCATTGGTAAGCATGTTCGTCTTACCAAAAAAGACACACATGAACCACGTTCGATGATTATCGGTGATAAAACGAGTTTAGAATTTTAATTTTTTGAGTAGTTTAAAAAACTAGCCTCACAGGCTAGTTTTTAGTATTCAAGTGAATATATACCTTTGTGTCCTGCGAACGTGCCGAAGAAATAGAGGATGCGTTTATTTATATTAACTGAGGTTATCATACTGTTGCGCATAGGCACGAGTTCGTGGCGTACATAATATCCAGGATTAAATGCGGCCAGCTCTTTTTCTGTCGCGAGAAGTAGTACTCCATCTTGATCGAGTAATGTGACTTTTTGTATTTTATCCCCACTACGGTTTAGCAAACTTACACCACCATCGGGATAAATACTCGAGAGTTCCCATTCGGACCATATAAGCCATTCTCCGGTTCTTCGGTTGTAGAACGTATTAGTTCCATTAATTGTCTGTACTGACTCTACTTGCTCGTTGGTAATTTTTGCAACCATTGTGGTGTTATTGTGTGTCGCAATAACACGATTCTTATTGATATCGATAATTGAGCTAATTTCGTCAGGAAATGTATATGCTGTTCCCAAATCGGGGTTAATAATTGCAGATTGTTTTGCTATCCAGAATTTTCCATCGTGGTCTCGATACCAGATCGAAGATGAGGCTGTTCCGATTTCTCGGTCTGCTTGGGGTACATTAAGTACGCTGATATGTTTGTTTTCTTCCTTATAGAGTGGTTCTGTGGTATTTGTCGGGTTCCATGTGAGTTTGGTATTTTTATCAATCGAAGAAATACTTTTGTTTTCTGGGTTGGTGAGAGATACAACATAGAGAGTATCTTTCGTTGCACCAGGTATTCTACTGTATGCAATTGGGGTATAGGGTGAAACTTCGAGTGATGGGTTATCTTGACTCGAGATACGATATATTAAGGTGTCTGTTAGTGTTGAGGCGTTGACGATATGAAATTCAAATAACCCGCTGACCTTCTTTAGTTCTGCTATTGAATCATTGTATCCCTGAATTGCTGTAATATCGGTGACGTCTGAGTCGTTTGAAATTCGAATTGGGAGAGTATCTTTAATCAGAGTAACACCTTTGATATATGTGGTGTTATTACTTTCAATTACGATATCTTTTTCCCATGTTTTGTATCCAGCCCGTTCAATCTTTAATGAATATGTACCAGGCGCTCGATTACCCAGTCTGATCGGAATTTTTTTATCTATTTGTATATTATTGAGTGTAACTATTGCATCAAGAGGAAGTACATCAACGCTTAATACTCCAGTTTGTTTGATTTGTTTCCGTACAAAATCATAACGATATCCTGCTGTATAGAGAATAACTGCTGGTGAAGCGACGCAAAAAATTACCCAGAGCATGATCATAAACAGCCGTCTCATAGGTCGATTGAGGATGTGTCCGATATAGTAGGTTTTAAGGCGTTTTTGCATACGTTGCTAAAAGCTCTATTATTTGGTAGTATTATAAACGAAATTTGTCTTTTTGATAACCCTTCACTTATAGCAATTTTAGGACTATATGGCAAATTATGTCGTTAATGGTAATAAAAAATTAAAAGGAAAGATCGTTGTTGGTAATGCAAAAAATTCGGCACTTTCACTTCTTTCAGCTTCAGTAATGGTCGAGGGAAAAGTAACCCTTCGGGATATGCCTCGCATCGAAGAGGTGAATCGTTTTATTGAAATTTTGGAAAGCATTAAGGTTGCCTGCACCTGGACTGATGAGCATACTCTTGTGGTTGATAGTTCGAAGAAATTGGATTTGGCACATATCGATAAACAAGCTTCGATGAAGATACGCTCATCGCTTCTTTTGTTGGGTTCGTTTGCTTCTCGTGCTTCAGCTTACGCACTCTATCGATCTGGTGGTTGTAAATTGGGAGAACGTACGGTTCGTCCTCATCTGTATGCGCTTGAAAAATTTGGAATACGTATCGAGACTGCGGATGATCATTATGACGTACACGCAAAAAAACTTACGGCTGCAGATGTGGTGATGTATGAAGCGGGGGATACGCCGACTGAAAATGCCATTATGGCTGCTGCGTGTGCAGAGGGGGTTTCGACTATTAAGTTTGCTTCGGCAAATTATATGGTACAAGATCTGTGTTATTTTTTGAGTGAAGCTGGTGTCCCTGTTTCTGGCATTGGTACACAGATGCTCACCGTCGAAGGTGTAAAAAAATTGAAAACAGATTTTGAGTACCACGTCATGCCTGATCCTATCGAAGCATTTGCATTTATTGCGCTTGCAATCACGACACATTCGCCATTGACTGTAGAGAATTGTCCGATTGATTTTCTAGAACTTGAACTTGAAAAACTTCGAGTGATGGGCCAGAAATTTGTTGTACATAATGAACGAATGTCACAAAATGGAAAATTTAGAATAGCTGATATTGAAATTATTCCTTCAACCCTTACTGCATTACCGGATAAGATTCATGGACTTCCATTTCCAGGAATCAATATTGATAATGTGCCTTTTTTTGTACCCATTGCTACTCAAGCAAAAGGTAGAACACTCATCCATGATTGGATGTGGGAAAATAGAAGTATCTATTATCTTGAATTTCAAAAAATCGGCGGAAAAATTACGCTTCTTGATCCACATCGAGTGTTCGTAGAAGGACCAACTCCGTTAGTAGGCCGCGAAGTAATGGCACCGGATGGAATTAGACCGGCGATGGCACTTCTCATTGGCATGATTGCTGCGAAAGGTACTTCAAAGCTTCGTGATGTGTATGTGATCGAACGGGGATATGAAAATCTGGAATCACGATTGCGTGCTATCGGAGTTGATATTAGTCGAAGTGAATAATATTTTATGGAATCATCTACCTCATCAAACAAATTTACTCGATTTATTATAACAGGTGCTTTGGTTATTGGAGTTTTTGCGTCGGGTGTATTAACAGGTACTTCCTATGGAATGCGGGCATTACTTCGAGGAAACACCGCCTTCACTACCACCACTATCACCAACCTTTTTTCTTCTTCACAGGACCATACGTCAATTTCGTTTGATCAATTTTGGGAAGTATGGAAAAAGGTGCAAGAAAAATATGTACACAAGCCAGTCCCAGACTCTGATTTGTTTTATGGTGCAATGACTGGAATGGTAGCTTCTCTCAATGACCCATATTCGTTGTACATGCCTCCGGTAAAAGCAGAACAGTTCAAACAAAATTTATCTGGAGAGTTTTTCGGTATCGGAGCTGAATTGGGACTCAAAGATAATAAAGTCACGATTATTGCGCCACTACCAGATTCTCCTGCAGAGAAAGCTGGGTTGAAACCTGGAGATGTGATTCTTATGGTTGATGGAAAAGATATTAGTGGAAAAGCACTTGATGAAATTATTTCACAGATTAAGGGTGAAAAAGGAACTATTGTTACATTAACTGTTTTGAAGATTGATTCAAAAACACCATCGGAGCTCAAAATAAAACGAGATGTTATTACGATTCCAAGTATTAAATGGGAGATGAAAGAAGCAAACATTGCGTATCTTCGAATTTTTGCCTTCAATGATAGTACCTGGACTGAATTTGATAAAGCAGTAAAAGAAATTCAAAAAAAGAATCCTAAGGGAATTGTGCTTGATCTTCGAAGCAATCCTGGTGGATATCTTGATACCTCAGTCAAGGTAGCGAGTGAATGGATCAATTCTGGTGTAATCGTGTATGAAAAACTTAATAATGGAAATAGTGATCAGTACGCTGCTGATGGCGGCAAACATCGTTTTGTTGGTATTCCAACCACCGTCCTCGTTGATGAGGGGACTGCATCTGGCGCTGAGATTGTCTCCGGCGCACTTCAGGATTATGGGGTAGCAACACTTGTTGGAAACAAGACTTTTGGAAAAGGATCGGTACAAGACTTTGAATATTTTCCTGATGGATCAGCACTTAAACTCACGATTGCAGAGTGGCTTACTCCACATGAACGACATATCAATAAATTAGGGATTGAACCTGATGTGAAGATCGAAAAGATGTTTGTTCAGAAAGAAGGGACAAAAGGTACCTCTCCTGATGACTATGTTGACAAAGGACTTGAGCGTGCACTTCAGATATTACAGAAAAAATAAGCCTTCTCTCTATGCTTCATATTTCAGGTATTGTCGTCCAGGGAGAACAGCGCGGGCGTGTATTGGGTTATCCTACGGCAAATATTGATATCAAGAAAAAGAAACTGCATGTTTCGCCTGGTATTTTTGCTGGGTGGGCCATTCTCGAAAAAGTACGTTACATGGCGGCTGTTTTTATTCCAGAAACACTCGATCGAGCAGAAGCTCATCTTCTTGATTATTCAGGACAATCTTTTTATGGAAAACATATTGAGCTTGAAGTTATACAGAAAGTAAGTGAGATAGAACGCTATGATACGATCGAAGAATTGAAGGAGAAAATTAGGAGTGATGTCGAGTTGGTACGGGAGATGTTGGGGAAAGCTTGAAATGCTTGAAGGGCTAAAAAAAAATTCACCTCTCGGTGAATTTTTTTTGGTACTATTACATTCTCTCTACCCAATGTTTATCTACTTCTACTTCAAGTTCGAGATAGACTTTTTTATTGAGTGCTTGTTCGAGTTCACGACGAGCCATCTGCCCGATTTCTTTGATTCGTTTTCCTCCAGCGCCGATAATGAGTTTTTTGTACCGCTCTTCATCAGTGAGAATTCGAGCAGAAATTACAAACATATCTTTTTTTTCTTCCACATTGTCTACTTCCACAGTCATTGAATAGGGGACTTCTTTGTCAAATACTGAAAAAACTTTCTCTCTAATTAATTCTGCAATAAAGAAGTATTCGTGTACATTGGTCAGTTGTCCATCGGTATACATCGGATCTCCTTCGGGTAATAACTCCATTACTTTTTCTTTGAGTGGTTGAATATGACTTGCGCGAAGCGCTGAGAGTGAGAAGATGGCATTAAAATCTTTTCCCAATAGTTCGTATTCTTTTTGATGTCTTCGTTCTCGTTCGGGTAAATCACTTTTATTGATTACGAGAATTTTTGGTAGATCAATGTGGCGAATCAGCCCAAATGCGTATCGTTCTTCATCTCCGATTTCACGAGAAGGATCTACCACATAGATAATAATATCGACTCCTTCGAGTGCTTCTTTTGCACGCTGAATTAGTTTACTCGTGAGTGAGCTTTTGCGATCTTTGAAAATTCCGGGTGTATCGACGAAGGTTATTTGACCTTCTTTTGTATTCACTACCCCGTGTATTACATTTCTAGTCATCTGTGCGCGAAAACTTGTAGCCGAAACTTTGGTACCTACGAGGGTATTCAAGAGGGTTGATTTTCCGACATTTGATCGTCCGATGAGAATAGCGAAGCCTGATTTCATACTGGTTTTCTAATTGATAGATTGTCTAATTTTCAGTTAATAGAGGGAATATACCACATTATTGCCTAAATTTCAAGGATGCGGTATCATATGTCTATTATGAAAGTACTTCTTTTGAATGACGTGAAAACGCTCGGAAAAAAAGGTGAAATCAAAGAAGTGTCCGAAGGTTATGCTCGGAATTTTCTCATCCGACAAGGTTTGGCCGAAGTGGTGACTGCAAAAACGATTGAAATGATTGGAGCACAGCAGCGAAAAAAACAAAAAATACAAATAGCACAAGAAAGAGAAGGGCAGAAAATTTTTAGTAGTTTGAATGGAAAAACACTGATTGTCTGGGTCAAAGTTGCAGGGGGAACTACGCTATATTCTGCCGTATCTCCTGCACAGATTGTAGATCGTATCGAGGAAGAATTTTCGCTTGAGATCGAGCCTGAGCTTGTGATAATATCAGAACCAATCAAAAAAATTGGCACATATACGGTCGCCATTACGTGTAATACGAATCTTACTGCAAAACTCAAGATAACTGTAGAATCGATCGATTAAACATCTCTCCACACAGGAGAGACTTTAATTTTTATTTTAATAAAAATTCTATATTTAAAAAATGTATATGAAAAAAAAATCTACCAAGCGTAAATATATATTTGTTGTTGGTGGAGTTCTTTCTGGGGTAGGGAAGGGTGTAACCTCTGCTTCAATTGGTGTCATACTCAAAGCAAAGGGTTTTTCGGTGACTGCGCTTAAAATTGATCCGTATGTGAATCTAGATGCTGGAACGATGAATCCGGTTGAACATGGCGAAGTGTTTGTTACTGATGATGGAGATGAGACTGATCAGGATATGGGAAATTACGA
>CAZCHJ010000025.1:0-5584 GCA_964498735.1 uncultured Gammaproteobacteria bacterium | reverse complement strand
CAAGATGTGGGGAATAAACTACTTATGGTTTTGGGAATGTCGAAGCGGAAGAGTGATTTGCAACCTTGGACCGGACTTGTCAAACGTGTTCATAATGGTAAACGGGAAGTAAAAATTGCAGTGGTCGGAAAATATTTTGGCACCGGAAATTTCACTCTCGCTGATTCGTATATCTCAGTTATCGAATCAATCAAGCATGCATCGTGGAGTCAGTCAGTTAGACCAAAGCTCGAATGGATTGATTCTGAAGAATTTGAAAAAGATCCGAAATCAGTTAAGAAATTGAGCGAGTTTGATGGAGTGATTGTACCCGGGGGCTTTGGAACTCGTGGGGTTGAAGGAATTATTACCGCTATTGAGTATGTGCGAAAGAATCATATTCCGTATCTTGGATTGTGTTATGGTATGCAACTTGCATGTATTGAATTTGCTCGGCATGTGCTTAATAAATCTGGAGCGCATACTGTTGAGGTCGACTCAAAAGCAAAACATCCTATCATCCATATTAATCCACTCCAGGCAACGAACGTGCGTGAACAGAAATATGGTGGAACTATGCGTCTCGGTGCATATGATTGTGTTCTCCGAAAGGATACTGCTGTGTACAAGGCGTATGGCAAGGACCTGATCTCAGAGAGACATCGACATCGTTATGAGTTTAATAATGACTATCGAGAAGAAATGGATAAAGCCGGCTTGCAAGTTGTTGGTATTAATCCAGAAACAGATTTGGTAGAAATTGTGGAGCTCGAGAATCATCCCTACTTTGTCGGTGTACAGTTTCATCCTGAATTCAAATCTCGACCGATGCAACCACATCCATTGTTTGTGGGGTTGGTTAAAGCAGCTATTAAATAAGTTCAGAGCCAATAGGAAGAAAGCCAATAGGAAATTCAAGAAATTAAACTTGCGTTTCCCGTGAACTATTGGCTATGAACTTTGAACTATTTTTATGCGTTGTACCTGGCCAGGGGATGATCCACTCATGATCAAATATCATAATGAAGAATGGGGGAAACCACTTCATGATGATCAGAAATTATTTGAATTTCTTATTCTTGAATCGTTTCAGGCAGGTTTGAGTTGGCGTACGGTTTTGCATAAGCGTGAGAATTTTCGAAAAGCATTTGCGAATTTTAATGCATCTAAAGTCTCAAAATTCGACAAGCGAAAAGTCGCTTCATTATTGAAAGATGCAGGGATTATCCGTAATCGATTGAAAATCGAAGCAGCGATTAATAACGCAAAGTGTTTTCTTGCAATTCAAAAAGAGTTTGGTTCATTTGACGCATATGTATGGGGATTTGTGAAAAATAAATCTATTATTAATAGCCCTAAGACACTCAAGAATATCCCAGCCAAAACCAAACTAAGTGACACGATGAGTGAGGATATGGGCAAACGAGGATTTAAGTTTCGAGGTTCGACTATTTGTTACGCATTTATGCAGGCGGTCGGAATGGTGAATGATCATCTGACTGGTTGTGAATATTCGTATTGGAAGAAACAAAAATAATCAACGTCTCTTCACACTCGGGAAACCTAGTGCTATAGTGGGTAGTACTATGCATAAGAGTGCCACAACTTATAATATTTATCATACAACCAAAGAAGCGTGGGAAGCCATGCTTCTTGCGATTGGGCAAGCAACGCACTCTATTTATTGGGAGATATATATTCTGCTTGATGATGAAGTGGGTAGTAGGTTTTTTGACATATTAAAGGCAAAATCGGTGGCAGGAATTGATGTAAAAATTATTCTCGATTATTGGGGGAGTTTTGGTATTTCACATAAAAAAATTGATGAATTAAAAGCTGCAGGCATTGATATTAGATTTTTTCATCGGAAGAAAAATCCTTTGGCGGGATTCAAAGATTGGTTCATGCGACGCACGCATCGGAAAATTCTTATTGTTGATGAACGTGTTGGGTTTGTTGGTGGGGCCAATGTGGGTACATACATGGAACATTGGGATGATCTTGTCGTAGAATTGCAGGGGAAACCGGTACGCTCACTACTTCGTTCGTTTGCCAAATTTTATATTAGTTGCGGAGGTGAGAGAGAAAAAGTTCGTCATCTGTTCAAATATAAGTATCGGGTACATCATGATACTTTTGATTTTGTCTATGATGATATCGATCGAAAAAAATCAAATATCAAGCAAAAATATCTCGAAGCGATTTATAAGGCACGTGAACGCGTCATCTTATTTTCGCCCTACTATTTTCCTGATTCTCAGTTTTTGAAAGCATTATGGCATGCACGGAAACGAGGTGTGCGCATTGATTTGCTTATACCATTTCGTAGTGATGTGCGATTTGCTACCTATGCTGCGTATGCGTGGTTTTCACTCATGACAACATTCGGCATCAGAATTCATTTGAGCAAAAAAATGATGCATGGTAAAGGTGTGGTTGTAGACGACGATCTGGCGTTTGTCGGAACGAGCAATCTCGAACATATGAGTTTCAAATTTAATCAGGAAGTAAATGTGTCCGTAACTGACAAGGGTGCAGTAGCTCGCGTGAAGCATATTCTCGAGCGCTGGATAGAGGATGCAAATGAACTTGATGAAACAAAATGGAATAAGCGCGGGTGGTGGATTAGATTGAAGGAAAAGGTTGCGCGAAAGTTGTATGCGTATTGGTTTGAAGTGAAGTAGTATAAGTTCGTAGCCAATAGCTAGAAAGCCAATAGATTATGCAAATAACACAAAGACAAACAATTCGAGAGCCACTTGCATACCGCATGCGACCGAGGAATTTTGATGAATATGTAGGGCAAGAAAAATTGACCGGTACCAATGCTGTTTTTCGAGGCATGATCGAACGAGGAGAAGTACCTTCAATGATGCTCTGGGGGCCTCCTGGAGTGGGGAAGACGAGTCTAGCTTCGCTTATTGCTGAAGTTGCTCAATTACCATTTGTCACTATTTCTGCGGTTGAGAGTGGAAAGAAGGTGTTGACTGATGCGGTACGGGAAGCTGAAGAAAAATTTCAAAAAGAAGGAAAACGTACGATTCTTTTTGTTGATGAAATTCATCGCTGGAATAAAGCACAGCAAGATGCGCTTCTGCCCTATGTTGAGCGGGGAGCGGTTATTCTTATTGGTGCGACAACTGAGAATCCATCATTTGAAATTATTTCACCATTACTTTCTCGTACGCGCGTATATATTCTTGATCGTTTGGAAAAAGAAGATATTGTTACAATTGTAGATCGCGCGCTCAAAGATGAGGAGAGGGGATTGGGAAAAGTGAATATTAAGGTCTCGAACGATGTACTTGAGTATATCGCGGAAATATCAGCTGGAGATGCTCGTGTTGCATTGAATGCGCTTGAGCTTGCGTATATTTCGAAGTCTGGTGTTAAGAAAAAAAGTTCGGAGATTGTAATTTCTGAAAAAGATATTAAAGAAGCTCTGCAACGGACGCATGTAATTTTTGATAAAAAAGGCGAGGAATTTTACAATCTTATTTCTGCATTGCACAAATCAATGCGGGGGAGCGATGCAAATGCTTCATTATATTGGTTAGCTCGTATGCTTGAGGGCGGAGCTGACCCGCTCTATATTGCTCGTCGCGTTTTGCGTTTTGCAAGTGAGGATATTGGTATGGCAAATAGTGAGGCGATGATCCAGGCAAACGCAGCGTATGATGCATGTCACAAGATCGGTATGCCAGAGTGTACCGTGCATCTGGCGCAGGCGGTGGTGTATTGTGCCAAATCAAAGAAGTCTAATGCCCTCTATCGGGCATATGGGGCTGCAGCAGAGGATGCAAAGAATACGTCACATCTCGGAGTTCCGATTCATCTTCGCAATGCACCTACTAAACTTATGAAGAATATTGGATATGGTAAGGATTACAAGTATAATCCTGATTATGACAAAGAAGTTGATCAGGAATATTTTCCATCTGAATTAAAAAATAGAGACTATTTTACTAAATAGTCTCTATTGAAATCTTTCTCTCCGTCGTCGCTCCTGCAACGAGCGTTACCACTGTCATTTTTTTATTTTCAAGTAGTTTGTCTACTTTTTCTGGCCATTCGATGATGGTGAGAGTATCTGGTTTTCCTAGATAATCTTCGATCCCGATTTCTAGTAATTCTTCGTAAGTTTCCAGTCGATATGTATCTACATGAATCAGTTCTTTGATTGTGTCATGATTGGGTACTTGGTAGACGCTCATGAGTGTGAATGTGGGGCTGGTGACTTCTTTTTCTATATTCAATCCTTCTGCAATACCTTTGGTAAATGCAGTTTTTCCGGCCCCGAGTTCTCCTTTGAGAATCACAATATCCCCACCGTGTAGTGTCCTGGCAAGTTCTTTGCCGATTTCTTTTGTCTCGTGTGCAGAGTGGGAAATGTACTGCATATTATTTAGGCAAGTTCTGGATACAATGGAAATCTTTCAGTCAATTTTTTTACTTCTGCTTTGATTTCTCCAAGCACTACATCATTAGTTGTATTACTGAGTGCTTTATCAATAAATTCAGCAACTAATTTCATTTCTTCTTCCTTAAATCCTCTAGTGGTGAGTGCTGGGGTTCCGAGACGGATACCACTCGGGTCCATCGCAGATCGTGGATCATCTGGAATCATGTTTTTATTGACCGTAATTCCTGCTTTATCTAGTGCTTTCTCTGCTTCAGCTCCGCTGATTCCTTTGCTGGCAACTGCATCAATTAAGAGAAGATGGTTATCAGTTCCGCCAAACATGAGTTTGTAATTTCGAGCGTTGAATTCAGCTTCGAGCATTTTTGCATTTTTTCTGATTTGTTTTGCGTAGTCTTTGAATTCTGGTTCCAGTGCTTCTTTGAATGCCACTGCTTTGGCTGCAATATTATTCTCATGTGGACCGCCTTGGAAGCCGGGAAAGACTGATTTATCAATCGCTTTCGCATGTGCGCTCTTGCACATGATCATTCCGCCACGTGGACCACGGAGTGTTTTGTGTGTTGTAGTCGTTACTACGTCAAAGAGGGGAACTGGGTTATTCATCTCACCGCCAGCAATGAGTCCTGCGATGTGTGCAATGTCTGCCATGGTGAGTGCTCCTACTTCGTCTGCGATTTTTTTGATTTCAGCATATTCGATTTCTCGTGAATAGGCGCTGTAACCAACGAGAATCAGTTTTGGTTTGTGCTCGAGCGCCATTGCGCGTAGATTGTCGAGATCGATTTTTCCTTCCGCATTAGTTTTGTATCTAATAAAGTTGAACACTTTGGTCATGTGAGTGACTGGGTGTCCGTGGGTCAAGTGTCCACCGTGCGAGAGATCCATGCCAAGTACAGTATCTCCAGGATTGAGAAGTGCAAAGTATACAGCGATGTTTGCGGGAGCTCCTGACAATGGTTGTACATTCACATGCTCGGCTCCGAATAATTGCTTTGCACGTTCAATCGCAAGTGTTTCCACTTCATCAATAAATTCACAACCACCATAATATCTTTTTCCTGGATATCCTTCCGAATATTTGTTCGTCGCGATAGAGCCAAGAGCCTCGAGTACGGGGAGGGACACAAAATTTTCTGATGGGATCATTTCAAGTCCAGATTCTTGACGGTTACGTTCTTTCTC
>CAZCHJ010000024.1:0-13149 GCA_964498735.1 uncultured Gammaproteobacteria bacterium | reverse complement strand
CACCTTGACGGGGTGAGCCTACACACCCCACACCGGGCCGCGGCCCTCCGCGAGGAGGGAGGCGGCGAGTTTGTCCGCTTGATCGAGGCCCGCGACGCGTTCTGGGTGGACGCCTGGCGCGCCGGCGAGGTGCCGCGGGCGGTCGCGGCGGGACGGGCGGTCGTGGCGGCCCGTCAATCCTTGGACGTCGCCCGCGAGGAGCTGGCCAAGGCCAAGGCCCGGGCCAAGGGGGCGGGGGCCGCCATCGCCCTCGCAAAGGACGCGGTGGAGGCGGCCCGCGAGGAACTGGCCGCCGCGCAGGCCGCGCACGTGCTCGAGGGCGGGAAGTACCGCGCCTTGGCCTGCACCCGACTGCGGGCCGGGGACCCCATGCCGGCGGACGCCCTCGAGGTGGCGCGGCGGTGGGGGGCGGGGCCGGGCCGGTGGGGGCCGGGCGCGCGGGCCCTGCCCTCCTGGCGGGCGTTCCTGCGCGCGCGCGACGTCGTGCTACGGGCGCACTTGGCCCTATGCCACGCCCTCACCGCGCGCGCCATCGCCAAGGTCGGGAGCCTTTCCAGGGCAGCGCTGGCGAAGCACATCGCCGAGCACGGGGAGCTGCCCAAGGACGTCGACCGCCCGACCTCGCTGGAGGCCGAGGACGTGTGGCAGGCCGCCCGGCTTCTATTCTGCGACCGCGCGGTCGAGCTATACGACCCCGCCAAGCCGAACCCCAAGGCCCCCGGCAAGTTCATCCGCTTCTCAACCTACGCCGCGCCATGGGTCAAAAACGCGGTCTTTGAGTGGCGGCGGCAGCGCTTCCAGGATCGCGCCCGCGATGGCGGGCCCGTCGAGGACGCCCTCGGCGCGTAGGTTGGGGGCATGGCCCAGCCGCACACGCTCGCCGTCCACTCCGCGGAGGCGGTGGACGTGACCATCGTCCCTGCGGGCTTCGGCCCGATCGTGATCCGGGCCAAGGGGTCGGGCGACTTCGTCACGGTCACGCGCTCGGACGCGGCGCAGTGGAAGACCACGGCGCGCTTTCGTCACCAGGTGACCACCCGGGCGGCCGAGCACGTCCGCACGATCAACGTGGTGATCCAGGGGACCGGCGCCGAGAACATCCTCCTCCGGCGCGTCCAGCGCGCCCAGGACGAGGCCGGCATCCCCATCTACTGCGCGGTGACCGTCGTGGACGCGGTGGGCCGGCGGACGCTGTGGCACATGCCCAGCGGGGTCCTGGGTACCTACCCGGACGACGCCATCGGCGAGGAGAGCGGAGACCTCACGTGGGGCCTTAGCGGCGTCGTCGTGGACGCCGAGGTCTAGGCACCCGCGGCCTAGCCGGTCGCGGCCTAGCTGGGGAAGGCGATCGCGTTCCACCGGGGCCGCAGCCCCGCGTTGGAGGCGGCCCATCGCACGAACTGGCCCCAGGTGTCGACACGGTCGTTATTGCGCCCGTGGGGCCATTCGCGGAACTCGCGCAGGTGCTCGCCTACCCAGGCGTCGGACACGGCCCCCAGGGACCGGGTGGGCAGCTTGCAGGCGCCGGTGGTGACGTAGGGGCTGGCCAGCTCGGTGCGCAGGGTCTTCGGCAGGTTGCCGTGGGGCACCAGGTGCAGGCGTAGGGGCTTGCCTTTGTTGTGGAGCACTTCGACCGCGTAGGTGTGGCGCCCCAGCGTGCCCGGCTCCGCGACGGCCCGGGCAGGCCCCAGGGCGTCCCGGAGGAGCGAAGCCAGGCCCGGCCCCGCGGCCGCGTTTTCGATCAGAATGTCCGTGAGCGGCCAGCGCTCGGCGAGCGCGAGCACTTCCCGGACGAAGTCGCGCAGCTCCCACTTCCCCTGGACCTCGGCGAGCTTCCACGCCTCACGCTCGCCGCCGGCCACCCGGACGATCGCCCCGACGTCGACCTGTGCAAAAGACGTGCCACCCGGGGCGTTATTGGCGTCGATCGACAAGGCCAGGCGCTCGATAGGTGGCGGCGACCCCGCCCGAGCGCGCAGGGCCTCGGGGTCGAAGCGGCCCCAATGCTCATCTAGGAACGCAACGCCGGTCGATACTAGGGGGTTTTGCTGGTAGAGGGCCTCCCACAGCTCGGGGTCCTCGATCAGGGCGGCCTGCTCCCGGTACCACCGATCCCCGTAGCGGACGGCGTCCAGAACCTCGCCGGCGGCCCGCGGGTCGTAAGGGCGCGAGGGGTCGGGCACGGCGATCGCCGGCAGCCGCACCGTTGCATAGGGTATGCCGGCCGCGCGCCACAGCCGGATCAGCGTTTCGGCGATGTCCAGGTGGTGCCACCGGGTCATAATCAGGACCATCGACGACGTCGGCGATCGCCGGGTGAAGAACACCGCCTTTACCGCTTGCTCTAGTTTGGCCCGTAGGGCGGGGTTTAGCGCGTCCTCGGTGTTTTTCACCAGATCATCTAGGAGGCCGAGGTCATACCCCCAGCCCGTGACGGTGCTCCGCGGGCTCGAGGCCAGGTAGTAGCCGCGCGTGCTCGCGCCCTTGTCAGTGAGGATCCGCATCATGGACGCGCGGTCCTCGGCGGCCTCGGTGTGCTCGTGCTCGCGCCCGTCCTCGTCGATGTCGGTCACGCGCACGCTGCCGAAGCGCGCCGACGCGATCGCCTTGTAGGCGGGCGCCCCCATGATTGCCTGGCAATGCTTGATCGCGCGCGCGCTGAAGTCCTTACCGTAGGTCAGCAAGAGCGTGCGCAGGTTGGGATTGCGCGCAAAGGCCGCCGCCGGGGCGATCTCGGCCGCGTGCGTGGATTTGCCGTGCTGGGGCGGGATGAAGATCGCCAGGCCCCCCAGGCCGTCCGGCTGGCCGCACGCCTGGCGGATCGCCAGGTCGACGTAGCCCTGGATCAGGCGGGTCCACCACTGTTGTCGGAAGCCGACGAAGGGCTGGGCGCGGTAGTGCACCAGGGTGTCGACGAAGCCCTCGAGCGAGCCGATCGCCGCCGCCGCGTCCAGGGGGTCCACGATCAACGCCACGGCCCCAGGCTACGGGCCTGGACAAGGCCTTCCGTAGGGCTTAGGATGGGCTCAATGGCCTCGCTCGCCGACCTCCTACGCGACCGCCGGGTGGCCCACGGGGTGCCCGCTGACATCGCCGAGGCCTGGGCGGAGGAGGAAGGGAGGCCCTTGGGGGGCGAGGTCGGCGAGGCGGTCGAGCGGGTGCTGGCCCGCGGGCCGTTCGAGGTGGCCGACGCCCTCGGGACCCTCCTGTCCGCGCTGGTAGAGGAGGCCCAGCGCGACGTCTCCGACGACCCGGAGAGCAAGGGGAAGGGGGCCCGCGGGCCCAAGATCCCGGAGCTGGTCGCCCTGGCGAAGGCCTACCTGGAGATCCGCGATCGTGCCCTGGCCGAACTAGCGATCAAGCCCGGTTAGGGTTGCGCGGCCGGGCCGGCGGTGCTAAGGTAAAGCCGTGCCGCGGATCCTGTGCATTAGCGACCTCCATTGTGGCGCCCCCAACACCCCCATCGTCCCCATGGTCGAGGACCTGCCGCGGGCCGACCTGGTGGTAGTGGCCGGGGACCTCACCATGCGCGGCCTCCGCGCGGAGGCGGAAGCCTGGGCGGCGTGGGCGCTGGCCGCCCTGCGCGTGACGCGCGCGGAAGCGATCGCCTGGATCCCCGGCAATCACGACTGCTTCGACGCGGCGACGACGCGCCTACTGGAGCGGGTTTCGGAGCGCGTGATCCGCCTACCCGAGGCCCGCCCCTGCACGGTGCAGGGTTTGCGGGTGTGGGCGTCCTCGCTGTCATGCTGGCAGCCCGAGCCCGCGACCCCCCGGCCGGGGCGGGTCGAGACCTGGCACGGGTGGGCGCTCGCCGACGAGCGCCAGCGCGTGTTCGCGGGCATGCCCGCGGACCTGGACCTGCTGGTCACCCACCCACCGCCGGCCGGCGTGCGGGCCCGCGTCGTGGAGGGCTTCGACGTCGGCGATCCGGTCCTCGCCGCGGCGCTGGCCCAGCTGGGCCCGCGGGCCCCTCGGGCCCACGTGTTCGGTCACGTCCACGAGGACGCCGGACAAGCCGTCGCCCCGTGGGGCCCGGGCGAGGGCACGCGCTCGATCAACGCGGCGTATATGTCGCGGCGCTACACACGCGAAGTCGGCGGCTACTCCACGATCGTACTCTAGGGCGCCATGTAGATGGTGTCGGCCAGCAGGCCGTGATCGAGGCCGCGCAGGGGGTCGTCCAGCGTGAACACGCGCGGGGCGATGGTGGCGGGGAGGCTCAGGACGGCCACGCCGGCCACCGCGTCCACGGCGCGGAGCACCGCGTCGCCGACGATCGCGCGCTGTACGTCTGACAGGTCCGCGGCCCCGGGAAGCCAGAAGACGGCGCCCATTGGGCCGCTGTACACCGACGCGCCGGCGCTGGGGGAGAGGAACTCGGCGAGGTCCCACAACGAAGGCAAGGTCGCGCGAGAGTGCGCGGCCACCGCCGCCGCCCGGAGGGCCAGGTAGTAGTCGGCGTCGCTCCACGCGGCCCGCCGAGGCGTCGCCAGGACGGCCCCCAGGATGTCCAGGGCCCAGGGGGGTGGGGTACCCGCGGCCGTGACGTCGGGCGCGGTCAGCAGGGCTTCTAGGGCCGTCCTGTAGCCGTCGAGGATCGAGTCGAAGGCCGCGGCCCAGGCTTGCACCTGGGGCCCCGCCAGGCCCGTGCTGGTGAAGTGGTCTAGGAGCGCCACGGCCCCAGGCTAACCGCCCCGGCCCGGGGGCACCGGCCCCTAGGCCTGCAGGCTGTCCTCGGCGAGCATGACCAGCCGCCGCCGCGCGCGCGTGATCGCCACATACTTGCAGTTGTCCTCCTGGACGGCCTGCCACGGATCGGGCTGGTCCTCGTCCAGCACCGCCGCCCGGGACGCGGCCGACAGGCAGGTCCGGTGGGGGTCCATCCACCACACCTCGTCGGCCTCGGCGCCCTTCGCCTTGTGGATGGTGCAAAACAGCACCCCCTTGGACGGGGCGCGCGCGAGGTCGCTGAACAGGTCGTCGATCGCGCGGATCAGCTCCGCGGGCTTGGCGGCCCCCGGCAGGCGCTCCGCGATCGCCCTCACCGCGGCCTCACGGTCGGCGAGGTTGGCCGCGCGGACGTCGTGGCCCTGGCCGAGGGCCTTGGCCGTGATCTCGGCGACGTCGTCGCGGACGGCCTCGACCGCCGCCGTGATCGTCGTCGCCTTGGACCGCTTGACCGCGGCGCGGACGAGCGCCGCCAGGCTGCGCCCGATGTCCTTGCCCTTGACGGTGGCCCGCCGGCCCGCCGCCAGGAGCGCCATGCACTGGCGGACGAGCGGCGCCGACGTGCGGCACAGCACCATGACGCCGTCGGGGACGGTCAGCCCCTGGTCGGGGGGGACCCGGACCACCTCCCCCGCCGACGCGTTCGGCGCCGCCCGCAGGGTGGGGCTGTAGGCCTGGGCCGCGGCGACGATCGACGAGCCGCACCGCCAGCACGTCGAGAGGGGCAGCTCACGGCACGCGAAGCGATCGCGGATATAGTCGACCATGTTCGCCCCTGCGCCGCGCCACCCGTAGATCGACTGGAGCCGGTCGCCGACGAAGCTATACCGGGCCGACGGGCCGCCCATCCTCCATACCAGCTCCACCTGCACCGGGGAGAGGTCCTGGTCCTCGTCGACGAGGATATCCCCCCACCTGGTATAGAACCGCGCACGGAACGCGGGGTGGAGCGGCAAATAAATCATGTCGGTGAAGTCGATCACGCCCTTTCGGGCGAGGGCGATCATGTCCCGCAGCACCATGCGGGCGATATCGACCAGGCGGTCGAGCGTGACGTCCCCCGGGCCCATGATCTCGTGCGTTTCCGCGAGGCGGCGCCAGGTGGCGACCTCGTCGGGAGCGTCGTCCAGGACGCCGATCCCCACCGACCGGGCGAGGTCGACCAGCCGCCGCACGTCGCTGAAGGCCTCCTCCTCGCCGTCGACCAGGATCAGCTGCCGCCACACGGCCGCGAACTTGCCCTCGTCGGGCTTGTAGCGGATCCCCCGTGGCGCGCCCTCGCGCAGGGCTTCAAAGCCGACCGAGTGCAGGGTCGAGGCCTGCACGCCCGACCCGCGTAGCCGCTCCTGCGCTTCCCGGGCGTTGTCTTTGCCGAAGACCACGTAGACGCACCGGCGCCGGCGCGCCTCGGGCATCCGGCGCATGGCCTCGATCATGGTCGAGGTCTTACCCACCCCGGCCCCGGCGTTGACCTGCAGGTTACCGGCCTCGGGGTCTAGGATGTGGTCGAAGATCGCGCATTGCTCGGCGGTGGGATCCATGTATCTCCGGGGCCCTCTGGGCCGTGTTGCGAGATACTAACCCCACCGCCGGGCCGTGTCAAGGGCTCTACGCGTTGATCAGCTCGATCGCAATATAACCGCGCTGGAGTGACGCGGCCAGCTCTTGCTTGATATAGATGCGCGCCCGGCGCAGCGACCTGTCCAGGGCCGTCGACTGTGCCAACGCGATCACCTCGAAGCCGGTCTCCTTGCCGTTGACGGGGTCGGGCGGGGAGAGGTCGGGGGCCCCGATCAGGCCGGCGGCCGCGGCCGACGTGATCACGGGCATGAGCCACGACGCCACCGCGGCGCGCACGTCCGCCGTGGTATAGGGGACCGGCTGATTGTTGTCCGCGGCCGCGTCCAGCCCCGCCTTGTAGGCGGCCTGGAGCGAAATCGCAAACTGGTCCATCGCCATCATCGCTTCAAAGTACACCGGCTGGCCGTCCAATAGCCAACACGCCCGGCCGTCGTGGGTCTCCGGGCCGCGCCGGCGCGCCGTCCACTGCTCCAGGGTGTTCACGCAGGCATTCTCGCGCAGGGACGTCGACCGCGCCCGGCCCGAGGGCCCGGGGAAGTCGTCGCCGTAGCACTCCACCAGGGCCTGATTGTCCGCGGTCACCAGGCCGCCGCGCGGGCGCGCCGTGGTGAGGTCCCGCGACAGAAGGATGCCCGCCCAGGCCGCGTCGGCGTGGTCGTCTTCGGTGCCCGCCCCGCGGATCAGGCCCGACGTGATCCCCAGGGGCGTGCGCAGCTCGCCGACGGCCTGCAGCGTGTGCCACCGGCCGACCCCGGCCGTGCCTGCCACGCGGATCACGGTGTTGCTCTCCCGCAGGGTCACCGCGACGCTGGCGGCGCCGTAGGCCGCGGCCAGGAGGGGGTGCAGCTCGAGGGGCTGCACGTCGGCCGCGTTGGCCACGTCGCCGGTGCCCGACGTGCTGCCGACCGACAGGCCGACCGCGGTGAGCAGGGCCGCCGAGCCGCTCGTGATCGTGATGTTGCTCGCCGTCCCGTAGATCCCGCCCGTGATCTCGAGGGCGCCGGCGCCGTCGTCGACAGCGGTCCCCGCGACCCCGATGTCCGCCTGGATCAGGGTCCCCAGCTCCGCCGCGGTGTACGCGAGCACGTCGGCGACGTTCCCGCCGCCCGCGTACCACGTGCCCGCCGTGAGCCCCAGGGCCGCGAGGAAGGCCGCATCGGTGCCGGCCGCGAAGCGGAAGCGCGACGCCGTACCCTCCAGGACGCTGGAGAACTCGACCGTCAAGCCGACCGCCGCGGCCGTCGCCAGCGTGAGCGCCGCCGCGAAGTCCGCCGCCACCTGGGCGGGGGTCGCCGTGCCGGGCGCGAACGCCGCCCCCGCGCCGATCGCGTAGTTTTCCGGGCCGGCCTCGGTCTCGATATAGACGGTGTTCCCGTAAGCCGCCGTGAGGTCCCAGGTGGGGGCCGCCGGGGTGAGCGTGGTCGCCGTCGCCGCCGACGCCGCCAGGGCCACCGCGAACGCGACGCCCTCCACCGACCCGGCCAAGGTCTGCCCGTCGGCGCCGACGAAGGGGCCCGCGTTCGATCCCGTGACATCCGCCGGCCGCGCGGCGAGCTGGTAGGGCACCGACGCGCCCTGGTCGACGAGCACGCCCAGCACCCCGCCCGGGGGCAGGTCCCACGGGCCGGCGGTCGTGTCGAAGTAGGGGGCCGCGGCCCCCGACGCCGTCGCCGGGTCGTGCCACAGGAGCGCCCCCGTGGGCTTGGACAGGCCGCGCAGGTATTCCGCCAAGTTACCCGCGCCCTCGGCCTTGACGGCCGGGTCGGCGACCTGCCAGATCCACCCGCCGACCGACTGCGCCTTCTGCCAGTCCGCGATCTCCCGGATCTCCGTATCGGCGCGCGTGAGGACCACCCCACCCCACCAGGCGTCGCTCGCGGTGCGGATCGCGTCCAGGGCGGCCGCCCAGGTCGCGTCGACGGGGTCGCGGCGCCCGAAATATAGGGTATACGGGCGGGAGGGCTGATTCGAGATCGCGTAGGCCGCCCGGTACTCCGCCGAGCCCTCCGGCACGCCCAGGTCCACAAGCTGGGCCAGTAGGTCCGCCTGCGACGTGTAGGACACGGCGACCACCCGATCCGTCCAATAGGTGTGCTCGGAAACGACAATCATGGCGAGCGACGACGGGATCGACTGCCCCGCGCGGAGCGTGATCGTCGTGGTCACCAGGGGCTGGAGGGCGTCGAGGGTTGCCACGGCCCCAGGCTACGCCAGGAGCGGCGACCGGGCCGCCTGCAGCCCCTCGGCGACGGCCTGCCCCAGGCGCTTGTCGACGATCGACCCCATCGCCCGCTCTAGGGTGGGGAGGTCTGCCGCAAAATCGTTCCCCGTGATCGTCACCGCCCCCTGCGCGATATCGACCTTGATCGACGTCACGGCCAGCGGCGGCACGCCGCCCGCCCCCGCGCCGACGTCCAGGCGGACGGCCTCGGCCCCGCCCACAGCGCCGAACGCGCCGGTCACCCGCCCCTCCAGCGCCTCCTTTTGACGCCGCGCCGCCTCCTCGCGGTATACGCGCGCCTGCAGGGCCTTGTCGTTGCGCAGCGCGCGCTCCTCGGCCTTGGACGCCTTCCGGGCCGCGGCCTGCTGCTCCCGCACCGACCCGCCCCGGGCGGCGACGGCGGCGGCGGCGTCGAAGGCCGCGCGGTCCGCGCGTTCCTTGACCAGCTTGTCGAAAGCGCCCGAGAACGCCGTCGCCGCGGGTGCGCCTCCCCCGCCCGTGACCTTGATCGGGGCCTCCACCTTGCCCGTCTTCGGGCCGCGCCCGGCCGCCTCCGCCGGCGGGGGGGTCTCGGCCGGGGTCGCGGGCTCGGCTGCCGCCACCTCGTCCTGCGCACGCGCGACGGCGCTGCGGGCCAGCTCGATCGCCCCGCCCGTCGCCGACCGACCGGCGAAGCGTCGCAGCGCGGCCGGCACCAGGCTAGCCTGCCCGAGCGCGTCGGCCAGGTCGACAAGCTGGCCCGCGATGAAGCGGAGGGGCGCCAGGAGGGCGTCGATCAAGGCCTTCCCCAGCGCCTTGATCCCGTCGATCAGCCGCCCCTCCCGGAAGGCCCGGAAGGCGTCCAGGACGCCGCCCAGGAGCGACGTTAGCGACGCCATCACCGCCTGCACGGCTTCGAAGGCGCGCACCAGGCCCTCCGACACCAGCGGGATCAGCAGCCGGACGGCCCCGATCAAGGGCTCAACAAACCCTAGGATCGACTGGATCGTGGCGATCGCGGGTTCGCGCAGGCCGGCCACGGCGTCCCGGACCTCGGCGAAGCCTTCGGACAGCAGCGGCATCAGCGCCTCGACTTGGGGGCGCACCGCCTCGATCACGGCCAGGACCGTGTCGCGCACGTCCCCGAAGACCGTCCCGAGGACTTCCACCGCCGTGGCGATCCCGCCGTTGATTATCCCGTCGTTAGCGCGGATAAACCCGTAGACGCCCTCGGCGGCGTCGGCCAGGGCCGGGACGAAGGCCTGGAAAATCCGGTTGCCGACGCCGTCCACGACCGCGCCCAGCCGGGCCTGGGCGTCCCCGAAACGCTCGGCCGCCGCCGCCGTCGGCCCGTCCACGACCCGCCCCAGGGCCTCGGCTTCCTTGCCCATCGTGCGCAGGCCGTCGCCCCCGGCCTCGAGGAGGGGCACCATCTTGCCGCCCAGCTCGCCGCCAAATAGCTGCCCCGCGACCTGCGCCTTTTGCGTGTCACCGGTGAGGTTTTTGAACCCGTCGGCGATCGCCTGCAGGCGCTCCTCGGGCCCCAGGCGCCGCAGGTCCTCGGCCTTGACCCCGATGTCCTTTAGCGCGGCGGACAGCTCGGGCGAGGGCTTCTTACTCAGGGCCGTGCGCAGCGTCGCGCTGGCCTTGGTGACCTCCTCGATGCTGGTATTGGACAGGCCGGCCGCCCACGCCAGCCGCCCGTAGGCTTCCGTGCTGAACTCCGCCGATTTGGCCGCGGCGTCGGCCATCGCCCGGTACTCTTCCGGCTTCCCCAGCGCCGACCCCACCGCGTCGACGGCCGCGCCGGCGATCTTGGCGCCGAGGCCGAGGCCGACGCCGGACACCACGCCCGAAAACGCACGCTTGAGCAGGCCGGGGGCCTTGGCCGTCCCGTCCGCCGCCGAGGCCGCCTCCTTACGCATCCGGGCCAGGGCCCTGGTCGCCGCCGCCGCCCGGTCCACGACGATGCCGCCGAAGCGGACGGCCGCCTGGCCGGCCCCCGCGATGGCGTCCCCCGCCTCCCGCGCACCGCGCGCAATGCGCCGCCCGAACGCGTCGCCGGCCCGGGTCGCCCGGGTCTGCAGGCGCGCCACCGCGCTATCCATGCGCGCAAGCGTGGCCTCGGTCCGCCGCCGGGCCCCCTCCGCCACCTCGATCCTGATTTCGGCCCGGCCGCCTTCCACGTCGGCCCAGGGTACCCTGGGCCCGTGGCCGTCGAGTTTCACCGGGCGGTGCGGGTGACTTTGGGCGCCGTGTTGCTCGTCGACTTCGACAGCTCGCGGCCGACGGCGACCCGCCAGCGCGGGCTGGACCTGTCCTTCCGCGTGGACCGCGCCAGCGCGCCAGGGCCGCAGCGCTCCACGCTCACCGTGCTCGGGCTGTCCGCCTCTACCCGCGACCTCCTCTCCCGCGTCGTCGCCGAGGCCCGCGAACAGTCATACGCCACCGCGCAAGCCTTGCGCTCGGCGTGCGTCCAGATCTACGCCGGGCGCCCCGGCCAAACCGGCCTACTGGCCGACGACTGGATCTTGGACGCCCCCGTCCACCGGCGGCAGGGGGCCGACTGGTCGACCGAGCTAGTCTGCCAGGACGGCCGGCTGCCCTGGGCCGATGCCTTTATCGCGGAGACCACGTCCACCGTCACCGACCCCGCCGCCATCGCCCGGGCCCAGCAAAAGGCCCTCGGGTTGCTCGGCGAGGGCGCCGAGGCCCTAGACTTCGACCCCCAGCTCCTCGCCGAGCACTTCGGCCAGGTGTCGGGCGGCGTGGTATCCTTCGGGCCGCCGCGCTCTAACGCGCAAACGCTGCAGGCCCTCGGGCGCGTGCCGATCTTCCAACGCGGCAAAATCCAGTGGACGCGCCCCGACGTCGCCCAGCTTGTGCCAGCCTTCCGGCTGGTCGAGGGCGTGACCGCGCTCTCGATCTCGCCCCCGGGCGCCTACGGGTGGCGCACCGTGCGCGCCATCCTGAACCCCCTCCTAGAGCTGGGGCGCCAGGTGTTTTTGCGCACGCGCGACGGCCGCGACCACGGCCCTTACCGCGTGTCCGACGTCACCTACACCGGCGGCACCTACGGCCCGGAGTGGTACGCCGACCTCACGCTCCGCCCCACCGCCGGCGGGGCCGCCCTCGCCGAGGTCATTGGCTAGTCCGGGATACGTCGCCGCCGAGGCCCAGCGCGCGCGGTCATTCATGGCCGCGGACCTGCGCGACGCCCTGCGCCGCCTCGAGGAGGTCGCCGCCGCCGCCGCCAAGGTCGCCACCGTCGCCGCCCGCGAAGCGAGCGCCCACGCCGAGGCGGTGTCGGAGTACCTGCGTTGCTAGGTTTTTTGTGGGCGAGGGCTTGACGGCCCGCCGGCGGTGTTGTATGCTCTCACCATGCACGACGACACCACCAAGGCCATCGACAAGGTCCGCAAGCTCCTCGCCCTCGCCGCCGGCGCGGGCACCCCCGAGGAGGCCGCCGCCGCCCTCGCCAACGCGCAGCGCGTCGCCGCCCGCGCGGCCCTCACCGAGGAGCAGGTCCGCCTGGCCTCGCTCCCCTCCATCGCCGGCCCGGGCCGGACGACCCCCCCGGTGTCGCGCATGGTCCACGTCGCCGAGGGCAACGTCGCCACATGGCGGGCCCTGCTCTGCGGCCACCTGGCCCGGGCCAACGGGTGCACCTACGTGGTGTACCAGGGCCACGTCGCCGCCGCCGATGGCACCTTCACCGCGATCAAGGGGTTGAAGGTGTGGGGGCGGGAGGCCGACCTGGACCTCGTCGCGGTGATGCTGGAGACCATCGGGGGGCAGCTCGACGCCCTCGCCAAGCGGGCCGGCGTGCGGGGCCGTACCGGGCTCAACAACTTCCGCCTGGGCGCCGTCCAGGTCATCGGCGAGCGCGTGGCGAAGGCCGCGGCCGAGGCCCGCCAGGCCCTCGAGGCCGAGGCGGTCGCGGACCGCCCGGGAGGCTGCACGGCCCTCGCTCTGCGGAACCTCGACAATCGCCAGGCCCTCGCCGAGGCCCAGCGCACGGCGGACATCGGCCGGACCACGTCCCGCCGCACGTCGTCGCGGGTGGACCCCTACGCCAGGGAGGCCGGGCGCCGGGCCGGGGCCGCGATCGGGCTCACGCCCGCCAAGTCCCTGCGCTAGCCCGCGCCGGTACAGCCCCGCGGGACGGCCGCGGGGCGCAGCTCGTCGACCGCGAAGCGACACCCGTGGTGCGCCGAGTACACCAGGTGCGCCTGCGCCGGCGCCGCGAAGTGCCCCAGCGACAAGCTGTAGCGCGTCCCCCCGATCAGCGACCCGTTCACGGCGAGGCCCGGGGGGCCATCGACCACGGTCAGCTGGTGGAAGTGGCCCATGGCGGTTAGCGCCGCCTGGCACCCCGGCAGCGCGTCCCAGCGTTGCACGTGCCGGGCGATCGGGATCAGCGGCCCTAGGATGCCGCTCCCGAAGCGGATCTCGTGCCCGTGGATCCACCTCACCCGCCCGATCACGGGCTCCACGGTGTAGGTCTGCAGGCCCGTGTCGATCACCCACTCCAGCGGGTTACCCGCCCGGGTGCGCACCCGGTCGAGGGCCCTGCGCAGCATGTAATACATGAAGGTCTCCCAGGAGTGACCCGCCCCCGTGCTCAGGCGGTTTTC
>CAZCHJ010000023.1:0-13333 GCA_964498735.1 uncultured Gammaproteobacteria bacterium | reverse complement strand
CATGAAGTCCTTTATACAACTTGCGAAGGCAGAAGTAAACAGGTAGGCTTATATCATGAATATACTTTCACAATTTCCAACATTGCTTGAATACAGTATTTATGTACCTGTTCTACTTCGATTTGTTCTAGCCTATTATCTAATCACGCATGCTATCAAGCTTATACAGAAAAATGATATGTCAGTTACTCTAAATGTCCTCATGGAGATATTTAATGATTCTACTTCAAATGCTTTTCGCCTAGTTATTGCTGGACTCAGATTTATCACAGCACTACTTCTAATCCTTGGACTTTTCACCCAAAGTGCCGCCTTGGTTGCTGTCATAATCTACATACTTCGCCGTGGTACAAAGTCATATATAAAGGAGGAGGCTACAGTGGATTTCCTGCTTATAGCCATCGCTCTCTCTATCCTATTTCTCGGTCCAGGACTTTTCTCAATAGACCTACCGCTTTAATTTAAAGCTTAAAAACTGGCAAAATTCCTATTTTGTGATATATTTTTCTGACATGCGCCTATAGCTCAGTCGGTAGAGCGGCTCCCTTTTAAGGAGATGGTCGTAGGTTCGATTCCTACTAGGCGCACACGCTAGTGAGACCTACCGAGAGGGCTCAATGGAGCACTTATAGTAGGCCGTCAAGTTATATTTGACCAATGAAAATAAAAACTGTTCAGCTGAAGAATTTTAAGAGATTCGATGATACTACCATTGAATTAGGTAGTGATTCTAAAAAGATCATTGCTTTAGTCGGTCCAAACGGATCTGGCAAAAGTAGTGTTTTTGATGGATTTGAAGAATGCGCCAAAATGTTCTACGGTGGTCAACATGATGCATCTTTTGCCTCCAAGTCTTTCTACCTACCAGAAGGTTCTAAAAATTACGACAGAAATGATGCAGTTAAAGTGACACCAGTTTCAGGTTCTTTTTCAAAAACTAGTTTTTATATACGCACTTCTTATAGATATACTTCCTCTATCGGAATCGATACACTTAAGAAACTCCAATCAGTGATTGATGAGCCACGTCCATCAAGTTCGATACAGCTAGACTCAAATCGTACCCAATTAAATTATGAACGGATGATGGGAAGCTTTATAGAAGAAGTTTTTGATAAGGATCTCACGGGTAAAAAATGGGTCGAGGATAATCTTAGTATTCTCAATAATATTCTCGATAAAGTGCTAGATATAAAAATATCTAGCCTAGGTAATTTCACTGAAGGACGTGGTCAGTTGTGGTTTGAAAAAGGGAAATCAAAGAATTTTCCGTACATGAATCTCTCATCGGGAGAGAAGGAAGTCATAGATATAATTTTCGATTTACTCTTGAAGGTGAAAGAGTTTAACAACACGGTCTTTTGTATTGATGAACCAGAATTGCATTTAAATACTGCCATTCAAAGAAAGCTATTGGTTGAGATAGAGAAGCTAATTCCTGATAATTGTCAGTTATGGGTAGCTACCCATAGTATTGGTTTTTTGAGGGCTTTACAGGAAGATCTAAAAGATAAAACTGCGGTGATCGATTTTACAGGTGAAGACTTTGATAAACCAGCAATATTGCATCCCATCAAGGGAACAAGAAAGGATTGGCTAAGAATATTTGCAACCGCTCTTGAGGATTTGACTGGGTTACTTGCTCCCGAGAGAATAATTTACTGTGAGGGTAAACCTAATCCATCTGCAACTGGAGAAGAACAAGGCTTTGATGCAGAAATTTATAACGAAATATTTTATCCGCATCATCACGACACTCTTTTTGTTTCAAGTGGTGGAAAGGGCGCAATGCAAAAGAATGCTCTGTTGGCGCTAGAAGTTTTAAATAAAGCCTTTAGCGATGTAAAACTTTTCTTACTAAGAGACAGAGATAGTTTGACTGACGCCGAAAGGACTGAATTTTTAGCCAAAAGTTCTTGCAATCGTATTCTTGAACGCTCAGAAATAGAGAATTATTTGTTTGATAAAGAGATTTTGAAAATTTATTGTGGTGCTAATAGCAAGACCTTTGATGAAACCAGATACGACAGTAAAGTGAGTGATATCGATCTTCAGGATTTGAAACCGATTCAACAAGAAATCCAAGCCTGTTGTGGCGTGTCTGGTAGTATCATAGATTTTAAGCGAGAGCTGGCAAAATGTATTACAGCAGGAACTTCTGTGTATGAAAAATTGGAATCCGTAATCTTCTCTTAGTTTTCCACCACCCTCACCACCTTGTTGTTCATCAGGAGCTTGCTCTTGAGGCATGACAGCAGTTCTCGCTTCTCCCATATGCTGCACTCCCTCAGAATATACTTGGCATAGTTCCGTATGTCGATCTCGGCCACCTTGATCGCTTTCTCCTTGATGCCAAGAAGGTTCGAGTTGAACTTCTTATGCTCCTCGACTTTCGCTTTGATCTTCTCCTTCATCCCGATTTCGTCGAGGTCTATCTTGTCCATCAAGGTCGCAAGTTGTTCAATCAATTCGTCCTCGTTGATCCATCCGCTTTTGCAGTTCTTGTCATAGAAGCGGCAGCATCCGTAGTAGACGTGTCGGTGGGTTGTACCGTTTTTTAACTTCTTGAATTTCTCATCTGCCGTTATGCCTGATCCGCAGAGGCCGCAGGTCATGAGCTTGGTGAATGCGAATTCCTTGTGCTCGCTCCGCTCCGTATACACCATGAGCGTCTCCTGCACCTTGTCGAACAGTTCTCTGGTTATGAGCGGTTCATGCTTTCCTTGGTACCACTGGCCTCCGCCTTTGGGGTACTCGAATGAGCCGTAGTAGAAAGTATTTCGTAACGTAATGTAGATATTGCTCAGGGTGAATGACTTTCCATTTCTCGTCTTGAACTTTATATCCTGTAACCATGAGTGTATCTTTCTTCCCGAGTAATTCTCGTACGCCACCTTCTCGAACATCTTCTTGATGATCGGCGCTCGGTGCCTATCAATCTCCACCTGGCATTTCTTATCCCTGTTCTTGCTGTTCAAATATCCAGTCGGGGCAGTGCAGGGCCAGAGCCCCATCTCGCACCTTGCTCTTAGCCCTCGCTTTACGTTAAGTACCTTGTTGTCGTTCTCGAGCTTTGCCTGACTTCCTAATATCATCAGCAGGAACTTCTCGTTCGGGTTGTTCGAGAACTTCTGTCCATAAGTCCGTATCTCGATGAGCTTTCCGCTGTCCATGAGATCGACGATTCTTCCGAGGTCTCCCGCATTTCTCGATATACGGTCAGCTGCCCATGTCAGGATAGCATTGTATTTGCCTTGCTTGATCTCCTCCACAATCTCGTTGAAGACTGGCCGTTGTCCTGCTTCTTTGGCGGAGTGCGACTCCTTCTTTACCTCCACAATCTCCAGACACTCCTTGTCCGCCATGCCCATCATTTCCTTGATCTGACTGTCGATTGAGAGTATCTGGGCTTCCTCGGATTCCGTCGATTTTCTCGCGTACAGGCAGTATTTAACCCTTATGGGGCTTGGTGGTTTTGCCTCAACTCCTCCTGGCATCTTGTGTATGATTTTCATACCTACATTGATGACGCAAGCCCTCTTGTAAGTCTAGGAGGCCTATGTCGCATCTGTTGGCAAGTCGAAAGGGTCGAAAGCCTGAATTTCTTTCCTTAGTTTCTCAAAGTCTCTGAAGACTTTGCTATATATCCGTATGACTTTTCCTTTGCGCTTCTTGGTGTCGCCACTCTCAAGAAAATCGACGAGGTCATCGTCGATGAAGGAAGCGAGGGAGATGTATGATGCGACCAAGAGCCTTATCCGCTCCTTTATCGCCATCTTCAAGTGCCGCTTTGATTCGGGCAGTTTCGAGATACGGTTAAAGGGCGTAGAACCTGTTGGCTCATGATATTTGAAATGCTTTGCCGCATCTATGATCGCTTCGATGTCGTCATCTTTCACATCCTAATGGATGACGCTGTTCGCAAAGTCTGTCTAGTTGGTAACTGACTACACAAATTTCGATATGTAAGCTAGGGTGTTTAAGGCCTCGAAAAGCTGATTTTTTAAGGTCATCAATCATGCTATTATATGCTTAATATGGAGCCTAATTCATCCAATCAAATCGACTCTATTCTCAAAGAATTTCGAGAGTATTTTGATCGCCTGAAGGAGAAACAAGCAGATCTCATAAAGAGAATTCGTAAAGCTATTGATGGTGGAAAATTGAAAAGGATAAAAAAAGATCTCGGCATGTCCGAATAAATATATGCCACAAGAAAATCCAGAGGAAATATTAAAAAAGAAAAATCTCGAGAAATTGGAGGAGGAGTCAACATCCGAAAGCACTGAAAAAGCGGCGGAGGATCTCGATCGAGAGGCCGAAGAACTGCTTGAAGAAAACGAAAAGGCTGAGGAGCTACTATCTTCTCCCGACCTTACCGAAGCTGAACGAACAGAATTCAAGGCTGAACTTTTGTCCTTAAAAAACGAGACTGTATCACTTAGACAAAGCCTTCGAGAGAGGCTTGCAGAAATTGTTGGAAAGGCAGCTAAAATAGTTGGCCATATAAAAACCTTTGGTAAAGATGTTTCGGAAGTAATTGCCTCAAAAATGGAACGGAGAAGGGGTGTGAAAGGTATTGATCTTATTCTTAACAACATTAATTTTGAACATGCAGAAACTTTAAAAAAGGAATGGGCAGAAAGAAAAGGAAATCAATATATTTCAGTTCCTGATCCTCATTTTCCTCTTGATGATAAGGGTTTGAAAATAGTAAAGGCTCTGATGAAAAAAGAACCTACTTCTGTATACGATGTTGAGAGGTTAATGGAACGTGCCAGCGCCACATTTGATGTAATGAAGAAAGGGATATCCCTGGAAACATTACAGAGGATAAATCAGAGTGATTATGGTAATCCACTCGAAGATCTTTTGGACAATCCTGAAGAGATAGAGAAATTAAAAGCTTTGGATAAGATGGATTTTAAGGAAACTGACAAGACACTCGAACTGAGGGATCTCGCAAATATTTCTTTAGATCAGATGCAACTTCTTTCCGAAAATCCACATGTCACCTTTCAATGGAAGGGCTCCTGGTATTTTCGATTAGGTGATGTGGCAAAGATCCTTACGGAGGAGAATCTTGCAAAATTAAAAGCATTCGATGGTAACATCTCCGCTATTCCTATCCATGAATTCATTGCGTTTGTAACTCAGATTTCAGACTTACCTTCAGAAATTCAAGAAATGTGTAAAATAGAATTTGGCAAAGGTAAGAAAATGAGAGAAATTACCTATAATACTCACGAGGTCTTTAGAGGATTGAATGAGAGGGGTGTTGCTAGATTAAAAGCTCTTATAGCCAATGGAGTTATTAGTTTTGATTATGCACCTAATTTAGAAAAATACTTGAGTCTAGATGATCATGTTTTTGATCGCTGTGCCTCTGTAGGCGAAGATATGAAAAAGATATCGGTTGACCATCTTATTGTTCTGGATGCAATGTCAAAAGAAGAATTTGGTCTTTTCCGAGAGATGGTTAAGGTTCGTAAAGATTATATAGGTCATAATTTGGAACTGTTTAAAAATATTGTTTCTACTCTAGGCGTTAGTGACGGACATCTTTTTATAGAATGGTCAATAAAGGGAGATCAGTTAAAGAATTTTAAATATAACGCGTCTGAAGCATTCCGCTTAGAAAATTTAAAATATATTTTTGAAGCCGCGAGATCAGTACCAGATATCAATATGTTTGATCTTATTTCTAAGGCATATGGCGCTGACACATTGGGTGGGATTGGTGGAGTTGAAAATAATGAAATAATTACTACAGCTACTCGCCTTAAAGAAAGTCCCGAATCAATAATTCCAGATATCTTAAGCAAGACCGAAGGTCTTGAGCATACGTTCATGAATTTCCAGAGCGTTCAGGAAATGCTTGGCCAGAAAGATATACATTTTACGGAAGAAGATATTGCAAATTTGTTTTCCAATTTGCTTTCAAAAAAATCTACAGTACTTTTAGAATCAAACACCTTTCCTTTAACAGAAGAGCAACGGAAATCAGCCCTCGATACCTTGATAGACGGAAGACCGATTGAAGCGATTGCAAAATATTCTGTTTTTGAAAAAGAGTATCTCCAGTATGGAGATGACAGACAAGAAGCACTCGATCGCCTTTTTGAAAAGGCTCTCGGTGTCAATCCTCTAGCTCTCCTCGATAGCAAAGATTTTCCTTTCACACCTGAACAGACCAAATATCTAGAAATTTTCAAAAGAATCCAAGATTCTCCTTCTCGCGAACTTAAAAATTTGGCTACTGAAATTGCGCCTTTGGTGGCACAATACAAAACAAGTGAAGAAGCGAATGAAGCGCTCGAAAAAATTGAGCAAATATTCTTGACCAACAATATCCCGCTTGTCGGCAAGCAATATAAAGTTTTTGAAATATTGTATCCTGATGACAGGCTTTCCCGCTCAGTGGCAAGTGGAAAAGTAGACTCATTGAAAGGGCTACATAATTCTCCTGAAAGGAGACTCACGATCTTTAAAGATCTGATGCGTGCGCATATCGCAAGTGCTGATACGAATCTTGAACAATATCTGCTCGCTCTCAAAGACGGCAAAGAAGTATTGGCAGAATTTGAAGCAGGAACCACATTAGATGAAGAGGAAAAAGCAGCCCTCAAATTATTTTTGAAGAAGATAAATGTATTGTCAGGACATAGTGGAAGAGAAAGTATCGGAGTAAGCGCTGATATGTCAGACGAAGAAATGGTAGCCGAGGTTAAACAACTCGGAGAGGCTTTCGGGGTACGTGATGGAGAAAGCCTTATTCAGAAATTCGAGAGAACTTTCCTCAAGCGTATCGGCATTGATTCCATCGAAAATGCTTTGAGAGTAATGGAAGAATATCGAAATGAGACAACTCTCCGAAATGAAAAATGGGCATCATCGGGAATCATTGAAATAAAAGAAGGCGATCTGGTGAAGAATATCTCAAGTGATTATCTCGATAGCTATCTCGATCGTGGAGTATATGCCCCTGAATTTATCGGTGCTGAAAGTTATAACTCTAAACACACGAGCAAGAATAGTGACGCAACACCCCTTGATACTGACCTAACCCGAGTAAGCGATGGAAAAAGCTTTTCCGAAGTCTTTAATTCTGGCTATGGTGACATCATGCTTGTAGTAAAACAAAAAGAGCAATTTCAGAAAGACGGTCTTGATGTATTCAAAACTGGGGTTATTGCTGATAGCCACTATGGAATACGAACAGGTTTCGGCTCAACAGAAATTGACGCTATTTACATTGGAGAACAAGAAAGAGGTGAAAGAAAAATTGATCAGCTTAAATACTTCATAGCTAAAAAAGGATTTTATATCCCACTTTGTAATGCTTCGGGAGAGGTGATCTTCACTAAAGAAGAATATGATCAGCAAAGAAAAGTGTTCTCAGGAATCAATCGATTCCATGGCGACAATATAGAGGTAAGCGATGCTTGGAAAGCAAGCGAGCAAGTTTCCGAGATCAAAAGTGTGGCTCAAACTTCCGAGAATATGGAAAGTATCACAAGAGTCAGAGACACTGTGATGAATAGAATTCAGACGATGCTTGCTGAAGAAGGGATCGGTTTACATAAAGGTAAATACGACGACAGCTTGAAAGGCGCTGTAATTGCAGACACAGGATCGACGGGTAGAGGATCGTCACTTGATGAAAAACTTGATTTTGATTTCGCTATTAAGCTTGATGATACTGATTGGAGTAAAGTCTCTAGTCTAATGCAGAAATTAGGTGGAATCTTCCCGAAAGCTGATCAATATGAAAATAAAGGAATGATGATGTTTCGATCCAACGAGGTCGAGATAGACGGATTCAAGATGACCATAGATGTCGGATTCAATAGAAAATCTGATTCAGAAGAATTTGATGCGCACGATGCGCTTAAAGAGAAGTATCAATCAATTGAAGAAAAATCTGGAGAGCAAGCATATTTGGATACACTTTCCAATATTCGATTCGCCAAAAAGAAACTCAAAGAGGCGGGGTGCTACAAAAAGGGTGTGGGAGGAGAGGGACAGCAAGGTGGTCTTGGAGGAATTGGTGTCGAATATTGGATTATCCAGAATGGTGGTGATGCGACCGAAGCATTTAGAGGTTTTGAACAGCAAGCCTTTAAAGATGGTCAGCTCGTTCCATTTGAGGAGTTTAAGAAGTCGTACAAAATATTCAGTGCAGGGCAGAATATCCGTGGTGCAGTAAAGGTTGAAAACTTTACGGACAATATGACTGAAGAGGGATATATGAAAATGGCACAGTTGGCAAAAGAAATTTCTAGCTAGTAATATTTAAATCCCAATCTCCGGATACAACATCTCTTCCTCATACTCCTCAATCGGGTAGTTGTTGTTCCTTTTTCCCCACACAAACGTCATCGCTAAAGCATCGGGAATCGAAATATCAACGCCATCTTCTCGCAGAGTCTCCTTGTCGACAATCTCCATCTTGCCATCCTTGTCTTTCCACGTGACGTAGATGAGGTCATCGAATTTCGGTCTGTTGAATAGCTTTCCACCACCTCGAAGCCACTTCGCAAGCTTTCCGAAACCTGAAGCATAGATGTCTGCATACTGCCCGTCGTTGTACATATACCTATGACTGACATCAAATCCATACCTCTGGTAGTTCTCATACTTATCCAATCTGAATTTTCCCTCAGCATATTTTCTCACAAGCTTGCACAGCTCTATGCCGCTTCCGCTGTTGTCTATGAATATGTTCTGATCAGAAAGCGGTACGTCATATTTGAGGGCAAGCTCCACCACTTTTCTCGCTACTGTATCAGCATCAGTAACCGCCTCATGATAGAGAATTTCCGCTGCCTCTATCGTCCGAAGCACTATGGTTGAGTGCGTTCGCCGTGCATCAGCGAGTATCACGCCGAGCATCCCCTCGCCACGAAGGGGTATCCGCTCGCTGTAACTCTCATTCAACAGCTTCTCATCAAACAGTGTATGGTATCCCTTGTTGATCCTTGAATCCTGCTCAATGACGCTAAGCACCAATATGCCCAAGGCGTCACAGAGGTCGTCATGTGTTTCGCTTCCAAACCCCAGGAGCTGGGTGATCAGTTTCTCCGTGCCTTTCCGTGGAAACAATACAGTACCAGACTGTATGTGATTTGATACGAGCGATAGTCTCGCTCTCTTGTCTGATCCACCTGTCTTCCATTCTTTGGCAGGATATCCATCTGATCGCAACTGATCAACGATCGCTTTCTGGTACGCGACTGATTCGACCCACATGGACACTGGCACGCCATTACCAAGCGTAGTAGAAAGAGTTTTTACTCTTGATATCGTTTCCGTAAAATCGAGCTGTGCATTGATTGGGTTCGGCAATACATATATCTTCAGACTCTTTTTTCTCCCATAGATATTTCCGCATACTATGGCTGTCGAATCATTGCCACTCTTCTGTCCGATGGCTGGATCGACTCCCATGCCTGCATAACGGAGATTGTCATTTGAAGGAAGCTCGTCGTAGTACTGTATCCATTCAGGACGGATGAGTTGGTTGTCATCCGAAATGATATTGAGCATGTATTCACGCTCCCATGCTTGAACACTTGGTACTGACTTCTTGAGAGTGTCTACATCGCTTTGCAACGGAAACTTCTCCGGCCATGTTGCTACTCCATCGACACGTAGAAACGGGTATCTCTTTGTGATGCCATCCATCCGTCCCTCGATGATCGCAACCTTGAGCTTGGTGATGAGCGAATCATGGTGGAGTGCCGTGCCGATGACTACAAGTCGTGTACTTTTATCACCAAGAGGAATGATGTCTCCCGTGAGCCACTTGTACATCTTGTCCCTGCTTTCTGAAGTCTTCACGATATCCAAGTCCTCCAAGTCATCGCAGATGATGAGGTCTGGTCGATGCGCTCCGTGCTTGATACCACGAATTGAACTTTCAATGGAAGCTACAGTAATTCTCGCTCCATATTTAGGAAGCACAATACTTGTCGCACGCCATTCATCGTCAGGTTCTTCAAATGGCCCAAGGTCGGATCGGAGAAGTGTGTTTGATTCTAATTCTATTTTAATGTTCGCCAAATATTGTCTCGCCTGAGATTCAGTTTTTGCTATCATGAGCACGAACTTCTTCTGCTGTACTCCAAGTATCGACCAGATGGCATATGACGTACCCATGATGGTGGTTTTGCCTGATCCTCGAAACGCTTCGATCACCACCGTCTTCTGCGATTCGTCTTCCGTCACCTCAAACAGCTCTTTCTGGAATCTTGCCGTCTTGTATTTCACATAGTGGGCGAAGTACACGTGGAAGAACCAGTGGTGACATGCTTTGGTTAGCTCACGTCGAATACGCTGGTCTTTGACGATCAGCGCAAGCTTTTCCTGTTCGATTTCTGCGTCATGATTATGCATCTTCTGTTGTATCTTTTATACCCAAAGCCTCACGAATGAGTGCCTCCTGCTCTGGAGTAAGCGGATCCTCTTTCTCGATCGTCGCTTTTACCACGAGCTTGTTTCCATATTCAGGGTGGTGCTGTCGGAGCCATAGCTGTATGGCATGGAAGTTCTTGTCCTTGATGAGAGCAATCAATTGCGATTCGCTCAGGTCATTGATCATCTCCTTGCCGTCTTTCATCGCTTCATCTGAATTCTTTTTGAACTCGGCATCCTCGTTCCTCCAACGGTAATATGTCGGCCTTGAGATATTGGTGCGCTCACAGGCAAGCTGTATGATCGGAATCTTCTTCAGATGTTCAAGGAGGATTTTCTTCTCGGCATCTTGCCGTTTTCTTATAGTTTCCTTTTTCATATCTCTACTGCCTTTATTCCTGTTAATTTCTCGAAGCGTAGAATTGCGGTCTTTACATATTCAGGATCAAGCTCGATGCCGATACATTTTCTTTTGGTCTGCTCGCATGCCAAGAGGCAGGTGCCTGAACCGAGGAATCCGTCATACACAATATCGTTGATTCGAGTGCTGTTTAAGATGAGGTGGCGGACGAGTGGCACGGGTTTAGTGGTTGGATGCATGGGGCTTTTGTTCGGTTTCGGATATATGATTACCGACTTGTCTTTTGATTTCAGGAATTCATGCGTGCCGAACCACCCATATGCGATGAGCTCGTGCATTGGGGCGTAGTCCATCCGACCAATGACCGCATGAGTCTTTACCCAGACGATGAGCTGTGCGAATTTGCATCCTGTTTGGAGCATTGCTTCACGCAGGGCGAATATCATCTTGTCGGAGTTGAATATGTAGAGGGCGTTCTTCTTTTCAAAATGAGGAGTAACTGCACCAAGCCAGTCTTCGGTGAACTTATTGTATTCCTCGTCACTTTGGATTTGATCATTCGCAATCACTTTGTCTTTCTTCAATGCTTGGAAGTTTCTTTTCGATTCGGTGACCGCGACACCGTATGGAGGATCGACTATCACCGCCTTTATCTTCTGCTTGCCAACAACTCTCGCCACAAATTCTTTGTCTCTGCTATCACCGCATCCAAGAATATGATCGCCAAGCTTCCAGATCGTTCCTGCCTTAATTGAGCTTTGTGACTTTTTCATTGGGGTTGAGATGCTTAAACCTGTTAATGATGAGCTGGCAGAATATTGGCTCCATTTCGCAAAGGTATGCGGTGCGCTTCAGTTGTTCACACGCAGACATGATGCTTCCTGATCCTGCGGTGAGGTCGAGGACGATGTCTCCTGGTTTCGTGCATCTTCGGAGTGCCTTCTCATGAAGTGTCGGTGGCTTTTGAGTGGGATGCTGGTATTCCTGCGATGGCAATCTTTTCACTAACCAGATATTGAGCATGTCGAGGATATCTTCGCTAAGGCGGTTTCCTGTGGTTGCTTCTTTGTTTAATATTTCGTTGAGGTTTTTCACCTTGTCGGAGAGAAACGGCGATCCGACAGTCCCATACACGCAGTACTCGGTCACTTTGTTGAAAGCGACATTCGGAGTCGGCGATGCGTTATCCTTTATCCAAATACACAGTCGCTTTGAGTCAATGCCAAGCTCTTTATATATTTCCTGCAACAGGTACACATACCGCTCATCGCACCAGAACATGATGTGTGCATCTTTCTTTGAAACGGAGAGTGCGTTCTGGATGAGTGTCGTGAGGAATTTCCTGTATTCAGTTTCAGATTTGTTGTCGTTGGTCGTGCCGCCATACTTTGCTTTGTTGCCGACGCCCTTGTCGTAGCTCAGGTTGATATTGAAAGGCGGATCATCATTTACCATGTCTGCCAGCTTTCCATCCATCAGTTTCTTTACCGTGCTTGGGTCAAGTGAATTTCCACAAAGAAGGCGGTGTCTTCCTAATGAAAAGTAGTCGCCAGCCTTGATGTCCGTATCTTTTGCTTTTTCCAGTTCTTTTTCCTCATCGAAGTTGTCATCGCTCACCTCAAGCGAATCATCAAAGATGTTGGTGAGGTCGCTTGAATCGAAGCCTGATGTAAGCAGGGTGTCGATATCGAAGTCGCTTGCGAGGATGTCGAAATCCCATGATCCACCAGAGCGGTTTGAGGTGAGTAAATATTGTTTGAACTCGGAAGGTGTGAGTTTCCTGTTCGGAGTCCTCACTTCGATCAGTTCTTCTCCACGACCGAGGAGCTGGAGTGCTTTGATGCGTTGGTGTCCAGCACATATCTTGCCATCGAGATTGATGGCAGGGATCTCGGCAAGATTGAACTTTGTGAGGCTTACTTTTAAATCCTCCATCTGCTTGTCGGTGATCTTGCGAGGGTTTTTCTCGTATGGAAGCAAATCGTTGACTCGGCGTTTTTCGGTACGCCAGACCAGGGGTTTGTTCTTTTGCATATGTTTATTGTTAATTTAATAATTGGGAGATTGGAGAGGATACGAAAATACCCACCATCTCTGGTGGGTATTACATCACGATGTCTCGTCTGTCTTGTGACAGCTTTTCGGCTGAGAAAGTGTCACATATCTGTTACATCTTCGATCGGTGCCTGTGCTGACGGAGAAGTGAGGCTTTCTTCCTTTTGTCCTTGCTTTTCAAGGGTCCGTGAATTTCTTCGGCAACGTCAGTGTAGGTTTTTCTCAATCGTATCTTCAAGGGCTTTATCGACACATTCTCGAATTGCTTCAGCTTTCTTCGGTAGTCGGAGACTATTTTCTTCACCTCCTTCGGATCATTCTCCTTGCCTTTTATTTTAATCGACTCCATCTGGCTCAGGTCTGGGTACTTGAAATCGGTAGAGAGGTCATTCTTCAGCTTTTCCACCTCGACTTCTTCCATGAGGTTCTTCTTGAGTCCATCTGCGAGATTGACCTTTTTGAAATCAGGCCAACCTTCAGTCTTCATCTTATGAATCTGCA
>CAZCHJ010000022.1:8135-15273 GCA_964498735.1 uncultured Gammaproteobacteria bacterium | reverse complement strand
TCTACAACGACACCGGGCACGCCCGAGACATCGAGGCTCTCGACTGCCATCTGGTCGGTGAATGGGCCGGCATCTGCCTCATCGGCCAGGATCGTCAAGCCCAGAGGTCGGTGGTGGTCCGCGGTGGGACAATTCGTTCGCCGCGGCTCATCGAGATCAAGCATCTCCCGGGAGCGGGCCCCGATGTGCATGCGCTCATATCCGGCACCCGATTTGATGGGCTGTACGTCGCGGCCGTAGACAACCCCGCCCCATGTCTGGTGCGCATCCAGGACTGCGTGCTGCCCGATGACGTCACCGTGTTTCACACCAAGCGCAGCCCGGCACCCATCACTCGAGCCAATTTCCGCCCGGACGGATCAGGGCACCCGAACGCACTGAAGACGCAAATCCAATGAGATTGTCTGCCATCATCCTTTTGTCGTTCTGCCTGACCGGCTGCGTCCGCTCAGTCACGCGTCAGGGCGATCAGTCGACGACTACGCGCACCATCCAGCTCGACGAGCGCGGGCGCACCAACGCGGTCACCGTAACCGAGACGCGGCAGACAACCACCCGGGCAAGCGCAACGGCAGCCGTAAGCTCGTCCCAGGCGATCAAGGGACTGAAAGCCACGCAGGACGGAAAGAAACAAGGTTTGGAGGTGGCCGAGCAGTCGCAGAAGTCGGACGTCGACAAGCTCATTGACGGGTTCACAAAGATGGCTCCGCTCATTGGTGCCATCTACGGAATCCCCATGGGTGGCGGAGCGCAGGTCGGCCAGCAACTCGCCGCGCCGTCTGGTTTCAAATGGGTGCTCAAACCCAAAGATGACCCATCGCAGCCACAAACCGAAACCGATCCGCAATAGGCCATTCATGCACGCAGCATCCATGAACACCGTGTTCACCCTTGTTGCATCCGCCACCAGCGACCAGGCCATGCTCGACACCATCGATCGCGTGGCTGGCAAGGGAGCCACCTGGTGGTTGGCTGCCATCGGCGTGCTGCTGCTCTGTGGGTTGGGGTTCCTGCTGAAGTGGATGGTGGACCAGAACCGCTCCCTGTTCTCCGAACTGAAGGATGCGAACGAGGCCAACGCGAAGGATCTCCGCGACGTTGTGGTCTCGAATACGGTGGCAATGACCAAGGTGGCGTCCGCCATCGAAGAGCACTCGCGGCGCGTGGAAGCCCTGGAACGCAAGGCGTGAACCGGCACCGGTCATACGGTCGACTGGACGACGAACCGCTGCGCGACGGCGACGTGGCGTTCTACGGCGTGAACGCGCGCCTCGACCCCAGCGTGCTCGGCGAGGGCGAGGTGGCGCACGCCGTCAACGCGAGGTTCGACAACGGACGCGCGGAAACCCGCCGCGGTATCCGCATCATGACGTGGGGCGCCGAGGGGGAGCAGGGCGGCGACGCTGCGCTGGCGGTGCCCTACGGTGCCGTGCGGCGCGCCGAGACCTTCAATGATCCGGTCACCGGCCTGGAATGGATGGTCGTCATCCGCGCGGCGGACGCCACCTACCCAAACGGCCGGTCCTACCGGGCCCGGCCGGGCGTCACCGGCGCCCCGATCACGGCCCCGACCGGCACCGACTTCGATGCCTGCACGGACCTGATCCAGACCTACAACGGCATGGTCATGCTCCGCGGGGCGGATCTGCCGCCGCTGTACCTGGAGAACATCGACGAGGGGTGGAAGTCGCTGCCCGAGCCGTCCGGGGACGCCGTCGACAAGGAGAAGATCCCGACCGCAACGCACGGCATCTACTTCGGCAACCGGCTGCTGGTGGTCGACGCGCGCACGGACCAGCAGCATGTGGACACCGTATGGGTGTCGGACATCGGAGGCGTGACGTCGGTGTTGCAAGGAAGGGAGCTGTACTACCAGAGCTTCAAGATCAACCAGGGGTCGGCGGACCGGCTGGTGGGGGTGTTCAAGTTCAACGACACCACCTTGGTGGCCGCCAAGGAGCGCAGCATCTACGTGGTGTCCAACGTGACCGGCACCAACGACGAGCTGGCGCAGAACGCCACCCTCGACTCGATCACCGACGCCTACGGCTGCCTGGCGCCGCGGTCATTCGTGCAGGTTGGAAAGGACCTGTGGTTCCTGGGCCACCGCCGGGGCATCTGCTCGATCACGCAGACGTCCACCAACGCGCTCCAGGGGGTCGACGTCCCGGTGTCGCAGGCCATCCAGCCGATCATCGACCGCATCAACTGGGAGCATGCGCAGAACGTCGTGGCGGCGACGCACGACAACCGCGTTTATTTCGCGGTGCCGCTGGACGGAGCCACGGACAACAACGCGGTGCTGGTCTACTCGACGCTCACCGGAAAGTGGGCGGGGTACGACCTCAGTCAGGCCACGAAGGTCCGGGACTTCGTGCGGTTCACCTACGGCGGCGGAGTGCGCCTGGGGTTCCTCTCCTCGGCTGGGTTCATCTGCCTGTACGAGGACGGTTCCAGGGATCACACGGGCAATGCCGCCGGTGAACTCACCTACCGGCCGGTCGAATCAGTGGTCCGGACCCGCGGCTACGGCGGGCGGGCGCTGGGCTCGAAGCGGTTCATCCGGTATTCGGCGCGCGTCCACACCTGGGCGACGGAGGCCACTGTGACCGCGTTGCAGGATGGCTACGCTGAATCCCGCACGGTGCAGGCCATCGCCGTGGATCCCGCGAAGTACCGCCGACCCTACGGGCAGGCCGACTGGGACCCGACCAACGCCGACGATGACTGGTCCACCCCGCATCGTGAGGACTACGCCGCTGCGGTGGGGGATGACGGGCTGAAGGTCACCGACTCCGACGGGGCCGGAACGATCGCGTTCGGCGTGACTCAGGCGGTGGAGGTGTCCCGGCGTCTGGCGGATCGTGGCGCCTTTGTGCAGCTGGAGTTCGCCAGTACCGCAGGCCGCCTGTACGTGGCAGGCGTGGAGGTGGAGGCCATTCGCGGCAGCACCAGCGACGGAACCAGAAGTTGAACGAGGAACCTTATGGCACTCACGGCTACAGTATCACGCGGCAACACGATGGTGGCGGGCCAGGCATGGGACGTGGACGACTGGAATGCCGCGTTCCTGCCAACAGTCACCCTGGCGGGCGGGGTTGGCGGCTCGGACATCGCGGACGGCGCCATCTCTTTCAATCACCTCGGCGCCAATGCCTTCAACGGGATGACCGCAGTGACGGCGCTGGCGGTGGACGACAAGATCCCGGTCTACGACCTTTCGGCCACGGCCAACCGGGCGATCACGGTGGCGAACCTCATCAACGGCGTGTTCTCGCTGGCGGCCACGGCGGCCACGGCGTTCACGTCCTACACGGCCGACAAGCTGACGCTGCACAACGGGACGGCGGCGGTCACCATGACCCCCGCCATCCTGGCGGAACAGCTGGTCGCGCAGGCGCCCGATGTGACGGCGACGGCTGACGGCGACGAGGTCCTGTTGCGGGACGCCTCGGCGGAGGATGGATCCCAGGCGGGTCGGTGTTCGCTGGCCAATCTGCTGCCCGACAAGGGAACGGCGGGGACCTACAGCAACCCGACGAGCATTCAGGTGGACTCCAAGGGACGGGTGCTGGCGGTGGGGACCACGGGGGCCGGGGCCCGCTACAACTCGCCGGCGTCGGTGACCCTGCCCACGGCGGCGGGATGGGCCAATGGTGTGGACGTGGACACCGGCCTGGGGGCCCGCCCGGGAATCGTCCAGGGATGGCTCATCTGCACGGATGCCGGCGGCGATGCGGGCTGGGCACAGAACGACGTCATCCCGATGGAGTGGGTGAAGTTCGACACAACGGCCAGCACCTACTTCAACGGGCAGTACGGCCTGGTGCCCAATGGCAGCGCCGGGGTGCTGCGGATGTTTCAGCCGGACAACGGCGGCACCGGAGCCCGCGTCCAGAACAAGTCCACTGGCGACGACACGGCCATCACCCTCACCAAGTGGAAGTTCCTGGTATCCGCCATCCGATGATCACGCCCATCGAACAGGCTATGGACGCCTATCAGCGCATGAATCCATCCGGGGATTTCGCTGAGCTGGTGGCGAACTACCTGCGCCGTGGGTTCGTCTACAGCGGCGACGATGCGTTCATCCTGGCCATGCCGTCGGCGGACGCGTGGTTCGTGCACCTCGCGGCCGGCGACATGCGCCGGTTTCTCGAGGTGGCACCCTACCGCCGGACATGGGTGGCGTGGCAGCGCCGCGGCACCGGGCCCGTCCGCCGGTACCGCTGGGATCGCTACGCCCGACTGATCAACCGCCAACACCGTCACGAATATGGGATCGACCGTCTCCACCCCCGCACCCCGCAGCATGGCCGAGGAAGGCCGCGACTCGTTGCAGGCGCAGATTGACCTGGCGCCGGACATCTTCGCGGCCAACAAACAGTACCGCCCGCAGTACGCCGACCTCGACGTCGCGACGTTGCGGCGCAGTCTGCTCGGGTCCGACGCCCAGCCGGGCCTGCTGGCGACCTACGCGGAAATCGAGCCGCAGCTGACCGAGTTCGCGTCCCGCGCGGCGTCCGGTCAGCGGGAACGAGACATCGCGGACGTCGAGCGGCTGGGAGGCCGAGCCACCACGGCGCTGCGCCAGGCGGATCCTCAGGCGGCCGCGCTGGAGGACGCGCTGGCGGCGCAGGCGCAGGCGGCGCTGGACTCCGGAGGTGCGCTCGATCCCGCGTTGGCGGATCAGGTGTCGCAGGGGGTGCGGGCCGCCCAGGCCGCCCGCGGCATGGGATTCGGTGCGCCGGATGCGTCGGTGGAGGGACTCTTTCTTGGGCGGGAGGCCAACGCGATGCTCCAGCAGAATCGCGGGTTTGCCCAAGACGTGGCGGCCCGTCGGCGTGCGACGCAAGGCGACCCGTTCCTGGCCATCCTTGGGCGGCCGTCCACGGTCTCCAGCATGGCCCCCGGAGTGGTGGGCCAAGGGGGAGCGATGGGCGCCTCGGCGCAGAGCTTCGACCCGTTCAACGCTTACGCGTCGGACCTGAACAACACCAACTTCAACGCCAAGGCGGCCGCCAAGATCGCTCAGGCCAACAACGACACAGCCATCACCGCGGCCGGCATCAACGCCGCGGGCTCGATCGGAAGCTCGCTCTGACCCGCCATGTACTCCATCGACCGATTCAACTTCACGGAGCCCCAGGTCGCGCCCATGAGCGACCCGCTGACGATTGAGGACATTGAACGTCGCCGGCAGAGGATGAAGGCCTTGGGCCTCCAAGACACTGCGCTGGGAAGGATGAACGACAAAGCTGGTCAGATGATGGCGCAGCGCGACGGCATCAAGTCGCAGGCCTCGGACTACGTCGCGAAGCAACTTGGCCTGTCGGGGTTGTCGTCCGCCGCTGGAACGTCCGCCGCCACCGGGGCCCTCGCGAGTTCAGGAGCTGGAGCCGCCGCTGCCGCGCTGTGACCATGGCCGGAGCCACCCAACGCATCCTGAGGCTGTACGCCCTGGCGTCCAACGGGCAGCAGGACGCCTATGCCTTCCTGCTGGCGTGGCACGGGTGGTGTCATGCGATCGACGATCACGTCGACGAGGCGGGGCGGCCTGCGGATGTGGTGGACCTGTGCGCGGACGCAGCGGTGCTGTTCAGTTCGGCGTTCTACCAGCGGTTTGCGGCCAGTCTCGCGCCGGTGGTGGCGGTGGTGGCTGCCAAGTACCGGGCGAGCCTGGAGTTGTCGGGGATCCTGCAGGACGTGCTGCGGGTGGCCGGCAACGACATGGTGCTGGCCGTGGCCTACCTGACCGGCGGCCAACCGTCGGTGCGCGCGGTCAGCCGGGCGCTGTGGCCGATCGTCGAGGAAACGCAGTTCAAGAAGGAGGCCGTGCCTGTGCCGGCGTAACGCGAGGAACCTATCCATGCCCTACAACCCGGGAATCCAGTATCGAGGCGACCAGTACCTGTACCAGGCCGTGAGCGGCCTGGGAGAGAACATCGGCAACGCGATCACCAACTACCGCAGGTCGAAGGAGGAATCCGCCGCGGCCGACGCCGCCTTCGAAACCATGGTCAAGGCGGCGGCCCCCATGGCCCAGCAAGGTCGGCTGGATCCGGCGGTGCTGGAGGAGCTGGGCAACATGGAGAAATTCTCCGGCCTCTCGCTGAGCGCCAAGAAGGCCAAGCTCGGGCAGCTGGGGGTGTCGTTCAAGATGCTCCTGGACGAGAACGCGCGCGCCGAGGAAGCCGCCGCGCGCAAGGAGCTGGAGACCTACCGCAATCGCACGTTGAGCATGCAGGAGAAGGGCGACACCCGACGCGAGGACTTGCGACGGTCGACCTTCCGCATGCTCATGCAGGCGACCCCGGCGCTGGCAAATCCTGCTTCCGATGCGTCGGCGTCCGCCGCAGCCATCGCGCGGGCCATGGAGCAGAATCCCGGGGCGGATCCGGATGTGGCGGCCCGGGTGATCGACGGCATCATGCGGCGGGATCGGGAATCCACCAGTCTCCCGGGAGCCAAGGACGTTCTCGAGGTGTTTGACGTGGGCGGACAGAAGGGCGTCTACAACCGCAAGACCGGCCAGACGATGCCGAGCATGCCGGACAGCGTCAGCGCCGTGCCTGTGCGCGACGCGGAAGGCAACGTCATTGGAAACGCCATGCCCAAGGGAGCTACGGGCGCGATGATTCGAGACCCGCGCGTGCTCAGTCCGTCGACGCAGATCCGCGTCCGGGACACGATCTCCGAGCTCATGCAGCAACGCACGCTGGCTGCCACGATGAAGGACACGGCCGCGCTCAAGGAGATCGACGGTCAGATTGAGGAGTTGAAAGCCATGTTGCCGGCCACGAAGCCGGCGGCCGCCCCGGCGCCGGCGGCGGCTGAGACGTCGACCGTGATCATGACCAACCCCAAGGGGCAGAAGGTGCGCGTTCCGGCCGGTCGGGTGGAGGAGGAGAGGAAGCGAGGGTACAAGTGAAGGACGAGAACGGGTACGAGATTGTCGACGTCGACGAGAACGGGTACGAGATCGTGGGGGCCGCGGTCGACGAGAACGGATACGAAATCGTCGAGGCCGCCAAGCCGTCGCTCCTGTCGCGCCTCAAGTCGGCGCTGGCACCTGGGTTGCGCGCCATGGGGGAGGCTCTGGCTCAGGACCCAGCGGTGAACGAGCAGGCCGGGCAGG
>CAZCHJ010000022.1:0-8035 GCA_964498735.1 uncultured Gammaproteobacteria bacterium | reverse complement strand
GGCCGTTTGCTGGCGGGCGCCTTCGGGTTGGACATGGCCCGACACCTGCCGGACGCGGCCGGTCAGGCCGGCGAAGCCCTGGTGACCGGCAACCTGCAAGAGCAGGTGGAGGCCGTGGGCAATCTGGCGACCACCGCGGGATTCACGGGGTTGGCGGCCCGCCATGCGGTGACTCCACCCAGGATTGCGGCGGCCCGCGGTTTGGCGGCGGAGCTGAACCAGGCAAGGCTGGCGCCGGACGTGGAGACGGCGGGGATGACGGCGCCGCGGCCCATGGTGGAGCCTCGGGAGCGCTGGGTGGCAGCGGCAGACGCCGTGCAGGCGGCCGACGCGTTGATCGAGTTGGCCCCCAGGGTGCCCGAGGTGGCCGCGGAGCCCGCGGCGCCTGCTGCGGCGTTCGTGGAGCGCGTGCAGGCCATCCGCCGGGCGGCGGAGGATGGCGGGGCGGAAGCGGCGCTGGACGCCATCGCGGACCCGACCCCCGCGGAACGGTCGGCTGCGGCGGTGGCCTTGTCGGCGTCGGATGATCTGGCGAGGGCGGTGAGCGAGGGTCGCGTGACACCGGAGGCCGCCGAGGGCATCGGGCGGGCGGCGCCCGGCGACGGTAACGCGCAGCAGGTGGGCATGGCGGCGCTCCTGGACGGAGCCACGCCTGAGCAGGCGGCGAGAGCGGCCAGGACCTTCCGGGAGGAGTACGGATCAACGGACGCCGCGGACGTCATTGCGGACCGCGCGGAGATGTCGCGCCTTCAGGAGGGCGGCGAGGTGCTCGGCCTGCCGGCGGGCACCACGCCGACGACGGGTGTGCGGATGCCCGTGTCGGTCAATCCGGTTGTGAAGGGCCGCACGGACATCCCCGGGATCATGTCGCAGTTGGAGCAGGTGATGCGCGTGGCGGGGACAAGGACTCCGATCCGCGTCGGCCGCATGGGCGCCGCGAAGCGGTGGGCCAGCGGCTTCTTCCGGCCCAAGCAGGAGGTTATCCGCCTCAACTCGGCGTCCAACATTCCGACGGCAACGCATGAGGTGGCGCACGCGCTGGCCCGGGAGTTCTGGTCGCGCAGGACCGGCACCGGGAACGCGTCGGGGATCCTGAAGCGCACCCTGCCCAAGCCGGTGGTGGCGGAACTCCGGGCCTTGGGGGTCAAGCTGTACGGATCGCGGAAGCCGGCGGCGGGCTACATCGAGGAAGGATGGTCCGAGTTCGTGCGGCACTACCTGAGCACGGACGACGTGGCGACGCAGGCGCCGCAGACTCTCGCGTGGTTCAAGGCGCAGATCGCGCCCAAGCATCCGGCGGTGGTGGCGGAGCTGGGCAAGGCGCGGGATATGATCGACGTCTGGCGCGGTCAGGGCATGCGGGGGCGCGGGTTGGCCATGATGAAGCCCTACGACTCCAGGCTGACCGCGTTCCGAAGAAAGGTCGCCAAGGCGTTGGGCACGCAGGCCCAGGTGGAGCAGCTGGCGCCGTTGGCGGAGGCGTCCCAGTTCTGGCAGGAGCGGACGGGGAAGCCGTTGCGGCCGGGCGAAGATCCGTACTTGGTGGCCACCCGACTGCGCGGCATCGCGCCGACGGTGCTCGAGCGGTTCGTGGAATCGGGGCCCATCGACATCAATGGCAACCGGGTGGCCGGTCTTCCGCTGGCCGACGTGCTGGCTCCGGTGCTGGCGGACTTCTCCGGGTGGACGCGGTTCCTGCACGGGGTGTCGACTCATTTCGACAGCCGCATCCGTGCGCGCATCGAGGACTTCAAGCTTTACCTGTGGGCCCGCCGCACCCTGGAGCGGGCTGGGAAAGGCCAAGAGACCGGCCTGTCCATCGACGACGCTCGGTCCATCATCTCGGCGGTGGAAACGCCGCGCATGCAGATGGCGGCCACCCGATACTACCAGTGGTGGGATGGGGTGTTGGACTACTATGCGGGGTCCAGCCCGGCCAACGCCGAGTTGGTGGCGGCCATCCGCAGGGGGTCGAGCGACTACGTGCCGTTGCCGCGGTTGATCGAGGAGGGCACCGCCCGAAACGCCATGGTTGGGGCTGACGGTGGCGGGTTGCAGCGCATGCGCGGGTCGGGGCGCCCGATCCGCGACGTGCTCGAGTCAACGCTCAAGGTCGCGGGCAACATCATCGAGAAGGCGCACCGGGACATGGTGGCCAACACCGTGATCGACCTGGCTCAGAAGCCGGGCATGGGGTGGCTGGTCGAACGCGTGCCGGTGAATCAGGTGCAGGAAGTGGTGTCCGTCGGGCGCCTGCGGCGGTCGTTGGAGGCGCAGGGTGCGGACCTGAGGGGGCTGCCGGACGACGCGCTCGTCGAGTACTTCAAGGAGGCTGAGCGCCCGGGGGGCATTGACCCGGTGTTCCCGTGGAAGGGGCCCGGAGGAAAGACGGAATGGTACACCCTGAAGCCCGAGGTGTTCGACATCCTGACGGGGGTCGACAATCCCAAGGTGGCGGCGGGAATTCTGCCGGCCGTCGCGGCGTGGAACACGCGGACCTTCAAGATGGGAACCGTGGGCCTGCGCGCTTCGTTCCAGTTTGTGACCAACACGCTGCGCGATGCCCAGAACGCGGCCATGCAGCTGCAAGGAACCGGATCCCCACAGCAGGCGTTGGCGGCGTACCTGGCATCGGTGGGTGACATGGCACGGGCCGCCTTGGGAGGGCCTTTTGGTGTGAAGCCGTCGGCGTGGTGGGAGGCCCTGCAGGATCTGGGGGTGCCCATGGCCAACTCAATGGCCCACGACATTTCCCAGACGCGGTCAGCACTCAAGGGGGCGTTCCATGGGAAGCTGCTGCGGGTGGTGACCGAGCCGGTGAACACCTACCGGGAGTTGATTTCCGGGTTCGAATCGGTGCCGCGTCTGACCCAGCTGCGCCTGAAGGCGGCGGAGATGGGGTGGAAACCGGGCATGACGCTCACCCCAGACCAGGCGGTGGCCATGTCGGTGGCGGCCAAGCGGGTCACGACCGACTTCACGGCCGGTGGTTCCGTCTCGCGCCAGGTCAACCTGTACGTGCCGTTCTACAACGTGTCGATCCAGGGCATGCGGACGGCCGGTCGCACGCTGCGGGCAGCCGTGGATCCCGCGTACGCGGAGCGGAACCTGACCAACCAGCGAACGGCGCTGGGCCGCGTGGTCATCGGCGGAACGTTCATGATGGGTTTGGGGGTAGCCAACTGGTTGCGCAACCGAGATCAGGACTGGTACCGGGCAATGCCATGGCGCGAACGGTTCCTGTTCACCAACATCGAGGGCCCCGAGGGTATTGTCTTCCGCATCCCACGGCCTCCGGAGTGGGGCAATCTGTTCATGGTGCTCCCCGAGGCGATCCTGGACTGGTGGCACCGGGAGGATCCCGAGGCGGCAGTGGCGGCGGCCGAACACATCGTCACCTCGATGAATCCTGTGGGGGCGCCGGTCGCGCTCGAGGCAATCGGCCAGCAGCTGGCCAACCGGGACTGGTTCTGGGATCGGCCCATTGTCCCGCGGGCTCAGATTGATCTGCCCCCGGGGGATCAACGATCGGAGTATTCGTCGTGGCTGGCGCGCGCCCTCGGCGACGCGTTTCCCAACACCATTTCTCCCCGTCGAGTGGATGCCGCCATCCGGCAATTTGGAGGGGGCATGGCGTCCGATTTCATCGAGGCGATCGGGCTGCAGAACGAAATCAAGCGTCGCGGATGGGAGGCAGCGGACACGCCAGTGCTTGGCACATTGTTTCGACGGGGCGGCCAGTTCACCGCGGCCAACCGGCACCTGACGGAATTCTACGACCTGTACGCCCAGGCGGCGTCGCGGCGGAGGTCCAAAGTCAATCCGCTGAGCCCAAACGAGGAGACTCTGTGGAAGAACATGGAGGAAGACAAAAAGCAGATCGATTTGGCGCGCGGAATTGCAACGTACCACTTTGATCCTGAGGTCCGACAGCGGCTTTACCACGCTTCCGGGGAGCGCGCCCGGGTATTGGTGGAGCAGGCCAAGAAGCTTCGGAGATAGGAATCCAACGGGGTATCCGGAAGCAGCAAATCACCGCAACATGTTGCAGCAAAAAGCCGACGATTCCGGAGTGATCGGTCTTCGGATCAGAAGGTTGCAGGTTCGAGCCCTGCCGGCCGTACCAACCTGGAATCAGGAACTTGCAATTCCAACCGGCTCCGCAGCAACGACCTGAACGGTTGGCAACTGCTGCGGAATGACTCCAAACGATACCACCGAAACGTTGTTTGGCTGCGTTTGGATGCGGTCGGCAGTGGTATCCCGAGAGGTATCCCACGCGGCATCGGTCACCTGGGTGCGGACGTACCGGCCGTAGTGCTTCTCGGTGGTCGTGACTGAGGAGTGGCGCAGCCAGTCGCGCGCCACCAGCAGACCGTCCCGCATGGCCACCCAGCACCCGGCGAGCGCGCGAAATTCGTGGAACGCCTTGTCCGTCTCCCATCCCAGCGTGCGCAGCCACCCGGAGAGGTCGTCGAACAGGTCGTCCCCGCGGTAAGTGGCGTGGCCATCGGGAGCCAGGACGTGCTGCTCGGGCTTCCGGGCGGACACAATGGGCTCAAGGTGGGCCCAGGCGCCGTTCGCCACTGGAATCCGGGGGCACACCTGCCCGTTCTTGGTTGCCGCGGAGGTCTGCGCCGGCGTGCCCGGCTGGATTACCTCGCGCAACTCGAGGTGCACCCGCCCGCCCACCGTGATGAACCAGCCTGCGCGCACGGCCGCGGCCTCGGAGCGGCGCAGGCCAAACCCGAGGGCCAGCCAGATCGCGGCGTAGCGGTCGGGGTGCGACTGCCGAGTGCGTTCAAGGTCTTCCATGGTGCGCCGGATCAGGTCGTCCGAGGGAATCCTGTAGTCCTCCTTGGCCACCCCGCGAAACCCCGGCGCCGTCCGAAACTCAGAAAGGTCGGGCAGGGAAAGCTGCGCGGTGCGGCGGTAGTACTCGATGAGGGCGGGTGCGAACAGGGCTCGGGCGGACCGGAGCGCCGTGTTGGCGCTGCGGGACAGCTGCGCCGTGCGCGCGGCATCGGCGCCGGCGGCCTCGCGCAGCACCGCCTGCCGGTACCGGTAGACCAGATCCCCAGTCAGGACTGACACCGGCCGCTCGGTCCACGCCGGATCCTCACCGAGCGCGGTCTCGATCACGCAGCGTAGCCCGCCCGTGTACCCGCGACGCGTCTGGGGTGTCCAGTCGCCTGGGGCCTGCCCGAACGCCTCGACCACCTGGCCGATGGTGACGGTCGAAGCGGCGGCCCGCAGGCGGGAGGCGTCGAGGGCGGCGACCGCCTGCTCTCGCTCGCCGGCCAGCGCTTTGCGCAGGGTGCGCTCGAACCGCTCGGCGTCGGTCCGATTGGTGTAGTTGGTGCACCGGGGAATCTGTCGACCCTGGAATACAACCTTGCAGTACCAGTACTTCGACTCTTGGCCGTTACGGATGCGTTTGAAGATCATGATCTTGCGCAGGTTTGTCGATAGGCCTATCGACTACGCCAGAAGGGTGGGTGATAGAACGAAAGCCGAAAGATCATGGTTGGACGCGTGGAATTGGAACCCAACACGGAGTGTCTACGTTCATTGCGGCAGCATTAGTTAGCCAAGGGTCATCGTGTATGATCAACCGCCACGTTTGTCCGGTGACGGAGTCAAGTAGGATGAGCGGCCTGAGACGGATGCCTGCAACGAAGGTTGAAGCGTTAGCTCCGGCATCAGGGCAGACAATGGTAAATCTCTGATATGGACCACGGTCGCTGGGCTCGGAACAGCCTGCGAACAGCAAAAGCGCAATCGCGGCAAAACAGATGTAAGATCGACGCCCCTCTGCGCGTTCTCCTCCCATGGACCCTGAGACGTGGAGGGATATGCTAGGCATGACCCCGGAGGATTTGGAACGCATCGCGCAGCAACTTGAGCGCGACGCCATCACTGTTCGCGCGCTGATCGCGCTCTCTTTGTCGCCGACCGAACAAGGCGATCTGCGATGGTCGGCCGGTCCAGAGGAGGGGTAGGTGTAAAACCTGCCTTTCGAGCCTCGATTTCAGTCTCCCACGCCGGGAGTCCCTGCTCGATCAACATCGCCATCACCTGAGCGACGGAGCGGCGGTCAACCTGCGCAACGCGAGCCAATCGCTCCAGCGTCGCAGGATCCAACCTTGTGGCCACGGTCTTGGTTGCCATGGCCAATCCCTGTAACGCTTGTTTACATGAAGGGCAAGCGCATTTTTGGCTTGCCTTCTGTTGTCGCCGGTTTACAACTGGGCACAGATGGCAGCGGAAACCAACAACAGCAAGGTGGTGTCCCTTCGCTTGGACGGCGAACTTGCCGAACGGGTTGAGCGGGCAGCGTCGGAGGATCAACGCAGCGTTGGGAATGCTCTCCGGCTGCTGATCACACGCGCCCTCCCGGAGTACGAACGGGAGGTGCTGGGAACTACGCCCACGCCCACGACCGAGGAGGTGGCGTCGTGATCACCTGGATCATGTTGTCAGCGGCCGTTGGCGTCCTCGCGTCGCTGTTTTACCTGACACGGGCGCTCCTGGCGGCCTACCGCGAGCTGGAATCGCAGGACCGGCGAATCGAGTCCCTGGAATCGCGGCTGGCGACCGCGGCCCACACCGACAATCGGGAGGTGGGACTGTGAGCGCCGCGACTTTCCGCGCTGCGATCCTCGAGGCCCGCGGGGCTTCCCCCGGCCGGTCCGGCGCGTGGGTGGTGCGCGGTCAGCGTGTCGAGAGCGACGGTACGACCAGTATCTACCTGTCGACGTCGTTCGGCGCCACCGAGGAGCGCGCGCGGCAGGCGCATCGGGCGTTGCAGCAGATGGGAGTGCGGCAGGGCCGGTACGCACCGGCGGAACTGTGGTCGGACGAAGACCTGACCTTCACCCCCGCGGAGGACGATTGCCATGAATGACCTGACCTGGGCCTTGGGCGTGCTGTGGGCCGTCACCATCACCGCGACGTGGAAGCTCTGCGTGGGCCCCGGGCTCCGCGAGCTCCTGGGTGATCTCCGCCGACGCAACCGCCGGACGCACCGGCTAGCCGGGTTGCTGTCGATTTCACCTCAGTTTTGGCGCGGGCCGCGTCAGCTCGACGCAGGCAGAAACGCAACTGGATCCACGCCGGGATTGTCTGCCCGGAGTGGCTTGGGGAGTGGTCAGGTGTGAGCGGCCCGCGCCTCTCGTTTTCATGCTCATGCTCATGAGACCTCACCGTCCAATGACCGGGCAGGAAGTGCGTCCTCGGCTGGCCGTTGCGGCCTCGGGCGAGGCGGGTGGTCCCCTGCCCCGCGGGACCTACACCTCGACGCAGGATCAGATCGCCAAGCGGTACCGGGAATTGGTGGCGGCCGGACGGATTCCACCCAGCGGCCTCGGCGGGTTCGCGCGTAGGAGGGCCGCGTGATGGAGCCCACCAGCCTCCAGATCCGCGCAGCTGTGCAGACCCTGTCTGCTGCCGGCTGGGCCATCAGCGGGCCGGCGAGCGAGCGGCTGGCGCTGCTGAGCGCCGGTCGCGTGGCCGAGCTGCTCGACGTGAGCCCTGCCACCGCCCGGCGCATCATGCAGGAGGTCCCCGGCACGGTGATGCTCCCCGGCGGCGACCTGAGGTGCCGGGTGCAATCGTTGGAGCGGTGGCTGGATGAGAGGTGCACGCCGGTGGGAAGCCCTCGATGAACGATTTCCGGCCGTGAGCCGGAGAAGAAAGCGAAACCAACATGGAAGACACGCAGGAAGTGAGCATGGGCCCCCAACAGATCGTGATCGCCGATCGCGGCTGGGTGTGGGTTGGAAAGACCCGGCGCGAAGGCGATACCGTGGTGATCGACGAGGCCCGCACGGTTCGCCGCTGGGGAACCACCCGCGGCCTGGGCCAGCTGGCCAACGATGGTCCTACTGAGACCACCATCCTCGACCCGGTGGGGCGCCTGATTGTCCCCGCCAAGGCCGTCATCGGAATCATCGCATGCAACGCCGTTTGGTGACCATTGACGGCTCCGGCTCCGGCTCCGGCTCCGGCTCCGGCTACGGCTCCGGCTACGGCT
>CAZCHJ010000021.1:9625-15827 GCA_964498735.1 uncultured Gammaproteobacteria bacterium | reverse complement strand
ACTTCTCGTTTTCGCCCATATCGTTCACGCGAAACACGAATTATTTTTTCTGCAGAGTCTGTTGGGTGTGCGAGCGGTGGCAAGGTCATCGCACTAAATGGATGCGATGCAACACCATCAATCATAAGTTTGAGAATGATCTGATATTTGGTGAGATTCACAATATCCTCTTCAGTAAAGGTAGGGGTAAATTCTTTTACGAGCATTTCCGCGTCAGCACCTCCTACACGGAATGTAACAATGGTTCCCACATTTCCAAATACTGCATTTGCAACCACTTCGTCTAATTGCGCCACATATTGATGCGCCATAATGAGACTTAGACGATATTTGCGGGCTTCCGAAAGAATATTTGCGAAGGATGGTGTTGCAAAGTTCTGGAACTCATCAACATAGAGAAAAAAGTCTTTACGATCAGCCTCTGGTGTATCTACACGTTCCATAGCTGAGAGCTGTAGTTTTGTTATAAGCATTCCTCCGAGCAAGCGACTATTGTCTTCTCCGATCCTTCCTTTTGACAAATTCATGATAAAAATTTTCTTTGAATCCATAATATCTCGCACATTGATCGTTGACTTGACCTGTGCGACCATGTTTCGAATAATTGACACCGACAAAAATTGTCCGATTTTGTTCTGAATCGGGGCTACCGCTTCTTTTGCATAGCGCTCATCGTAATTTGCAAATTCATCACGCCAAAATGCCTTGATGACCGGATCCTTGAGTTGTCTCACTACTCGCTTACGATATTCTTTATCTGATAATAAACGATTGACACCAAGCAGAGTTGACCCCGGATAATCTAATAGGGCCAATAGTGTATTATTCAAAATATATTCCATTCTTGAGCTCCACACATCTGGCCAGATTTTCTTGAATGTTCCCATGAGTCCTGCTGCAACTAAATGCTTCTGTTCTTCTGTTTTTACTTCCAGAATATTGAACCCAATCGGATTATCTACATCAGCTGGATTCAAATATACCACATCGTTCAGTCGCCACGATGGTATATGATTAATAATTTTTTCTGCAAAATCCCCGTGTGGATCCACAAGCCCGACTCCATGACCGGCATAGATATCTGACAGTACCATGTTTTCCATGATAGTTGTCTTCCCCATTCCTGTTTTTCCAATCACATACATGTGACGACGGCGATCATCAGTTTTTATACCAAAACGCCGCATTTGATTGCGGAAGTTCGTCTGCGCAAATACACAGATTTCTTCTTCTTTTTTTGAAGCTTGTCCAGGAGTTGTAAGATGATGTGTAGGCATGTGATCCAAGTGGCTACAGAATTGTGATACAGTATAGCATACAGCAGTCACTCGACGCTATTTCTGCAATTCTTTGCAAATATCTATAATATCTTCGCGTGATGCAACTTTTAATGTTTCATGTATTGCATGGGCAAGACTTTGAGCAATTCTTGAATTTTCTATTAGTTCCCTAATTTTTTTTGCCAGATAGAGGCCGTCAGTAGTTAACTCGTTCACTAGAATAGCCGCTCCTGCTTGTTCCAAAAATTTTACATTTTCCACCTGGTGACCCGTTTTCGGGATAATAATACACGGCTTCTTGAGCGCTCCTGCCTCGGCTAATGTTCCAAACCCACCTCGACATACGACAATATCAGCAGCAGCATAGGCATCTTTCATTTCAGCTCCCAAAAATTGAAATACTCGATAGTGGGGAAATAATTCTGCAGTTTTCATTACCGATGCCTGCGGACGCTCACGACCAGAGAGGTGGATAATTTCTGCATACGCAGACACATGCGGTACTGCCTCACTGATCAATTGATTGACCCGGAGAGATCCAGTACCACCACCTAAAACTAGTACTACCGGAAGATTCGATGAAAGATTAAAAATTTTTCGTGCACGTTCTTTACTTCCTTCAAAAATTTCTCTGCGCACTGGATTACCCAGCCAATATGTTTTTCTTTTTGGAAAATATTTTGTTGTTGAGGAAAGTGCAGTGGTAATAATACGTGCGTACGGAACCATCAATTTATTTGCAAGACCCACTTCTACATCTTGCTGATGGACCCAAGTCGGAATACCCAACAACCACGCAGCTGCGTGTACCGGGACTGACACAAAACCACCCGCAGAAATACAAAAATCAGGTGATGTTTTCCAGAGTATGCCAAATGCTTGAAAAAAGCCAATGAACACTCTAACCACATCGAATAAGTTTAGAAAAGAAAAATATCTTCGAAATTTTCCTGCAGAAATCGAACGAAATGAAATATGATGTTCTGCGACCAATTCACGTTCTGGACCTTTTTGAGTTCCGATCCAAAAAAATTCTGCATGTTTATCCACTTCCAGTATCGTATCTTTTATGGCAAGTAGTGGGGTTACTGGTCCGAGCGTACCCCCACCAGAGAATAGAATCTTCATATGTTATTTTTTATTTTACGAATGTTTACTCACATTCACCACAATCCCCAGCGCTGCCATATTGATCATCAAGGCTGTTCCACCATGGCTAATGAATGGTAGTGGTACGCCGGTCAATGGGAGCACTCCCACCATAGCACCTATGTTCATAAATGTCTGAACGCCAAACCAACTCATTATTCCAATTGTTAGATATTTACCAAACTCATCATTCGACGAGTTTGCAATTTTGAATCCTCGAAAAATTAACAACAGATATGCAATCAAACATGCAACCATAGTAATAAATCCTAGTTCTTCTGCTGCTACAGCAAAAATACTATCTGCATGAACCTCAGGTAGATATTGAAATTTCTGTCGTGAATGCCCAAATCCTAGTCCAAACCACCCACCGGTCCCAATCGCCAAGAACGCTTGATTGATCTGGTACCCTTGCCCTTCTGGATCAAGTTCTGGATGCAAAAAAGTCATAAATCGATCCGCACGATATGGCGTTGCAAAAATCATAATTCCAAACCCTACAATTCCCAATAAAAAAATAATTGCCAAGTGACTGAGTCGAGCTCGGGCAGTAAATAATAAAATAATAATGAGTGATCCTAGGATAAACATTCCTCCGGTATCTGGTTGTAGTGCCACGAGTAGTACTGGGATAAGTGCTACACCTAGTATTGAGCCAAAACCATGTACTTCTTTGATACCATTTCCAATTGAAGATAACACAGCTGCTAAGTATACAACCAATGCTAATTTTGCCGCCTCAATTGGCTGAAAAGAAAAACCACCCAGCACAATCCAACTTTTTGCAAATGTATGATTATTCGAACCAATTCCTGGAATAAACACCAAAATTAAAAGTAGACATGACAAGATAAAAATGGGTAGTGAATATTTTCTCCAGACTGAATAATTTATTTTTGACATGATCAAAAATAATACAATTCCTGGAAAAAAACCCAGGAAAAGTTGGCGTTTGATAAAAAAATATGCATCAGAAAATCGATCGAGTCCCACAGCAACACCGGCGGAGCTCAACACTAATAACCCAAATAAAATAATACCTGCCGCATAGCCAATAAAAACGTAATCGGTGTTATGTGATGAAGTTGGCGCTTGAGTACGGCGCATAGATGCAGGTACTTACTAGATATTCAAAGAAACAATCAATATACTTGAGATAAGGGCAAATGTTGTTACAATCACCGTAATCGCCAGTAAAAAATAAGAAAAAAACCAGTCTTTCCGATAGAGTATCCATGAGGATACTGAATTAATCACTAATAAAATCATGGCAGCAAGCGGTATCCTATATACCTGCGACGGCTCTCCGATCTGATCTACACCAAAAAGAATGTTATAGTGTAGAAATACTTGCTCAGCACTCCGACGAATATGAAATGCAAGCCAAAGCCATGAGATGAGATTCAGAACAATACTCATTCCCGCCATTAATAAAACTGGAATTTTGCGAATATACAATTTGAGGGGGTATATCTGATACGCCATAGGCCTATAGTATACCTTTGCAAGTACTGTCTTGACAAGGAAGCGGATTCCCTGTATACTCCTCCTCACATATTGAAATGTATTTAACCCCCCTTATTTTTGATCTATGGCAACCAAAAAGGCGGGTGGTGCGGTCAGGCTTGGACGTGATTCCAATCCCCAGTACCTTGGCGTGAAAGTCGGCGATGGACAGTCGGTTCACGGAGGTATGATCCTCGTCAGACAGCGAGGCACGCGCATTCACCCTGGTAACAATGTCCGACGCGCAGTAGATGATACTCTATTTGCAGTAGCTTCAGGAGTAGTAAAATTCCAAACCAAGAAGCGAAAACGTTTTGATGGAAAACTCAAAACTGCAAAATATGTTCATGTACAGGATGCAAAGGCAGAGGAAATAGCAAAAGGAAAAGCTGCTGCCAAAGCTAAGGCAAAGACGAAAAAGAAATAACAAAATCCCGCGAGAGCGGGGTTTTTGTTTGTAGCTTATTTAAGTGATATACTTGTCTACAATATACAAAATACATGAAAAAAGATACAGGTCTGACTAAGTAATTTTGTATGTTTATCTCTGTATTTTGTATTTTATTATGCTTCTTGAAGCGGCCAAACAGATACTTCTTTCGACTGGACTCCAAATCGGACTCGTGTTTGGACTGTTTTTTGGATTGGGATTTATCCACTCTATTATTTATAGACTGACTTCTCGATATTTCACCCGAATGTTTGGTTGGAGCGGAATGATATTCACTGGTATTATTGGCACACCCATCCATGAAGCATCACACTGGATCATGGCAAAATTATTTCGCCACCAGATTCATTCTGTCTCTCTATTCAGTCCCAACCGACAAACTGGCGTATTTGGACATGTCGAGCATAGCTATGACCGACGGAGTACGTATCAGACCATTGGAAATTTTTTTATTGGATCATCCCCTATCTATTTCTGTTCTGGTGTGTTGATTCTCCTACTCTACCTCTTTGTTCCACACCCATCATCAATTATCACCCCACTCATGCAGATACCTCACTCTGCATCCGAATTTTTTCATACGTGGGGTAACTCATTTCTATTTGCTTGGAAACAATTACCATTCACCACTTGGAAATTCTGGTTATTTTTCTATCTTTCTTTGTCTATTGCGTTACATATGGCACCGAGCTGGTATGATCAAAAAACAATGTGGAAAGGATTCTTCCACATTGTTATTCTTATGCTCTTAATTAATATTATTCTCACACTCTGTAAGGTCCCCTATACTCAATTTTTGTACAACCATCTCTCGTGGCTCTATACATTTGCTTGGGTACTGGTATATGCAATTCTTGTTTCCACTCTTTTCTTTATACTCGTCTTCATTCTTTATCTTATTTCACGAATTTTTGTTCGTCGCTGATTATTCTGATTTTACCTCGATCTTCGTATGTAGTGCTTTCTCATATTGGCCTAGCTGATTGGTCCAAATCTTAGTAAACTGTTGTACGTTTGGCATAGGAATTATTGCTGGTACCATCGAAGGTAGTGGTATCTCAATCCGATAACTCCCATCAGAATTTGAGACTGCGCGAATTTCTGATACATTGATAGGCATCGTCACATATCCTTGTTTCCACCAAGTAAGTTTCTCGTTCTCTGTAGATGAAAATGAGAGAACGCAGTATATCGATCCATCTGGTTTTTCCTCTTTCTTTTGAACAATGATGATATTTTTACTGGTGATACGGATCCATGGCCGAATAATACGCGTTCTTCTAGGGCCCTGAGTGTTTACCGCAATTCCTCCACCTCCAGTCATTCCAATAATAGTGTTTGATTGATAGACTCCTTGTTCTAATTTGATTGGTTTTTCTTCGAACAATATTTTCTCATCTGGTTGGAAGGGAAAATTACTTAACATTCTAGTTTTTCGAAATTTGATTGCAATAAATATAAAAAATGCAATTACAGCGAGAAGTAGAATCCACGAAAGCATGCTCATATATCAAAATTAGAGCTTAAAGGATTGAACCATTGCCATAATTCGCTCTCCTTCTTTTTCAACCACCTCACCCTCGTATTCTCCACCATGAGCCGACGTCCCGCTATAACTTGGCTGTCGCTGATCAAGATGAAGATTAATCTGAAAGCCACCCTCAAAATCTTCAAGGTATGCATGAAATCGTGGATAGAGAGTTCGGCCATTAATTAACCTCATATAACTGGTCTGTCCGGTATTTCTCCCCACCATTTTACCATATCCACAGCGACGGAGCATGTACTCGGGATTGTGTTTGTATTGTCCGTCACA
>CAZCHJ010000021.1:6910-9525 GCA_964498735.1 uncultured Gammaproteobacteria bacterium | reverse complement strand
ATTTTTTCTGAATCATATGTCACCTGCATAACTTCTGCATGTCCTGTTCGGTCTGAACAAACCTGTTCATATGTCGGTCTCTCAGTGGTTCCACCCATATAGCCGACGGCAGTTTCTATCACTCCTGGAAGTTTTCGAAATGTTTCTTCTACTCCCCAGAAACATCCAGCGCCAAATGTAGCGTGTTCTATCATATATGTACATTTATTCAAAATATACTACATATAGTATCAAAAGAAATTTTTAGACACAAGAAAAAACTCCCCGGATTGGGGAGTTTTTTCTTATCGAATATTAAAAACTTTTACATTGTTGAGTTTGAGCACATCTTACATTCTTTCTTATGTGTAAAGAGAAGAACGAGTGCTGAAAGACCAACTAAAATATAAATAACTCGTGAGAGTGTTGCGCCCATGCTTCCAAATAATAATTCTCCAACATCGACACCCCAAATTCCTACGAGTAACCAATTCAACCCGCCAACTACGACGAGAAGAAAAGCTATCATGTGAAATGCTTTCATGTGTGTTCACCTCCTGTCATATTGAACATAGTGACTGAGTTAAATACACAAAATTAGTATATACATAAATTATACATATGTACACTATTTTTTAAAAAGTTATCCACTATATCTCTACTTCCAATAAACTCTTGATTTTAATCAAGCATCATGCTATACCGTTTCTATCTGTGAGTAGACTAAACACAGATAATCATATACCAAAAAGGAGCGCTCATGGATGAAGATCTCCCGCTTGCAGGACCACTCAAGCGGCAAATCGAACAAGAAGCACGTCGACGGATCCGCACACTACGGGATCTAGGAATTTCTGAGGCAATCCTTGAAATTCTCACCTACAAGCTACTTGCAGTCGTCGACCGCGCACTCGATCAGCATCGGTACTACGAAGGTGACCTACCACTCGTGATTCCGGTACTTCCCCTGCACTTCGTACCACTGAAAACTCAGCTTGAAATGATCGGGAAACGAAAATTCTCAGGTAACGTGCGCCTGAACGATCCACGCAAGGTAGTTGACCTGGTCGAGGTTCCTCACAAACCCTACTTCCTCCTCAACGTCCTCAACCGATCTGACGACATCGTCATGAGAAACGGATCTTCGACAACACCATCACCTCTGACAGTGGTCGAATGTCTCGCACTTTATCTACACGAACAATCCTTCTCCTCGCATGTTCTCGTTGCTGGTAATACCAAATACGAGGACGACGAGATCCGGATTCATCTCAGTATTGGTGTACATCCGAATGCTCTCTCAATCAACTGGGCATATCTGGATGAACCAATCGAAGGGGCTGTCACACCTTCGTGTCAGGGCCGCCATTAGTACGCGGTCCACAACAAAAGAGCAGGCGCGCGTTAGATATGCCCCTGCTCTTCTTCATTTTTATTATCTCTCACGGATTATTTCAATCCAAGCATTTTGAAAACAAATGCAACTACTGGATCGGCTTGTGAACCGAAGACCATTCCCCCACCCAATGCTCCGGTAATCGTGAGTGTTACTAAGCCCGCGAGTGACGCTATGATAACTACTGCACGGTGTGTGAGAATTCGTGCAATACGTTCGATAATTTTCCAGATGACGTAGAGCCATTCACGTTTGGTCACGAGACGAGTTACCCACGCACTTATGGTAAGTACCAATTGCCCTGACGCAAGAAGACCGAATATCCACGTAGTAATTGTTGCAAAAAGACTATGATATGCAAGCACGGTTCCTGGTTCAAGATTTTCTCCGCCTCGTTCTTCACCAGACTGCAGAGCTACAAATACACCGAGTGTTCCCACAAATAAAAGTACGCGTTTTGCAATAACCCAACTCGCGTTGGCGTGTATTTTTTTGATTGGAATAATCTCAAGTAATGCGTATACCGTTAATAACGCAATCGGGAAATGAACAATCATGGGGTGGGATTGCGCGAGGATAGTTTCCATACTACATAAAAGTAAAAGATAAAAAGGCAAAAGTAAAAAGATGAGAGGATTTCTAAAGCCTTTGTGCAGTATACGCTCAAAAAACACGATAATCAAGTCGGTTTTTAAAATTTCCTGCTATCGTACGCCCAGTGTAGTAGAGCCTGTCGTTGACGCGGACGACACGTCGTATCTCCACCTTCGCAGTTTTTCTTGATCTGTGTAATATGTCTTCTCATCGCCCACCACCGTCCAATCTGTCGCCTATCTTCTTGTGGAATTCTCCGCCCCAGATAATATCTGCAATACCACTGAAACCATCCATGAGGATCATCACTATAGATCCATCCTTTTTCTTGCCACACCTTAAGTGGCTGACTCGCCTCGATGTGAAAGAAATTATATTCTTTGTGTTTCTTTCCATCTGGAGAAAGGGCTACACCATCAAACCATTCTCTAGGTAGATCTTTTGGTATTCCTTTTTCAACCCCAATAAAATACGCTCCACCGAAAATTCCAATTTTGAGCATCTGTCTCGGAGTAAGATCTGGGCGAAATCGGGGATCAAAATTTTTCCCTTCTGGCTCGGTGAGTGTATAGTGATAATTTTTCTGGAAATTATCTGAATACGTAATTTTTTTTACTGCACGGCGTGACATATATTATCGATTGAG
>CAZCHJ010000021.1:0-6810 GCA_964498735.1 uncultured Gammaproteobacteria bacterium | reverse complement strand
TATCTGAATACGTAATTTTTTTTACTGCACGGCGTGACATATATTATCGATTGAGCACCCAGATTGCACCGTTTAAAACACTTGCAAAAGAAACCCAGAGGAGATAGGGCACCAAAAGATAAGCTGCGACTTTTTTCTCACGATAAAATACAATCATGGTAGCAACAATTGCAGCCCACATCATGACAATCACTACAAATGCAGCACCAACCGCATGCAGACCAAAGAAAATCGGCGTCCAGATAGCATTCAAAAATAGTTGTAGAAAAAATACTTGAATAGCATGCGTTCTTTGTCTACTCTTTTTCATTTTCCATACCAGAAATAACGCTATTCCCATCAGTGCATACAATAACGTCCATACTGGACCAAAAAGCCAATTTGGCGGAGCAAACGACGGTCTCACCAATTCACCTAGATACCATGATTGAATCTGTGATGCGGTAAATATCGTGCCTAGCGCACCCGCTGCCTCACAGATAAGAATCGAGAGGATGACACGGATTGTTCTGCTCATAGAGAGTGTATATTATGATGGTTTACTTGCTCGAAGCGCATTGAGAATAACAATCACATCAATCACTTCTTGTAATCCCGCACCGATAATCGGTGGAATGTACCCAAATGCCGCAAAAATCATTGCAACAATACTCAATCCGATACCAAAGAAGATACTTTCAAGTGCAATTCGTATCGTGCGCTTGGCGACGAGAATCGTATGCCATACGAGCGCAAGATCACCCCCAAGAAATACGATATCAGCCGCTTCTGACGCTGCAGTGTGTTCGCCATTACTAAAGACCATACCTACATCAGCAAGTGCTAATGCTGGTGCATCATTGATACCATCCCCGATCATCGCTGTCTTATGTTTGTTTTTCTTCAATTCAGCAATCCCATTTTTCTTATCTTCGGGTGTACAATTTGCAATCACCTTAATACCTGCCTGAATGTTTCCCAACTGCTCAATAATTTTTGCAGCATTTTCTTCTTTATCACCCGTAAAAATATATAATGAAAGACCGTGTTCTATTAATGTTACAATAATATGTTTTGCATCAGATTTTATTTTATCTTCGAATTCAATTGTTGCACATATCTTTTTTCCTTCTACTAATTCAATTGTATTACCATCATGAGCAGCTTTGGTTTTGCGAAGAGTGTATTCGATTCCATTAATAGTACCTGTGATACCTTTTCCTAATGTTTCGGTAATATGAGTCGCATGAATACGGGGTGCTTTGTGTCGAAGCGCATGGTCGACGACTGCTTTTGCGAGTGGATGCAGTGAATTTCGTTCGAGTGCTGCTGCAATACTGATAATCTGTTTTTCAGTATACGCTGATGAATGACGTGTAATCGCATGCACAAGTGGACGACCAAGTGTAATCGTTCCCGTTTTATCAAAAATGATACTATCGACGGTAGACAATACTTCCAGACTCGCGAGCTTTTTTACGAGGACATGCTGGCGTGCAGATGCATTCACTCCACCAAAAAGCGCAATCGGGGTCGCGAGAATCAGCGGGCATGGTGTTGCCACCACGAGAACCGCAAGTACTCGTCCCATTTCGTGGGACATGGCATAGGCAATACCGCAGAGTACAAATGTAATAATAGTAAAAATCGTACTATATCGATCTGCCAATCGAACTAGAGGAGCTTTTTCTGCTTCTGCCGCACGAACCATGTCAATGATTTTTCGATACGTCGAATCACTGTCTGCCTTGGTAACCCGTACCACCATCACATCCCCCACATTTACCGTACCACTACGCAATAGATCGGTTTCTGCTTTTTCTACAGGTGTTGCCTCGCCAGTTAGCGATGATTCGTCTATCAGTGCTGCATCACTCATTAATTCTCCATCGAGTGGGATTACCTCACCTTTTCGTACCATAATTTCAGCACCCACTGTTACCTCTTCGATTTTCACATTTTTATATGCTGTCCCATTTTTCCACAACATGACTTCGTTTGGAATGCGCTCAGTCAATGCGGTCAATGATTCTTTTGCACGTGACATGCCATATTTCTCGAGCGTAGTTCCACCTGAGAGCATGAGTACAATCACGAGTGCAACAGCATACGAGTGTGTCGCAACCCCGACGGTAATTGCAAGAAGCGCAATATAATCAAGTGCAAATTGTTTTCTCGCGAGCGCCTTGAATGTATCGACGACGAGCTCGAAACTTCCCACTGCAATAATTATGAGCGCAAAAATATTTGCGACTAATTCCACCTGCAGCACATAGCGGAGGAGGATATAGATGCCAATGCCGAGAAGAATAGTGAGTGGCATGACGAATGCACGTATGAGTGCTTTGAATTTTCTTTTTTTCATAGAAGTAATAGTGCCTCTAGCATACCGCTAACCAGTGTTTTTTTCAATCCTGTCTGATTAGTTTCTGCACCACTAGCACTGAACCCCTATATAAGTCTATGATTTATTACTGAAACACGAGCGTACTGAGTATCTGTGCTGCAACAGTATCCACATCAAAATAGGTATGTTCTGCCTCACAGTCACTGCGCTCTGTATCATTGTAATTTCCACACTGAGGTTCTTGCAGGGTAAAATCGAGTGAGACTACTCGCCCATCTTGCTTTGTCTCATAGGTATATTCCTTATATACACTCCCTGCCGCAGCCTCGGTAACGACCGTTTTACAAAATTCCTGATTATATACCGTAATTTTTTCAACTTTTCCATTCGTTGATTCTTCTGAACCACCTACCGTACAGGTATAGGGGTCAGGGCTCTGTTCTACTACTGGTGGCCATGCTGTCGGATGAATATACGTAAGTCCTAATTCATCTGGATAATTAAAACTTAATTCGAAAGACTCAAATGTTTTCCAATTTTCCATACCCTCGACTGGTGGCGCAGTTACTGCATCATCTTTTTGATTTTTTGAAGGTTCTGAAGTAGTCACATCTTCTGTGACTGTCGATGGTGCGGTAGATACCACGATATTCGAAGGTGCAGTAACTGGTGTTGTCCGATACACACCGTATCCTACTATTCCTGCGAGTACTACTAATCCTCCCGTCACTCCTGCAATTTTTTTATTCATATATCAAAATTAATGAAATTCAATTGTTCGGAATATCCGATCAATGATGCTATCGATATCAAATGTTTCTTGTTCATGTTCACACTCATTTTTTTTCACCTCATCATAATTCGCGCACTGTGGTTTCTGTAAGGTAAAATGCACACTCACTACTCTTCCACTCTGCTTGGTAAGATAGGTATATTCTTCGTATGCACTTCCTGCTCCCGCACCCACCCCTATCGTTCGGCAATATTCATGTTTGTAGATAACACGCTTTTCGGTCACCCTAGCTGGTGTTCCAGCTGACTCACCTACTCTACATGTGTATGGTTCTTCAGATAGACGGACAACAGGAGGCCATGTGGTGTAGTGAATATAGGTCGTACCAAAATCATCCGGATACCGGAAACTCATGTTATTTGAATCATATGTTTTCCAATTTTCCATACCTTCTATCGGAGGAACCACTACGGTATTTTCTTCGGCAGGAGATGATACAAAAATAAAACCAGAAAAAACTATCTTATATATTCCAAATCCTGCAACACCGATGAGTACTAATAGCCCTGCAATTTTTTCCAGCATTCGTCTGTTCATACCCAACTTAGTGAAATTCTACGGTTCGAGCAATCCGATCAACAACCGCATCGATATCAAATGATTCTCGTTCATTTTCACATTCGGTTTTTTGTGGATCATCATAATTGGCACATTGTACCAATCGAGTACTGAAGGTAAAGACTACCTGCTTTCCCTCAATCTGTGTTGCATACGTATACGTATTGAAGATACTTCCTGCGGCCCCTTCACTCTCGGTTGTTCTACAATATTCATGTGTATTGACCATTCGTTTCTCGGTTATTCCTACGCTCGAAGTCGCTGACCCTGTGTCAAGACAGGTGTGGGCCGAGGTTGAGACAGTAACTTTTGGTGGCCAATCAACTGCGGTAATATACGTACTCGATAATTTTTCAGGATATTGAAATAATACCCCGTCTGGATTGGTAGAGGTTTTCCAATCGGCGATATCCGTATCTGTGTCCGGAGTCGTTGATGTAGTGGGACATGGTGCAAATTCACACCGAGGACCGCTGCGCCCCACGTATGATCCATCGGGACAGAGTTTTGCCTCCATCGTACACGCAACCTGCTCACCGGGGATGTTCCTACTTGAGAGCGGGTAATAGGTGTTCCAGGCAAGGTAGCCGACTGCTCCTGCAAGAAGAATGATAATCAAAACAAGTATATTTTTGTTCATATAATTGAATATTAGATAGTACGGTATCTATAGTATACCACCAAGTGGCGCCCCCGTCTTCATTCCTCATCTACCACTCGTCTCGTTCTTTTCTTCTGTCCTATCTGCTTCTTATCGCCGAGTCGTCTCTCGTGTGAAGCAAAGGTCCGTCGAGTAGGACGGCGAATTTTCCGAGGTTTCAGTGCAGTACCTACGAGTGCGTGCAGTTTTGCAATCGCTGCTTCACGATTCTGTGCTTGCGAGCGTTCTTCTGAGACATCGATCATGAGCTCATCCTCCAGATTGATGCGATTCTCGAGCTGACTACGCACTGCTTCCTTCTCTTCATACGTAAGCACATTCGAATTCCCAATATTCCAACGAAGTTGCACTTTGGTTGCAACTTTATTCACATTCTGACCACCAGGACCGCTCGAGCGCGCAGTGTCGATGGTAAATTCTGATTCGGGGATGTGGATCATAAAACTTTATTGACAATACTAATAAACTTGTTCTATTATTTAAATAGTTTTGGTTTTCAGGTCGCATGACCTGATAGCTCCGCTCCCCGGCCTGGCCGAGGAGCTGTTTTTTTATTCAAATTGTCTTATGAATTCAGTACGAATATGTGTAAACTGTTCATGATCGAGCTGTGTCTTTTTGCGTAACAGCCGTTTTACACTAATTACCCTGCCTTGTGTAATATTGACACTACGTACTTCTTTATTATTAAACTAATTTATTAGTCCATTTGCTTTTGTCATATCATCTATGCACCAATCAATACTACCCGCACTTTTCCTTTCATTTGTTCATCAGATACCACCCCAAAGACAATTCGTGCGCTCGCATCTACCCGAGATGCAATGTAATTCCCAATCTCAGTAACCGTATCCATGAGCACTCCAGCTCCCGCATAGAGCACGTATACTACTCGAGTGAGCCCGGATACTGCAGGAAAGGTAAGTGTGGGATGGAGAAATAGCGCATCCTTCATCTGTTCGATCGAATTCTCATCTTCTTCAATACTTTGGAAAAATAATGGTCCAGCTGCGCGAATAGTATTCTTCAAATCTGCAAAATCTACATTGATAATTCCATGAGTTGAAACAATATCAAGAATCATTGCAATCATCTGCTCGATCACACGATTCACCTGCACTAGCCCCTCACGTGCACTACCCATTGTCATCACCTTTCCACTATCGACGAGCAAGAATCCATCCACTGCACCACTCACAATCTTCTCTCCTGCAATCACCTGCCGCTCTGCCATAATCCCCTGAAATGGAAATGCAGTAGCACCGACAAAACATGTGAGTATACCCATACTCCGAATAATTTCGGCAACTGTTGCGACCTGATACACATTTGATTCTGTTGCAAGATTCCCTACGAGAAACACCATATCTGATCCAGCTACTGCAGCACGGATCTCCGCTTCACACACTTCCACACTTTCTCTCGCATGGCGAGGAATATCTACACCAGACTGAATTCCACTACTCTCAGGAAGCTCTATTTTTGTCTCAATCTTAGTAGCATATTCAAGTGATCTCGCCATACCTACTGCTACGAGCTGTATCTGTGACGAGCCTATAGCATACAATCGATCGAGAATCGTAGCGCCTCGACCGCCAATCGACATAATCGTGATGCGTGGCAATGTATTGGTGGATTTTTTTGATGGCATAGTAGTTTCTTAAAGATAGTATAAAATTACTATAGCACAGTACAGAAAGTACTCAAAAAAATTGAGTACATACAGTGTTCGAGTTAGTATCGCTATTCCTATACCTATCACCCCACCACCCTATGTCATCCCCGTGAAAACATGGATCCAGAAAAATTCTTTCTAGATTCCCGCTTTCCTGTCTGCCGGCAGGCACGGCGCAGGAATGACGTTAAGGAAAATATTCGTAGTAAGTGACTACTCCTCAACCCCACTCCTAGCTTCTACATACGCACACCAATCACAACTCTCCCCAGTTTCTGGAATCGCATCATTCTCAAGACATTTCTTGATTTTGCCAAGTGTATCCTCGACCCAGGAATCGTCGCCCGTATATGGAATCAGATTCACGTCAAACTCAATTCGCTTGTCGAACGCTTCACGGTCGAGCTTCCCGGTGCAATATACGAAATATCCAGTATCAGACACCGTAAGTCCATTCTGTCGTAGGAGCCACTGGTACACTTCCATCTGTCGCTTGTAGCCATCCTGCCAATCGCGATCTAGCTCGGTCACTGCCTCGTCTTTTGCAGTAGCCTTATAATCCACGACAATATATTCTCCTGCACTATTGATCCAGAGATCGTCGATCGCTCCTGAGACGAGCAGACCTGTAGGCTCGTGTAGATGCTGCACTCCGGTAAAGTTATGCCGCCATGCATCAAGATCATCGTGCGCCACTGGCCGCGCATCGATCCCATATTCTTTCTGTAGTGGATGTTGCTCGCCCTTCGCGCGATGTGTATCGAATTCCTGCTTGAGGAGATGATCGACGGCGCTAT
>CAZCHJ010000020.1:3060-16565 GCA_964498735.1 uncultured Gammaproteobacteria bacterium | reverse complement strand
TAACCAGTGCTTTTGGTTTTACCAAGCCATTCAAAAGAGAATAATGTGAGTGTACATGTAAGTGTACGAAGTCAGACATAACGAATAATAGTATAGCCTATAGTACAAGGTTCAGGGGTACCCTGTCTAGAGAAGTGAAAAAACAAAAAATACGGATGTACAGTCCATATTTTTTGTATAGCACGATCAATTATTTAGAAGGTACCGACGAAGGCATTTCTTCAAGTTTTACACTAACCGTTTTTTCTTTACCCTTACTCATTACTTTTATCTTGATAGTATCACCGATTGAATATTTTCCCACCACTTGCGCAAGAGAATCTTTATCTTCCAATTTTTGTTCATTAATTTCAAGCAAAATATCGTTTTCGAGAATTCCAGCCTTGTCAGCAGGAGAACCAGGGATAACCGCGAGCTCATCCAAACCTCCTGATTTTACCAAAGCACCATACGTAACCGGAAGATTATTTACCTGTGCCAAGCGAGGAGTAATAGGAATATAGCGTATCCCGAGCCACGGACGTACGATACGACCATCTTTTTTGACACCTTCAATTGTTTTTTTCAAACTATTAATAGGAATGGCAAAACCGAGTGACTGACCTTCTTGTGACACGGCAGTATTGATACCAATAACTTTTCCCGAAAGATCAAGCAATGGTCCACCAGAGTTTCCTGGATTAATTGCAGCATCAGTTTGTATTGCTTGTTCGAGAACCTCAGTCGATCCGCGCCCGTCCCCTGCTTCCACTCGTCTCCCGATACCACTAATGACACCTTTGGTAACGGTATTACCATACTCAGCGAGTGCATATCCAATTGCAAGAACTGTTTGTCCAATCTTCAGATTATCAGAGTTACCCAACTCAAGTGTGGGAAGATCTTTTGATTCTATCTTCAAAAGTGCCACATCCATAGTTAGATCTTTTGCAATAACCGTAGCACTATATTTTTTTCCATCAGACAATACTACGGTATACACCGCGTCTTCATCATCGACTACATGTTTATTGGTAACCACCAATCCATCGGACGAGACAATAAATCCGCTTCCACCGCCAATCTGTTGAAGTTGACCTTTAGCATTTGAAGAATTATTTGAATTAGTGTCGGGCTGAGAAGTTCCAGAATCGTTAAATCCTGGTGGCAATAAGTCAAAAATATTATTAAAGAACGTATTTCTTGAAGACAAAGATTTTACATCTTTCTCAATTACAATACTCACCACCGCAGGATTAGCCTTATCGATAAGTTTTACAACACCCCCCTCTTCGCTATCAAGAATATGTTGTTCAACCGGTGTGACAGTTGGGACCACTCCAGGAAAAAAGGTGGTTTGAAAATAAGGAAAAAACAAAAAAGAAACACACCCGCCCCCAAGACCAGCAACCAAAGCAACTACAGTAAATTTAAAAAAGAGTGATCGAGTATCAGGTGTATGATGTTCAGATAATTCTGGCATATAAATAAAAAAATAAAAACTAAAGTACCAAATCGTTTTGGTGTGTTATACATAGTGACGATACTATGTAGTTATTTTTTTTCGATAAACCGATAACAAAACTTTTCCAAGTCAATCTTACCCTTTTGAACCATTACCCCCTCTTGAGTAAGAAGTTTAATTTTTTGTAAAGAACCAAAAGCGTACCCGCCAATTGAGCCATCATGTGACACTACTCGATGGCACGGTACCTGCGGTGCATGTGGGTTCCGATTGAGAGCATTTCCAACGGCTCGAGCACCACGAGGAGTACCCAAATAGGCGGCCAATATTCCGTATGTGGTTACCCTACCCCGAGGTATTTTCTTCAGTGCCTCATAGACACTGGAAGCAAAGGGGGTTGGTTGTCTCATACTAGTATTACTACTGATGGGACTTAAATATTTCAAGATAATTTTTCCATGTCTGCGTATCCCCAATGAGCGATCCATACTGCTTCATAAAGTCCGAGATAAGAGGAGGCAAGAAAATAAAACCGAGGATAAGAGGAACTAGGATGAGAAATAGTCTAAAATAACTACCAAAAACCATCCAACTCAATCTGCGCTGAATTTTACGATTTTGATGATAAATCACCTGAGACCATTTGATATTCTTCTCGATCAAAGACTTAAGCGCTTCGTGTTCATCTGGAACAGATGTGGGTGCCGAAGGTTGAGTCACCGGAGGAGTGGAGATAGGCAGCAAATCATCAGGCTTTTGCTCTTTATCTGGAGCGGTATGACGATGAGTTGGAGTCATAAGGATAATTTAAAGTATGTATACACTATAACGATTTTAAGAACCATTTTCAAGTGCGCGCACTTCCTTTTGAAATTTCTTTACATCTTCAAATGCACGGTATATAGAGGCAAATCTGATATACGCAACCTTATCAAAACGCTTGAGATGCGTCATCACGACTTCACCAATCTCAGTACTAGAAATTTCACGACGATTTTTTTTCTGTAGTTTACGCTCGATAGCGTGTATCATTCTATCAAAATTTTCCTGAGTATATGGTCGTTTGGTAAGCGAATGCAATATACCAGTCTCAAGCTTCTTACGGGAATAAGTTTCTCGCCTTCCGTCATTTTTAATAACAACAATATCAAGTAACTCCATTTCTTCCATAGTAGAAAAACGATACTGACAATCAATGCACTCACGTCGCCTTCGAATCGCATATCCATCATGAGTAAGTCGAGAATCAATAACTTTACTTTCTTTTGATTGGCAAATAGGACAGTGCATAACACATCTATGATGTGTACCAGTATAGCACCAGTTATCTTCCAAATCAAAACCCCCTTCAAAAGGGGGTTTTACAGACAGTATATTTTGAACAAATTACCACGCTTATTGCATCCCCATTTTTTTCCGTAAAAATGTAGGGATTTCCAAATCTTCATCACCAGTTTCTTCCGATGGTTTTCGAACCGAAACCCCACCCTGTGGCGGTGTCCTCTGAAGAGGTGTACTGTCCTGAGGAACAGATTTTCTAGTAAATGATCCGCGTGGTTCTGGACTAGTAACAACAGGTGTTTCTTCTTCTGAAATAACCGTATCCTGAGATTTTTTGGTAAATAATCCAGATTTTATTCCAAATGGTCGTGCGGTAAATACATCAAGTCCCGGATCAGTACTCGAATCAAGAGCGACTTTAGCTTCGCGTTCACGAGACAACATTTCGCGCTGATCAAACCCAGTAGCAACAACAGTCACACGAATATCCTCTCCCATACGTTCATCCACCACCGCTCCAAAGATAACTTTAACATTTTCATCTGCAGAACTGGTCACCACTTTTGCAGCATCAGCAACCTCTTGCATTCCAAGACTTGGACCTCCCGTAATAGTAAAGAGAATACCTCGTGCACCATCAATTGAAATTTCAAGCAATGGACTTGAAATAGCTGCTTTTGCAGCTTCGATTGCACGATTTTCACCCGTTCCTGTACCGATTCCCATGAGAGCGGAACCGGTATTACTCATAATTGTTTTTACGTCGGCAAAATCTACATTAATAAGTCCAGGAATGGTGACTAATTCTGAAATTCCCTGCACACCTTGTCTCAGTACATCATCGACAATTTTAAACGCATCAAGTAGAGAAGTTTTTTTATCAATAATTTGTAAAATTCGATCATTGGGAATAGTAATGATCGTATCAACATGCTGGATAAGCTGGTTATACGCTTCTTCAGCAATTGCTTTTCTCTGAGGACCTTCAAAAGCAAAAGGTTTGGTCACCACAGCTACAGTGAGAATACCCATGTCTTGTGCAATTGAAGCAACAATCGGTGCAGCACCTGATCCAGTTCCACCACCGAGACCACAAGTAATAAAAATCATGTCAGTATCCTTGAGAGCTTCTCTAATTTCATTTTGAGATTCTTCAGCACTTCGTTTGCCCAATTCTGGATTCATACCAGCACCCAATCCCCGAGTAACCGTTCGACCAATATGAATTTTACGAGGAGCACTATTATGATGAAGTGCCTGGACATCAGTATTAAATGCCAAAAATTCAACACCTCGAATGTTGCTCTCGACCATACGGTTAACAGCTGATCCACCCGATCCACCAACTCCAACTACTTTAATTTTTGCAAATGTTTCAATATCTGGTTTTACTTGAGGCATACACCATCGCTTAATGAGTACAATTTGTATTCAGTTTTATATTATTTGAACAAGTATACTATGCACGCCCTACCAGTGTAAAGGTTTTAAATATGGGTGTCAACTACTATGGCTAATGTAGTAATAAGGTACAGACCAAGTTATAACTAAAGTATGATAAAAAATAAGAAAATATAAAAAATCTCCTCTTTCAGGGAGATTTTAACGTCATAATGTGATTCTTTAGAGCTGTGGCTAGGGTACTAGATTTTTAAATATCGATCGAATTTTTTCACCTGCCTTACCAACAATATTAACCGGTGAAACACGTTTTCCTGGTGACTGAGCAAACGCGCTCCCCCACTTTACCAACCCTACCGCTGGTACAAACGCAATATCATTGATTTTATCACTAATACTCTCAATCGAAAGTGGGTATCCAATCTGACTCGGAAGTGCCAAGACTTCCTTCGCACAATCAGTAAGTCCGTGTATTTTTGATCCACCACCCACAAATAATGCACCAGCAGGCAACATCTGGCTCCGCCCGATAGCCGAAAGCTCATCATCAACCTTTTCCAGTATCTCAGTCACCCGTGCTTCAATGATCTGCGCAATATAATAACGAGATACAATTTCAGATTCAGCAGAACCGGAATTAAACAAATCGACAGTATCTTTCTTATTTAATTTTTTACTCAAACATTCACCGTATTCACATTTTACTTTTTCCGCAATTTCAATAGAAGTTCTGAGACCAAGAGCTAAATCATTAGTGATGTGCGATGAACCAATTGGGATAACAGCGCTATGTATTACATCACCGTCCTCATACACAACCATGCTGGTGGTAGGTCCGCCCATATTGATTACCACACATCCCAATTCTTTCTGACGTGAGGTTGCAACAACTTCTCCAGCAGCAAGGATAGACAACACAAAATCATCAATATCAACACCAGCTCGATAGATGACTTTACTCAAATTTTTTATATGTGAAGAAACGCTATGAATAATTTTTGTATCCACCTCGAGACGCATGCCTGTCATCCCCACTGGATCCTTAATTCCCGACTGAGTATCTACTGAATATGTACGAGGTAAGACATGTAAAATTTCATAATTGAGTGGTGTGGCAATATTTTTTGCTGCCTCAACTGCACGTTCAATATCTTCTTCGGTAATTTCACTATTAGCTCGTGAAACTGCAATAATACCCTTACTCTCTTGTGAAATAATTTGGGTACCAGAAACTCCAACCCACACATGCTCGATCGGAAGACCAACTATTTTTTCTGCATGTTCAAGTGCACTCGAAACAGAAGACACCGCATCTTCAATACTACCAACCTGACCTTTGAGAATTCCCTCCGAAGGAACTTCTGCAGCACCAATCAACTGTAACTCGGCTCCAGAGTCTCTTGATGACGTAAGCTGACCCACAGCAACTCGAACAGCGGTTGATCCCACATCAAGTCCTACGATAATTTCTGTGTGTACTTTATTACGAGCCATACAATAAATTTATAAGCCAGGATAGTATATCATTTTAGAAACCAAAGCTCAACAATATATGGTACAAAGATAATAATCCCTACAATAATCGAACCCATAGATGCAAAAAGTACTGCACCCGCCATAATATCTTTGACCAATTCTACGTGTGGACTTAATCGTGGTTTGAGGAGGTCAAGAAAAATTTCGATAGTAGTGTTTAACAACTCAAGAACGAGAACAAACGCAATCATCATGGCAAGAATAATTTTCTCATACTCTCTCATATGGAGAATAAAAGAAAGAATAAATACTAACAAACCAACAAAGCATTCAATACGAAAATTCCGTTCAGTATGAAAGGTATGAACAATCCCTCGAATTGCATAATTAACACTTTTATTAAAATGCATACTATGTGTGTTCAGACTAACTCAGAAAGTAATTTTTCTTGTAAACTAAACATTTTCTTTGCTTCATGTGCTTGAACATGATCATATCCTAAAATATGAAGCACTCCATGAATGAGCATCCGTACAAACTCTTCACGTGGTTGGATACTCAAACGACGTGCTTGACGTATAATTTGCGGAATAGAGATAAAGATATCCCCCAATTCATGATCTGTATCAAAAATATATTCACCTTCACGCAATGGAAAAGTAAGTACGTCAGTAGTTGAGTGTTTGCCTCGATAGTGTGAATTAAGTGAACGCATACGTGTATCTCCAATGCAATGAATACTTACAGATCCACGAACTTTTAATTTCGTCAGTATGCGCGTTACCAAAACTCTAATTTCAGACATACTAAACAAAGATTTGGTAACAGTAGAAAATACTAACACCTCATTCACAACATCTTTCATAGTTAGGTAGATATGGTTACTGCTGACTAGTAGTGACTGAAAGCGTATTCATGCTTGATGATGTTGTGACATCAGTGGGCGGAACTAATACTTCCTGGTCAGGGATAGTTTGTGTAGTTGCGGTAGGTCTGAAACTCTGAACAACCATCTCAACAGTCGAGCGATATGGGATCGGAGCACTCACATCTCGTTGATGGTACAATATTACAAAAACAGTTGATGAAGTGTCAAAATAAGAGACTAATCCATCATTTCTTTGTAGTCCATTTACCCCAAAACGGTTGGTAAAAGGTGTAAGTAAATTGAATTGTTCATTCGGTGCATTAAGCTGAAACCACTTCTGAAATGTATCTCCCAAACTTTTTTGGAATACCCGAACTTCAATATATTCACCACTAATCGAACTAAAGAGTACCTGTTTTTCTTCGGTATCAACAGAACCTTTTTGCCACTGTAATGGATAATACATGCGATAACCCGACAATGGATTAACATATTCACGTACCAATCCAGAATCAATCAACTTGACCGGAGCAAAGCCCTTTGGATTATATAAATTAAGCACCTCTTGCCCATCATAATACCCATCTTTATCTGTATCCCACGTTCCGCTATCGATAGCGTACATAACCTCCTCAACATCAGTAAGTTGATCAAGGTCAGTATCAGCGGTATTGCCCAAATTTACTGGTGGAAATTCAAGAAAATTTGATACAAGAGAAGGCGTCGAAGTAGGAGGAAGAATAGTTGATGATGTAGTGGAATTTGAAGTACCAGGCGTGCTTGTAGGTCGAATAGTATTTATAGCAGTGGATGATGAAGTTTTTGAGACACTCGTTGATTGGTTTGTTGTTGGATGCTGTGCACTACGGTACTGATAAATATAATACGCAGACGCGCCACCAACGACAAGTATTCCCAAAATTACAATCAGAATGACCAAAATAGATCGACGTTTTTGAGAAGAAACAGCAGGTAAGGGGAATTTCTCACTCGACTGCGCAATACGTCCTGGAGCAGCAGCCGCGGTTGACTGCCCTTTTACCGATTGTTCATAAATAACTGGATTATTTCCACCATAAAAAATATCAGGAATCTTCTGAATATCCAAATCATTTTCAGACACATTCACGGGTGTATCTTTTTTGGAACCAAACAGTCGCATAGAAAAAAATTATGGCGACGTAGTAGTACTCAAAGGAGAAGTGGTGGAAGTTGGGGGTTCAAATAATTTACCACTACCATTCGGGTTATATCCATTTTTAATCTCGACATTATCCCCATACCCATCACCATCAGTATCAGCGACCAATGGATTGGTTTTCCAGATCATAACTTCGTCACCATCAGAAAGTCCATCCTCATCAGTATCCCATTTCAAAGCATCAGTTTTGTATTTTGCTTCATCAACATCTGAAATTCCGTCACCATCCGTATCAACTGGTTCACCAAAGAGGATACTGTTTTCAGTTGTATTTTCAACAGAAGAAGTTGGTATGCTAGTAACACTACCAGTTGAAGGAGATTCGGTAACCGTTGTAGTTGTGGTTGTAGTTGTAGTAGCTGGAATAAAAATATTTTTAGAAGAATTCTTTTTAATAAATGCAGTGTAAATCCATAAACTTCCAAAACCAAGTAGAATAAGTATTGCAAGCGTAACTACAAAAGCTAAAATTTTTCCACCACTAAAAGGTGCCTCCTGATGAGCAACGCTATCGCTTGGTGGCACACTTCCAATTCCACGCTCCTCTGCCAAAAACGGTGCCGATGGAGTTTTAAGTGTATAGTCAGAAGAAACTTCAGAAGGAGTACTCGTGGGTACCACTTCAGCAGGTGGAGTAATTGGATGTTCAGGATTTTGTATCTTTGGTTTCAGTACACCAGCATCAAGTGCAGTATGTGTCGGAGTTGGTGTCGTAGGTACACTTTGTGTTTGAGAAACGTCAGTATTAGTATGCTCAAACATATCCTCAGGCTCGCCCACAGGAAGATTTGTAGGGGTGCTACCAGGTTTTGGCGGTTGTATATCATCAAACATAACATTCTAGATAAAAGAAATATAATTATACGCTTACTTCTTTAGAGGATCGTGCCCTTGAATTAACTCAAGTCCATCAGGATATCCGTCACCATCAGTATCTACTTTTGTTGGGTCAGTTTTATACTGATTAATTTCCTGATAGTCAGACAAACCATCGCCATCAGTATCCGTCTCATTTATATTAGTACCCAGTTTCTGCTCTTCAATATCAGGTATTCGATCGCCATCTTTATCTGTTGCGTACCATTCAGGAATAATTGCGGGCTGACCATTATTATCTGGAGGTAACATTGAAGATATTCGAGTATGGTACTGTCGCCACACAAAAAAACCTAGTGCACCAACCACAATTACAAGCCCAATAATAAGTAATGTAATCCGTCGCATATCAACTAATTATATACAAGTATACCACATTCTTTTGCATAGAGATATCCTTCACTACAAAGCACATTTAGTCGTATTAGGCATACCACTTCGCACCGCACACTGATCGGTCACAATCGCACCACTAGTTCCTACAGGCTGGATAGTAAATTGTCTATTTCCCAAACCTTGCGGATATTGTGCACCTGGAGTACCGGTAATTACGAGATTAAATACATGCCAATATCGCGCGGTTGGATTAGTACTTGGGATAGCATTCTGAATTGAAAAAGAAGAAGTAGGTTTATAAATAGACAAATCTGGTATTTGACCCGGATGATAGGTATAAATATCCACCCATAATTCATAATCTTTCAATTGATTAATTGGACCATTTGGAGATGTAACATAGAAACCAAGCGGACTCAAAGAATCCAATGAAGTTGAGATAGTGACTGCTTGAACCGAGGTAATTGTAGAAGTGGGATTCAAAATTTTATGCATGATTAATTGTTTTGTCGCATCTTCACAATTGGTTGCTACATAGTAGTTGGAAGGGTCTTTTCTCACTTCACCACAATTAAGGTCAGTAGCAATACCACCACCGACATCTGTACTCACACGTGTAAAATATGAAAAAGTATTCCCTGCTTGTCCACCAGTCTGATCTTGATACAACTCACCCATAAAAATTGCAGATGATGCACCATTTTTCTTTTTCCATCGAGTTACTATTCTCAATTGGTTAGAATAAATCGCAGGCGACATAACTACCTCATCTGTTATCTGTCCACCTTCGCCATTAACTGGATAATCAAATAAATCAGCTAATCCTTGTTGCACTACCTGCACATTACTCATACCAGTGTCACTCGAAGTCTTTAGCTTACTAATATGATTTTTATTAAACAACAAGAAATATTCACCATTGCACGATGGATTAGTCTGTAATCCATCAGTCAAAACCGGCTGATATTGTGCATTAATGAATAAGAAATACGGACTGAAAGGATCGATATATGTGCTCGTATCTTCTGATCTATAATTTATTTTTCGATATCCTAGCCAGTTAAGCGTGGTAGTAGTGCTCCCTGGAGGATTCATACGGAGAAGGTCAACATAACCAGTGGTAGCTGTATATGGAGACTTACCAGCCTGAGTCAATGGATTGAGGATAGCAATTTTTGGAATAGGAAGTGCAGATGCGCGACCACATGAAACGCAATTGTTTTGTAAGCTCTGACATGAATTAGAGCATGCATACGATCCTTTATCTGGACATCGCAATTCTTGTTGTACTGGTGGTAAATTTTGAAGGACATATGTGGTACTAACACTTGCGGTTTCGCATTTTTCAAGTTCGTTATAACTTAAAATACCAAAAGGTGTTTGCTGTGTAACAACATCAACTCTATTATTTCCACAGTATGCCACAGGATCAATAGTCACATTAAGACAACGATTACTACAATACGTACATGATGTTCCATAGCTTGGGGTGCACACTACTCCATTCTGATTGCCCAAGTCACATTGTTCGCCTGGATCAAGTGGTGGTTGACCTTGTCCACCCTGAGGACCATTTCCACACACCGCACTCGTAGTCTCAAAAGAGCACGTAGATGAACAACCATCAGCATTCGCCGTATTGCCATCATCACACTGCTCTCCTAATTCTACAGTTGCATTCCCACAGACTGGGGCAGGTGCTTGAACAAGTTTACAGTAATTATTACAAGTCCCAGTGCCGGCAAGCGATGGCTCACATTCTTCTCCATACTGCTGCTGTACCACTCCATCTCCACAATACGCTCCATACGCTTGGCAATTCCACGCACACGAATTTGATTTGTACAGACTGTATTCAAAACACCCTGCAATATCACCAAACGTTGAAACAAAGTCACTCGTTTTATCAGCAGTAAAAAACAAATTTGGAGAAGTAGAGCTCGTAGTACGTGTACCACCCGCTTCAGCAAGTGCATTAAGAAATGCTTTATCAGAAGCAGACGTTATAGTGCTATATCTAAGCACATAGGTTAAAATTGAATTAGTATATAATTGATGAACACTCGAAGTAGCTTGATCAGCGGACGAAAAATTTCCAGTATCAGAAGGCATCCCATCAGTGATAAATACTAACTTTTTGGGCACCGCAGGGTCTGATCCAAAAATAGTATTTCTGTTATCAAATACTCTTTTAAGTGCACAATTTGTTGGGGTATCGACACCTGCAGGAGTAATGCTCGCAAGCGTAAGTGAAGGCTTTTTAGTAAGTACACCAAGGTGGGTATAGCACGAATTCTGGGTCGTACCACCAAATGTTGCGAGAGAAAACTCCACCGTGCTCGACATAGCATTATAAATTTGATCGAGTCCAGTAAGCGTATTATACCAACGCTCGAGGCTTTGACTCGCACACCGACCAGTAGAAGCATTGTATGTACCATTAAGGCAATAATACATTGATGCTGATTGATCAAGTAGAATATGGACTTTTGTTTTTACGAGTTGCCCATTCGTACCTATATGTGTGCATGCACCTCCCACTTCTTCACAAAATTCCAATGGCTTGCCTTGAGAATTAAAATCAACTTTACTGTTGCCACAAAATTGTGCACCAGCAGCACTCGTAGCAACTTTACAATCAGTGGAGCATTGACTGCCATATTGTCCATTCTGAGATCCAGCATCGCACTGCTCAGTACCTTCTACATTTCCATTACCACAGGTTGCTGGAATACTCACACATGTACCGTAACTATACTTACACGAAGCGGTGCAAGTTGCAGTAGCATATGATCCAGCCGAACACGAATTATTATATATCATGGTACGTCCAGGTGGATCACAATCCTCACCAATATTTACAACACCATCTCCACATCGTCCACCAAATGGACTAATAGTTGCTTCAGGAGTACACCATCGATTAAAGCTCACATGCTTAGAATCAATATATTGTGAAACAAAATTTGTATCAGAAGATCGAATAAATTCAAACGGTGCATAATACGTATAATCTTTACTATCAGTATTGTAATTATACTCATACGTTTGTGCATAGACTGGACACTGGAATGTAGTCGATGCAACACTCCAACACGTACCCGAATCACCAGCACATCCTGCCCACTGATTTACCGGATCAATTGGCGCTCCGCCAATAATTGCACCAAGCTTCCCCCATGATGGCCACTTTGAATTAGTATAACCTGGAATATAGGTGCCACTAGCGAGATTAAGCTCTGGATTTGAAATCTGATTATCAGTCTTTATTTCAACAGTATGCATCTGTTCAAGGCGTTTGATATCCCGAGTGAATTTTGTAGCAGCATTAGAACAAATTCCATTAGTCCCACTTTGTGGCGCACCATTGACATCTCGACAATCAAAATCAGTAGTACACGCAAGATCGGTATAATCGTTCGGTGTTTCTCGGACAGTATGTATATGTCCACTCGTATCAGCAATCAAACAGCGCTTATGATTGGTAAGATTTACATTAAAACGTAATGAACTGATAAGTTGTTGGAATACTTGTTTGGTTTCAGGAGTTGCATTAGTATCGATACTGAAAAGATATACATTATTATAAATAGAATTTCCATCTACATTGAAGGCATTAATATATACATTGAAATCATTAATCAACGCATCATACCCCGCAACACTTGCTAGCGCAACATTTGAAGTGTCCCCAAATTTATCGACGTACCACTCAGTGAGTGTCTGTCTTGAACCATCAGGTTTAGTAGGATTTGCAAAAATTTGTACACCAATTGCATCTTCGGTCTTATCAGCAAAAAGTAAATATCGTCGAAGTGCCTCAGGCAAATCACCCGAAGCAATAACTCCCAATTCATTTGGATTGGTAATAACTTGAATCTGATGAAAATATGGGAGATCATCAGCAACACTAAGTGGACTACCACTATCAGCACAATAATACATCGAAAAATTATATTTCGAATCAGTAAATAATACCGTCGTTGACACAATGCCAGCAGCGGAAACAACTACACCGCTTGCGGGCCATGGACGCTGACAGAACAATGCATCGAGACTAAATACAGCATCAAATGATTTACCTTCTTGATTATTAGTTTGTGACGCATCATGTACAACCGCTGCTTTAACTACTCCGTCAGTATGTCCACGAACACCTTTTGATGTAATAGTATTTTGAGCATCCACTGTGACTGGAATATCAAAAATCGAATCATTTTGGGGTGCCCAATTCCACGTCCATTCGTATTGCCCAGGTATAGAAACAATTTTTTGATTTTCCGTACTTTGTGCAGTAGCAATAAATTGTTTGGAACTATTAGGTGTGGTAAATAATGTATTAGTAGGATCAACTGAAATTTGTTTAATTTTACAGACCTGATCACCAGTTTTAAATATCCAATAATCAGAAAGATCGGTATCAAATGGAGATTTAATACTAACCCCCATGCTATTCTTAATTCCATTCTTTCCACCATTTAACAAAACAACAACATATTGATTAATTTCAAATGCAGTACCTGGATATACAGAAATAGTTGTGTGAGTAATAGCACCCTGTTGATCGGTTTCGTAGATTGGTTTAGCTTCAAAAGGTGTAACACCACTGCACCATACAAGGT
>CAZCHJ010000020.1:0-2960 GCA_964498735.1 uncultured Gammaproteobacteria bacterium | reverse complement strand
GTTTCGTAGATTGGTTTAGCTTCAAAAGGTGTAACACCACTGCACCATACAAGGTTCGAAGAGATTACCTGATTTGGTTGTGGTGCAGCCATAACTGCAGTATGGAATAACCGAACAAAAAATATCTTAAGAGAATTCCATAGATGTGCCCATACCCCCTGACCACTCGCTGATCCATCTTCAATAGTATTAAGTGCGAGCAAATCTTTCATAGTAGGCGTTACGTCAGTACCACCATGAGCAGAGCATGAATAGCTGGGGTCAAATCCTTGAACAACCTTAATATTATTCTGAACATACTGCGAAGGAATATTTTGATCGAACGTAACACTGATATACGTGTTGCGACATACCGGTGCACTTGCACCCAATCCAGCATTTGCAGAAGGATATTCATTGATTCGTTGTGGACGCTCACTACAGCACGAATTAGCACCAACACCGAGAGTATTATTAGCATTTGAAGGACAATTATTATACGGTGAACTCGTCGCATCGTATTCAGTATACCCACACTGCAAATGATACTCACCAGATCCTGTAACTCCGGTTATCGATGTAGGGACACCTGCGGACTGGTCCCATGCACGATCGGTCTGTGCAGTAACTTGAGTTTGCATATCAGAAACACTTCCAGATTGCGAACTCTCTATATTACCTACAGACGTTACAATTTGCACTGGATTCTGCCCTAAAATATTCGAAGCTTCGCCTGGTAATAATTCACACGAACGTATGTCTGTTTGTGGGTCTCCACCATATTCTCCAATACCAACCACTCCATCACCACAGATAGAAGGATTCTGATACGTCACTGATGAACCTGCAAATGTACAATCAGAAAGACAACCTTGACTACCTTTGACACATTGTGCAGCAGAAGTATTGCAGGCATTCTGAACCAGACACTGTGATGAGCATTGTGCAGAATCATTATCACACTCTTCTCCCTGTTCGACTATTCCATTTCCACAAACACTTGTAGCATTCTTGCACACCTGATTAAACACCGTCTGACTAACTCCAGCATATTGTTGAGCGACTGCCGAAGAAACACTATTTGGATTTTGTGTATATTGAATCCACCCATCACACCATGCCTGAGAAATAGAAGTGCCGAAATTGAGACATTTGGACGAACAGTATTGGCTGCCCTGCGTACTACCCGTATCACAACTTTCACCATAGGTAACCCCACCACTTCCACATACCGGTACATTGACTACACCGGTCTGATCTTTTGATGAACCTGTATACAGACATGTATTACTGCAGTATGCAGAATTAGCATCTGATCGAGTATCTTTTGGATCACACTGTTCTCCAAGACTAGTTTCTACCACGCCGTTTCCACATGTATCTGCATTATTGTTTCCCGGACGAAGACAGCTGAATGAACAACTAACACCAGGCTTTTCTCCAGGTAGAGCAATATCACAATCTTCACCCTCATCTTTTCGCCCATTTCCACAGACTGGGTAATGGTTTTGTAGTGATTGATTTTGTTCTCGAGAAATATCACTTCCTTTTGGAGTACATCCAATCGTACATGATAACTTCGATCCACCAGCAAAACTAAAATTAGAAACTTTCGCAACATTCGTATTTTCTATACTCCAATTCCAGCCATAGTCCCATGGATTGAGTTGTTGGCCATAAGGACTACACGAATCAGGTGATCCTGCAGGGAGCGCTCGATAGAGTTGTGCCTGACCGACATATGTTGAAAAAAATGGATCAGGAGAAATATGAACACTATCCGCCAAACACAGTTGTGCCGAATCTTTCGTTCTAAATTTCCACTGTTTAGCATCAGCACTACTGCCCAGCTTGGTCACTCCTTCTGGAGTGACCCCACCCACCGCACGAACTCCTTCACCTAAATCAACAACATACCACGTATTCTTCTTAAGAGGTGTAACTGGATACGCTCGAAGTGTTGTATTATTTTGTAAGTCAGGAGTAATTGCCAAATTAATAGCAGGCTCAACAACTTGTACACACGCTTCTGATGCACATTCGTGAAGTTTTATCTTTGATGTATCGTATGTATGGGGATCCATGATCTGATTGAATTCAATACCAATCTCAGCATTAACACACGCTTCAATACACGATGGCCATACTGTCTTAGCATACGGATTTCCGAGATCAATCTTCAATGTACTTGATGCAGTAAATTCTTGATTATTCTCAGTTACTTTTGCAGTAATAGAAGAGCCAGCTACATTATTCTCCCACGCAGTTGCATAACCCTTTGAGTTAGGTTGCAAATCCATATGTGCAGCAGTAGCACTTGCTCCCGAAACCGGACCCCATACCCATGGTTTATTATCAACATTAAGTGATGTGCACGCTAAGTTTGCTTTACCATATACTCCATACACTAGTGGACGAAGTGCTGAAATATCAAAGACTCGATTAAGGTCGGTAAGATGTTCACTTCGAGGATCCTGTACAATTCCGAGCAATGTGGTCGTATATTCAGCAGGTTCCATACCAGCGCCAACCAATGAACACATAAAATCATCAGGACCAGTTCTAAAATCAAAACAGTACGCAAACGTGGTGCCATTGATTTCACACGAACGTGTAGATTCTAATTTTTCAGTTTTCTGTACTGATTGCCCAAGCTCACTCTCAAGCCGCAAAGAAGTAATACTAGAAGATAATCCAATTCGATACCAGGTATTTGGAGATAAATTTGAATTATCTTTTTTCCTAAAAATCACTGCATCCGCCCCCAGTGCTTGTCCAGAAAAATCATTGGTCACATCAGTTGCCTGCTGGGTACAATTAATAGCAGTACCCGTTCCTCCACAATTTGCAATCGAAAGATTAGAAAGATTTCCTGACTGATCAAAAATAGTTGATAAATTAAGAGGAAGGTTAAAACTAACCTGAAGTTGTGCATTCACACACACATTAGTACCACTCTCCCAAAGTGTTGATGGACTTGG
>CAZCHJ010000019.1:5175-17416 GCA_964498735.1 uncultured Gammaproteobacteria bacterium | reverse complement strand
AATCTCAGCAACCAGTCGCATATTTTCCTGTTTTACAATTGAATGCATACTTCCCCCATTATCACCCTTGTGACGAGGAAGAATATGGAAGTGTAAATGTGGCACCGCTTGACCAGCAACCTCACCATGATTCAATCCAATCGTAAAACCATCCGGTGTTAAAATTTTTTGTACTCTTTCCGCTGCTTTTTGTACACCGCACATCACAGACCCGAGCTCTTCGGGTGTAAAATCAAAAATCGTAACTCCATGTTTTTTTGGAATCACAACAGTATGCCCCTCCACTCGAGGAAAAATATCAAGAAACGCAATCACTTGATCGTCTTCATACACCGTATGATTTGGAATTTCTTTTTTTGCAATTTTACAAAAAATACAATCCATAGGGATAAACAAAACGGGTGCGTATTAAATCAAAATTAAGTAAGGGTCGGTGAATGTAGCAATACTGCATCGATCACTATACACTCACAGCTCCGACCCCAATGGTCATCCTACCCTACTCTCACTTATTTTTCAACTATCCGTCTGAGCTCAAGATTATTCCACGAATCTTCGACAGTATCCAATTTTAAACCCTGAGAAGCAAGCTCAGCATCAACCTTTTTTTGCTCTTCAGTCGACAATTTTAAATCATGCCACCAGACAGGTAATTTGAGAGCGGCAAGCTTTTGTACCGCGCCAATCCATTCAGATTCTTCAGAAGTTCTAATGACAACCCTTCTTCCAGGAAACAAATATTTATCAGCATACCGTGTGACGATAATTGCATTTTCAGGTACACGAGAATAAATTCTTCCCTGCCAATCTGCATAACTTGCCAATGTCTGTTTCACACGGGCGAGCCCTTCGGGATATGAAAAGTACACAGCATTATGTGAAGAAAGCAAAAATAATAATCCCAAAGCGAGTGCGGCAAATATCTGTCTTTTAGTTGAAAAAAAAGTGAGCACACGATCAGCAAAATATGCAATAAGCGGAATCATGCCAACATAGATGGGCATAAAATATCTGATCTGTGAGCTGCCAATTGAAGGGACCCCAAGCAGGTTATCCGCAAAATTCCATGATCCATACCAGAGCACCAGATAACAACTCACGATAGTCCATACCACAAAATAATTTCTAATCATTTTATCACCACGAACTATAATGAATATACTTGAAACAAACATCCACAAAGTCCACGAATTAAATAAAACAAAAAAATATCGGTAGACTGTTTTCACTGCAGTGAGTAAGTGAATACCAAAAGGAAACAAAAACGCACGAAAGAATGGTATCCCCTGTCCACCGCCCAAGGCACTCCCTGCTTCCCCCGTTGATAACGGCTTCACATATCCACTCGCCAATGGACTTCCATAGAATGCGTCTTGTACCACAAAAAATAACAGCAAAACGCCAAGTACTGAACCCGTCCATCCTAGAATCATCTGTTTTGTAATATGAGCACGCTGACGATAGACAAAATATCCATACAATCCCAGAACCCAGACCAATTCATTGGGACGAAGTGCAAGCGCAAGAGAAATTCCAAGAGCACTTACGAGTGCAAAAGAAAACTTAGTTCGAGAAGTGTCAGCATCAGAAATTCGAAACAGACCATACACAGAAAGAGTGAGGAAAAATACAAATGGAATCGTATATTGAAATGGATGACTCGCCCAATACCACCAAGGTGGAAGTAGAAATAGTAACAACGATCCAATAAGTGCAACACGCTCACTCCACACTCTTCGAATCATCCCATACACCAAAAAATTCGAAGCAACAGCAAGTAGTGGAACGAGTAACATCGCAGATATATTGAATACTCCGTGTCCGAATATTAATGTTGGAATGAAAGAAAAAATAGAAACCAATAAAATAAAAAATGGAAATCCGATTGGCTCAAGTCGCTGCCCGACCACCGTCATGCTACGAGGATGCGCCTGATTATCTACTGCACTATTAAGTAACTCAACAGAACCAAACGAACGATGAAGCACTAACTCGGTGATAAAAAAATAATGAGCCATTTCGTCTGGCTGATTGGAAATAATCGAATGCATGGAATTTTCTTTAACATCCTGAATTGCTTCACCGAAATGCAGGTAGAGATATGAACAAAAAAATACCAGCGAGACTAAAGCCAATAGATATTTCCCTCCCCTCTTAGGGGAGGGGTTGGGGAGGGGTTGTGAGCCAAAACCAAAACTAGACATAATAACAACAACTAACTAAAGCCCATGTTTAAACAAACTAAGCAATGCAAATCCAATCGCAAGTCCGAGTATTCCACTTGCAAGAGAAAAAAATATGGGTACATCAAGTACTAGACCAAACATAATCGCAGACATTGCCAACACCTGTAGAATCATCTTGATTTTCCCCCACCGGTTTGCCATTCGTACAGTCTTGAATTTCACTCGTGCAACCAGAGCAGTAACAATGAAGAGCATTTCAATCCCCAGAACAGCAATACCAAGCCATGGATTAAGATAACGAAAAACAAGTATTAAAACCATCGAACCAACGAGAAACTTATCAGCAAGCGGATCAATCAGCATTCCAAATCTCGTCACCTTATTCTGCGTACGAGCAAGCGACCCATCAAGAGCGTCAGTAACTGCAACGAGAATAAAAGCAATAATTCCCTGTATATAAAAACCATTCAATGTTAGATAAAACACAAAAGGCGTCGCAAAAATACGGAATAGTGTAATTCGATTAGGAGTGACCGTGGAAGGAAAAAATTTGAGTATGATCCGAGCCAAAAACAAATCATGTGGATGCACTTCCTCTGCCTGGAGATAGACAAATAAATCACTGTTGCGTTCTTTGAAGCGTTTGATAAATCCCATAAAATCGTATAGACTGTCAAGTATATGGTAGCTAAAATAAGCAGAAAAATCAATATACGAGCCGCGCTCATCGCACTCTCACTGACATTGCTCATACTTGAGGTGTATGTATATACACTACCATTACTCTCCAGTATTGCATTTCTTCTATACGTTATAGTAACAAGCAAATCTATTGGTGAAAGACTAAGTGGAGATACTGAGATTCAATGGTGGAGCGGGAGTGTAGTAGTAATATCCGCTATTTCGCTTATCAATGTTATATTCTACTATTCATATAAGATAACACCAGAAACCTCACTTATCTCGTTATTTTTACCCCTGTTCATATTAATTAGAAAGAAAAAAGAGCTTGCTAACAAAAATACAGAGGAAACATCTAACATACCATTACTCGTCTATTTCTTTGGGATACTAGAAATTCTTCTGATAGCAATGGTCATTCATGCACGAAATGGAGAGCTAATGCCCTCACCCTGGCTTGCATTCAACGCCGCATTCTTTATTGTCTTTGCAATTGCAACCACACTATACGTATACCTTTTGGCAAAAAAGACGTCAGGAAAAATCATGCTAATTGGAACAATCATACATTTCTTTATTTTTTACTGTATTGCCGCAATCGTATACAAACTCGGATTTGGATTCGACGGATTCATCCATCGTGCGACCGAATCATGGATTTTACAACATGGTTTTATTGATCCGAAAGAACCATTCTATATCGGACAATACGGATTGGTCGTAACTCTTTCGAGAATTACTGGAATTGCAATCAAATATATCGACATCTTCTTCGTTCCGGTGGTGGCTTCGATTTCAATCCCAACGCTCGTCTACATCACATTTCCAAAAATCTGGAAGATAACAAAACAAACTGCGCTCGTACTATCACTATTCGTTCCCTTCGCATTTTTTCTATCATTCAATCTTACTACTCCACACAATCTTGCCCTACTACTGACAATACTCATATCCATAAGTTTACTTGGTTATTACTACAATGTACTCCCGTATTCAATTCTTTTTATTTTATCACTCTTTGAAATAACAACTCACCCCCTACTCGGTGCACCGGTTATGTGCATAGTCATTTTCAGTTGGATTATCAAAAAATACCAAAGCAAAAAAATCAGTATTTCAAGTTACATTATAATCAGTTTCCTTCTTGCGCTACTACCAATTGTTATGTTTACCATACAGCAATGGCTCGGAGGATACGGAGTACCCACACTTACCAATCCTCTATCACATATTGGATTATTGAAAGAATACTTTGTCCGTCCCTTCTGGTACAAAGCTCACGCTGCATGGTATATGGAAATACTCTATACATGGCAATATGCGGTAACACCTGTGGTAATTCTATTTTCACTGCTCGGCGCATGGTATTTACGAAAAACAAAAATTGCCTGGCTACTCCTATCATCGAGTATAGGATTTTGCGCTGGTGCATTTCTATTACGAACACTCGTCACCTTCCCCAATGTTTCATTTCATGAGCAAGGCAACTACCCACTCCGTTTATTAATTGCAGCAATTGTAGTCATTATACCGCTTGGCATGTACGGTATCTACAAATTTTCAGAACAAAAATCAGTATGGATTCAAGATAAATTAAAACTCAAAACGAATACGCTATATATTCTTGGATCAATCAAAATTGGAGTATTACTCATGCTCTCACTATATTTTGCCTATCCCCAATACAATAGCAAAGTGTACTTTCCCGGATTCAATGTTACTGAGTATGATAAAAAAGTAGTCGAAACAATTCATAATAAAAACACGTATAACCATTACGTAGTTCTCTCGACTATTCTTACTGCAGTCACCTCTCTTACTGAATATCCATTTGCAAACTATATCGACACCACACAAGGACCACAATTCTATTATTCAATTCCAGCTGGCGGCCCCCTCTATATTCTCTACGAAGAAATGCTCTATCAAGGACAGAAAAGAAAAACAATCGATAAAGTCTTTGATCTCACCCATGTAAACACCGTATATTTTGTGGTTCCCTGGTACTGGAAAAATTCAGACAAGATTGTTGAAGGCGCAAAAAAAACTGCCGATGTGTGGCAGTCGATCGATAATAAAATGTGGATATTTGAATATCTTAAGAAAGATAACTAGCCTCAAGCGCCTTAATATACTCTTCGTTACTAGTCTGGGGTACGGTGATAAAATTTCTCATCTTCTCAAGCTCACTCCGATGTGCAAAACACCACTCAATTTTTGCAACTAATTCATCAACATTCCCCGCTGGAAACGTAATTCCATTTTTCCCTTCCTCAATAAGCTCTGCGATTCCTTCGATTTTACTTGCAAGAACGGGAGTGTGAAATGAAAAACTTTCGAATATGACCGTGGGAGAATTTTCATAACAAAGTGAAGGCACAATCGTAATCTCAGCTTGTTTGTATAATTCACGAAGTTTTTCTTTCTCTACTCTTCCATGCACGAATACCTGCGGTATATGCTCAGTTCTTTGTTTTGCCTCCTCGAGTAATGATCCTCCCCCAGCAATGTGTAGTTCGAAAGGAACTGAAGTTAATTTTTCGATTGCGTCAATCAAAATAGAGATTCCTTTGTGATACTCAATCTGTCCCACATACAAAAGAGAAAATCTTTCTCCCAATTTTTTGGTATCTTTCTGCTCGACTGCAAAGGTGAGCGGGTTTCTGATTACAATACTTTTGGAATGAGCAAAAAATCCGCGTGCTTGATAAAACTCAAGCAAAAATTTCGAGGGTGAAATAATTACATCAGGAGAACCGAATAATTTTCGCGTAATTGCACTATACAGTGCAGTATGTGGTCCATGATACCGAAAACTATGTTCACGAGTTTTCAAAATCATCCCACTTGGTTCGACCAACTGTACATCATGGATCGTATGCACATGACGGATATTTCGCGCTCTAATTTTTTGCGGGATTAAAAATGATAGCCCCATCAAATTATGTGTATGCACCACATCAGGTTTTTCTTTCTCAATAATCATATCAACAGCCCGAGCGACTTCCCTATTCCAGATATTTTCAATATGCCATTTCATTCTCGCAAAAACACTATGTTTGTGTGCATCAGTATAAAAATATGACATTCGCGGATTAATCCGATAAATTTTAACTCCTTGTTCTTCAACCAATTCATCTTTTTCTGGAGTTGAGGTAACCACAACAACAGTGTGCCCTCGCTCACGAAGTCCTCGCACGGTCTGGACCACTACTTGTTCTGCTCCGCCACGATGATACGGTGGATAGATATTGTTGATAATGCAAATTTTCATATTACTCAGAGAATTCCTCCCCCCCACGTAGGGGGGGACAGGTAGGGGTTAAATTCGAAGTAAAAAACTTTTATGACTTATAAACTGAGCCAACTGTAGCACATTTTTTTTAAATTTTCCAGTTACACACACCTTCCACACATCTTGTTCAGTTTTACCATTTGAAACTCTATACTGGCTGCGATATTATACAGGGACTATGACTGATGTTACCCAGATAGAAAAAATACCACCACAAAATCTCGAAGCGGAAAAATCACTCCTCGGCTCTATTTTGATAGACAAAGAATCAATGATCAAAATAGCGGATATGGTTGATATTGAAGATTTTTACAAAACTGCACACGCACTCATATTCGAAATAATGCTCGAGCTCTATAGCAAATCTGAACCAATCGACGTATTGACGGTTTCGAACCGTCTCGCGGAAAAAGGACAATTAGAGCAGGTTGGTGGACGAAGCTATCTGGTAGAATTATCCAACAGCACACCCACCGCCTCACACATTCAACAATACGCAAAAATTATCAAACGAAAATCCACACTGCGACGACTATTACAGTCAGCACACGAGATTTCAAAATTAGGATACAAAGAAGATGCGGAAGATGTAGATACACTCCTCGATGAGGCACAACAACATCTATTCTCGATTACTCAACGGCACATGAAACAATCATTTACGCCGATCAGAGGAATCTTGAATGAAGCATTCGATCGTATCGACGAATTACATCGTGAAAAAGGAAAATTACGTGGTATCGCAAGTGGATTTACACATCTCGACCAATTACTCGCTGGATTCCAAAAATCAGATCTCGTAATTCTTGCCGCTCGACCATCGGTTGGAAAAACATCATTTGCTCTCGATATCGCTCGTCATGCAGCTGTTCGCATGAAAGTGCCTGTAGGGATATTTTCTCTTGAAATGAGTAAAGAACAATTAGTCGATCGCCTGCTCTGTGCTGAGGCTGGTATTGATCTGTGGAAAATGCGTACGGGCAATCTCTCTGATCGACCGGACAGCGATGATTTTCCACGTATCGGACATGCGATGGGACTACTCGCAGAAGCCCCTATCTATATTGATGATACTCCAGGAAATAATGTAATGCACATCAGAACCAAAGCACGCCAACTACAAGCAGAACATGGGCTTGGTATGATTGTTATCGATTATTTACAGCTCATGGAATCTCACACTAACAAATTCAGTGACAACCGTGTACAAGAAGTCTCAGTCATCAGTCGTGGGTTAAAAGGAATTGCACGTGAACTCAACGTACCAGTCATAGCTCTCTCACAGCTATCTCGTGCGGTTGAACAGACCAAACCTGCAATCCCAAAACTTGCACACCTTCGAGAATCTGGTAGTATTGAGCAAGACGCTGATGTGGTTATGTTTATTTACCGAAAATCAGCTGACCGCAACTACCGCATGGAGGATATTCCACCAGATGAGCGATACATTGGTGAAATCCACATTGCAAAACATAGAAATGGTCCGACCGGTGTCGTGAAAGTATACTTTGATGAAGCTCGAGCAAGCTACAAGAATCTTGATATACAACACGGTGGTGGGGCATCCTTTGGCTAAGTAAAAAGGCAAAACGAAAAAGAAAAAAGAATTTATTAGATATATTTTCTTTTGACTTTTTCCTTTTAACTTTTAACTTTGAAATATGTTCAACAAACTCAAGCAGTTCAAAGATCTCCGTGACAAAGCAAAAGAATTACAAGATACGCTTGGTCACGAATCTGTCACAACAACTGCCGCAGGTGGTTCAGTATCACTCACGATGAATGGAAATCTAGAGCTCACTGCAGTTACTATCGATCCTTCCATGCTTTCAGTAGAAAAAAAATCAAAACTTGAGGAAGGAATAAAGGACGCTCACAAAGATGCATTGAAAAAAATGCAACGCACCATGGCCATGAAGATGAAAGAAATGGGAGGATTGCCTGAAATTCCAGGATTAAGTTAAAAAAATGTATTCCAAAAGCATCCAAAACCTCATCCAAGCTTTTTCAAAACTTCCCTCAGTCGGTCCACGTACAGCCGAACGATTTGTATTTTATCTGCTCAAGTCTGGGAAAAAAGATGCAGCAGAACTCACCTTGGCGCTCAAAGAATTAATCGAGAGTGTAAAAAGCTGTGAGATATGTTGGACATTTTCTGATACCAATCCTTGTGCAATCTGCAGTTCTCATCAGCGAGATCCGAAGACAGTATGTATTGTTGCAGAGCCACAAGATCGCGAGGTAATCGAAAAAACAGGATTTTATAAAGGCGGATATCACATCCTTCGCGGACTTATCAAAGGACATGATGAACATTCACTGAAAGGATTAAAAATTCCAGAACTTCTCTTACGAATACGAAAAAGTCAGATCGACGAAATCATACTTGCGCTTAACCCTGATCTCTACGGAGAAACAACCATGATGTATCTGGAAAAAAAGATCAAAGAAATCGCTCCACAAATCAAAGTTTCCCGACTCGCTCGCGGACTACCCATGGGAAGTGATCTCCAATATGCAGATGATATTACGCTCTCAAGCGCATTAAAAAATAGAACGTCAACATAAATTCCGCCGATATGGCGGAATTTTTATAAGTTAGTTTTGAAGAGACTTCCGATCTGCGGTTGAATTACCACAAATCGGAAATCTCCAGACAGAGTCAATGACCGTTGAAAATCTCCTTCTTGGTGCGAACCGTCTCAGCGACGATGGTACTTCCACCGAAGTAGAACTCGATTCGGTCACCCATCCATATACCGACGACGAAACCCCCGGGCTCGCAGTCCCTCCGAGCACATCCGATCACGTGCTTATGCGGCCACCTTCCAATCACCGTTTTCCACGGCTTGTGGAAGCTCTTGTGATCCCTGTAGAGCGCGACCTGAAAGCCTGGTGAAATACCAAGTCCGCATCGTGCACAGCGAATGACCCCGGGACGAAGCTTCTGCATCCAGCACTCCCCGCAGATGTCACGGCGTGCGTAGTTTTCCTCCCCCCAGATGATCTTGTCTCCGTAGAGATTGAAGGTGTAGCGCTCAGGCGCGGTGTGACCACAGCCGTACATCACTTCATCCCCATGCTTGTCCTCGACACTGCAGTTGTCGGTAGCCTCAGGCAAGGGTTGTGGAGTATAGGAACTCCACACGACCTCGAGAGTCGGCTGACGCCAGAAACGAACTATGTTTCGGATCCACTTGAACATGCACCCTCCTTAGTGAAACGCACCCCCAGACTAGTATACTCAACCGAATTAGTCAATAAAAAAACTCCCGTTTTCACGGGAATTTTATTTAATTTATTATTTTACACTTTTGTAATCTTCACTTTAGTGAATGCTTGCTTGTGTCCGATAGTTCTCTTGTAACGTACCTTTCGTTTGTATTTTACTACACGAACTTTATCATGTCGTCCCTGTCCTTCGACAGTAGCGGTAACACTTACTCCAGACAAATATGGACTACCAAACTGCACATTTTCACCTTTTGCATCAGCAGTAAGAAGTACTTTATCAAAAACTACCTCTTTACCAGCCTCACTATCAATTTTTTCTACTCGTAAAACGTCTCCGGTCTTCACAAGATACTGCTTTCCACCGGCTTCAATTACTGCAAACATACGACAATATTAACTAAGATTTTAATAAATGTTTTGGGAAACAGGAATAGCATACTAAAATAACTGAAAAAAGTCAAGGGAACCTAGCGGACCTGTCTAATCTTGGTACCTATCCCTATACCAAGATCGGCCGCTTTACCTGCAGGCAGCTCAAGGACAGCATTGGACTCATCCCGTGGGAGATATACCCGATACTCCCCCTCGTGAGCTCCCGGCTCGAGCGGAGTATTCTGTGCCAAGTCGATAACCACCCCATCTCGTAACCAGATAATATCAATAGGAAAACGCATATCTCGCATCACGATCCCCTGCCGCCCATAAAGCAAAAATGGGAAAATCATACCGTCATACGGCGCAATAGTATCCCGCTTCCCCAATCCTCGATACTGTTGATACATCGATTTTGCAACCAACACATGGACAGTAGAAGATGTAGCGTTACCAATCTCCAATGTTACCTTGGGCCAATACAGACGATTCCACGCATAGAGAAAAGCAGCTGCACCCAAAAAAACTACGACAGACCATTTTCCTATTTTTTTTACATTTGTCTCATCTTTTTCCATATACAATTATACTTAACGTGATGGCTCACGTTTCGAAAGCCAGAGGCCTAAAAGTAGCATGAGGATAAATAGAAATGACAATGCAATAAGTCGATGTTCTGCCTGAAGAAACAAGGTGGTCATGCCAAAAAGTGAAGAAATCGCATACAAGAGAATCACCGCCTGACGCTGGTTCAATCCAGATTCGAGTAGCCGATAATGTAGATGTTCCCGATCACCAATATAAATTGGTTTACCTTTTCGTACTCGCATAACAATAACACGGATCACGTCAATCATGGGTATCCCCATGACCATGAAGGTGATAGCAATTTTACTTTTCGACATGATCGCAAGAGAACCAAGAATAAATCCAGTAAGAAGGCTCCCCCCTTCACCAAGAAAGATCTTCGCAGGATTGAAATTCCACAATAGAAACCCGAGACATGTTCCTGCGAAAATAATAGAAAGAATAGCCACCTGTGGATCGTACCATTGTGACTGGATTGAAACCAGATACATAACAAGCGCTGCAATCGTAACAATCCCGGCAACCAGCCCATCAAGTCCATCAAGAAATTTGGTAGTAAACATCATGCCAAATAACCACACGAAGACAAATACATCAGCAAACAATACAATATGAATCAGTGAACCCAATGACCACTGGAAGTACGAAAGATCAATCACACCACCAAAGGGACTTGAAATACTATGTGGACCAATCCCAAAAAAAATAACTATCAAACACGCAAGTATCGGCGAAATAATTTGATATCGTGGTCGGAGTACATACTTATCATCAATAACTCCACCAATCATAAGTATGGTTGAGCCAATAAAGAGACCGAGAAGCGCACTACCATTAAAAGCGCCTCGAACCATCCACACAATTAACACGAGAATAAAAAACGTAAGATAAAGAGCAACCCCACCACCAAGAGGAGTCGAACGCGTGTGAATTTTTCGAGAAATTTTACCGTCAGCATGGTCGACAATACCGTATTTCTGCATGACAATTCGAACCAGACCAGTCACGATAACCGAGAGTACAAACGCAAGAGCAAAAAAAATAAAATGCAAATTCATAGAAATCATCGTGTAGCTTTTTCAACCCGAATTGAAAGTCCATCACCCAATATTACCACATCACGACGCTGTAATTCACCTTTGAGAACGAGATTTGCAAGTTCATTCTCTACTCGATCTTGAATTGCACGTCGCATCGGACGTGCTCCAAATTCTGGATCAAATCCCACTCGTGCGAGTTCATCGAGTGCAGCATCTTCAACCTCAAATCCAACCCCTTTTACTTCAAGATCTTTCGAAACCTGTTTCAACATCAGTCCTGCAATTTTTTTAATTTCATCATTCCCCAATGGTTTGAATAACACGATTCCGTCAAAACGATTGAGGAATTCTGGGCGATAATATGTCTTCAACTCACCACGTATCAATTCTTCTCTGATGACGGTAAGATCGGCGCCAGCTTTGAGACGATCAGCAACATATTGCGTACCAGCATTTGAGGTCGCAATAATAATGGTATTTGTAAAATCAACCACCCGACCAGTACTATCAGTTAATCGACCATCGTCGAGTACTTGTAAAAATAAATTCAGAATATTAGGATCAGCCTTTTCAAGTTCATCAAGTAATACAAGTGAGAATGGATTTTGTTTAACCGCTTCAGTTAAGATACCTGTCCCCTGCGCTCCAGGCTGTCCAATGAGTCGATATATTGCACTCGTATCCTGATATTCACTCATATCAATACGTATCATACGTTTCTCACCGCCAAAATATACTCGAGCAATCGTCTTAGCAAGTTCTGTTTTTCCAACCCCCGTAGGACCGAGAAATAGGAAACTCGCAATTGGTTTGGTGGTAGTTCGAATATCAGCACGCGCACGACG
>CAZCHJ010000019.1:2948-5075 GCA_964498735.1 uncultured Gammaproteobacteria bacterium | reverse complement strand
ACATCACCCCTGATCATGCGCTCAACGATACCCTCAACGATAGTCACCTTTCCTACACCATGATCCCCCACCAACATAATATTTCTTCCGCCTCCTTCGAGGATCCGGAATATTTCATCAATTTCTTTATCACGTGCAACACAGGTATCGATATCTCCAAACTTTGCCGCAATCGTAAGATCTCGACTGAGTTGATTGAGTAATGGTGTCGCAATCGCAGTCATTGCCTTATCCATACCATATTTCGAAACACCCACACTGGCACGTGCAAATATTTTATATTTCTCATTTAGAGTTTCACGTTGTCTTGCCCACTCAATCACATTATCAAGTTTGACTTGATCAACTTCAAGATCATACAAAATTTCCTGCACTTGTTCACTCTCAGCTACTGCGGTTTTAAATAAAGTAGTTGAACGAATAAATAAATCATGATTTTCTCGAGTAACTAGATAAGAAGAAAAAATAATATTTTCTACCTCAGGAGAAAAAACAGGGGTAAACTGTTTTGAATTTTTCGAACCAAGTAGACGTGTAATCGCTGCCTGCAAAGCCTTAACAGGAATCATAAGTCGTATACAGATTCCCCGTACCCCATCATCAGACAAAAGAGCATAAATCATGTGTAATGGAGTAATCTGTGTATGGCCGTATGCTCGTGCAATTTCAAAACTTTCCTCAAATATACGCTGTGATTCTGGAGTAAGATAACGCGACATATCCAGATATTTTTTGTGAGAAAGTGCGTGAACTTTTTGCCAGGATATATCGGATAGATTATTTTTTTCAGACAACATCGACATCAGCTGTGTATCCTCGTACGTAAAATGTGGTCGAGGTGTTCTTGCAACCAAGGCACGGTACCACATATACAAAATACTTATTCCCCCGATCCATACTAACACTCGTGACGAGTTGGGCAGATGTGTGCTAAACCAAAAATCAAATGTGAGAATATTTTCCAACTCGTGATTATGATAATTGAGATACAAAAATCCACCAACACACGCAAAAAGAACAACCAAAGCTCCAATAATTCTAAAGATATTGAGAACTTTTCGCGCCTTACGTAATCCTACTTCATACTGAGTAAATTGTTCTCCAAAGTAAACAAAGGTATCATGATCAAAAATACCTTGAATAAAACCATGGCATTGCGGACACGATCGTCCTTTTTCTCTCCCCGTTCCACCGCATACCGTACACACAAGAATTGGTAATTGTGTAGCCTTAGAAAATAACATATATTATGAGGCTGATCGAACAAGCATATAGATAATTATGATAGGCAATGCGATCCATAACGTGAATACACACAGAGAAAAAATTACCCAGATAATCAACAAAATAAATCGAATAATTACATTGATTAAACGGACAAAAAAACTGACCAATCGCCCTTGCCAATCATACTGTCCGAACATAGGAACAAAAACATTTCGCAACCACAGTCCTGGGGCAAATTGTGCGTTACCAGTTGCAACTAGACGTGCAGCAAATCGCATAGCTCGCACCAATCCGTGACTATACCACCATACCGGCGCATACAAAAAATCAAAGAAAAACTCTAGTGTCAATCGTTGAAAAATAAGAAGCCACATAATAATACATTTGTTGGAAATAGTATATCACATTAAATGAAGTAAACAGAAATAAATAGAGTCTTAAGTAAAAAGACAAGAGTAAAAAGAGAAGATCTATATGTATTCTTTTTTTACTTTTAACGTAACCTGTATAAAATAAAAAACTTCTGTAAATCAGAAGCTTTTTAGATGCACATGTTATTGTCTCGCCACCGAAGTATCATTCAAGGTAGCAAACTCTGGTTTCGTGACCACCTCAAATTGATTATCTCCCAGTCGTTCACGAATATTTTGTATTGAAGTATGTTCAGCAATAGCTACATCGAGACTCCTGGTCTCACGCTCAAGAGTAGAAACTTTCTGTTCGTAATCAGAAATGACATATCCTTTTGCAGAAACGGTGTTGACCTGCCAAATGCACAATATTCCGAACCCAAACATAGCAGTCGACAAAACAGTCCGAAATGTTCTACCAAGAATAATCTTTCGGATACTCTCACGTCGATCCTTCATGGTTACTTTTTTTCGTACGTAGGAATTCATA
>CAZCHJ010000019.1:0-2848 GCA_964498735.1 uncultured Gammaproteobacteria bacterium | reverse complement strand
ACTGCAATACGTAACGCTTGAAAAACCTTGGTAGCAGGATGAAGCCCACCTACCCATGGAATCTCTTTATCCGTCTTAAGCTTCGTGCGATAGGTCTGCAGCACAATCTCTACTAGCTGCCCTACTATTTCAATATGTTGTGTCTTTCGTGCTACACACACTGCCTTTGCGATCTCTCGTGATAGACGTTCTTCACCATATACGCGAAATATTTCTTCAAGCTCGTCTTCAGTTGCTTCTGCGATATATTCAGAGGCAGTTTTTCGAGAAACATCAGCGGAGGCACCATATCGCATATCAAGAACTTCGTCTTTGTTCTGGAAACTAAAGCCTCGTTTCCGTTCTTCAAATTGTGGACTCGACCAACCAAAATCCATGAGAATTCCATCGATCGGACCAAACGACTGTTCTTTCACGATTGATTCCAAATGCTCAAAGTTTTCTCGAACATAGACCACTCTTCCATCAAATCGATGAAGAAAATTCTTCGCACGAAGGAGTGCTTCTGGATCCGCATCAATTCCAAGCAGTTTTCCACTCGGACTCGTTCTTTCGAGAATGAGTTCAGAATGACCCGCATCTCCGAGTGTGCAGTCGATAATATTTTTTCCTGGCACTAACTCAAGCGCATTAACCACTTCTGCAGGAAGTACAGGAATATGCCTGCCTGCCGTAACTTTTGTGAAGGAGGGTCTCATACTCCGAGGATTCCCATTTGTTCAGCAATGGAAGTACTCTCAGCCTCAGTTGAAGCAGTATACTTTTTCCATTTTTCTTCATCCCAGATTTCAAGACGGTTATAAAGTCCTGCGACAGTAACCGATTTTGAAAGTCCAGCAAAATCTCTCAGGTATCCTGGCAACATAACACGTCCTTGAGTATCGACTTCGACATCCATTGCTCCTGCAAGCATGAGTCGTGCAAATGCACGAGTATTTGCTTGTGAAAATGGAAGCTGTGCCAATTTCTCAGCAAGCTTTTCCCATTCAGCTTTGGTGTACAAAAATAGGCAGCTATCAAGCCCACGCGTGACAACTGCACCTTGTGAAAGATCAGCCCGAAATTTCTTGGGTATTGCAAGGCGACCTTTCTCATCCAAATTGTGGCTATATTCACCTATAAACATATATAGACTAAAGCCTGCGAGAGTTATACAGACAAGCATGGCGTATTACTCTCTAGATGAGGAAATTCCCCACAATTCACCACTAACCTACATTTTATACCACTATATTCCCCCTGGCAACCATAGTTATCCACTTTGTGTGTATAAAAAAACCTGTAGAACATTGTTTACAGGCTTTATAAAGTAAAACTTTTAACAGTACTCTATTACGATTCTGGCGTATTTGATACTTCTGTTTTCCCCACTTCCCATTCCTGATCTAGATTGAATGCTTCAGTAGGAATAGCCGACGGATATGAAAAAATTACAAAAAGTCTACGCGCCACGTCGCTAGAACGGTTTGCAATATATTTAGCTAAATTTTCATTGTTATGAATCATCTCCATAAAAGACGGTGTCTGTAATACCACCTTCAACAAGCCATAACTTACTATTTTCGTGTCAGGTGGCCAACGTAAAAAAATTCCATGTTCTTTGACATTTTCTTGCATCTGCATCAATTCTTGTTTAAATTTTTCAACTAAAATCTCAAAGCTCTTAGATTCAAAAAATGCTTCACTCTTTTCTTCTTCAGATAACACTCCAAACCACTCATCAATTTTTTCGACTGGTGGGGGTGAATTTTTCCATTCCTCTCTACGTCTTTCCCATGACATACACGTGTATTAAAAAATAAAATCTGACTTACTCTACTTATTCTACTTACGACAGTCTCCGCAGCTTCCGTTGATACGTAATCGCAAACCGATGTGCCTCGTCTCGCGCTCGAATCAGAAGTTCTTGATGAGTATCTACCCAGTGCACAAATGCTGATTCTTTGGTACCCAAAATAAAATCATTTCGCTTGCGTTCAGGCCCTTTTGCGATTCCCACAATGGGAATAGTGATACCAAGCCTTGTAGTGACTTCTTTAGCTCGATTAACCTGAGGCAATCCTCCATCAATTAATATAAAGGTCGGATATTCCCATTCAATGTGCTTGAATCTACGAACAAGCACTTCCTCAAGACAATCAACATCACTCTGCCCTTCTACTGTTTTAATTTTGAACTTTCGATACGAATGTTTGACCGGACCATCATGATCAAATACAACCATACTCCCCACTTTCCCCGTTTTTCCTAAATTGGAAATATCATACCCTTCAATTCGAACTTTTTCTCCGTCTTTTTTCTGTGGATCCAAATCTGCAAAAAAATCTTTATTAATGAGTGCAATATCCTGAATACGCATTAATGCGTGCAGTTGATTTCGGAGCCGTGCAGCTTCTTCAAAATCTTCTTTTCGCGCAGCTCGCACCATTTGTGTCTCAAAAGATTTGATTATTTTTTTCTTTCCTCCTGAAAGGAATGTGATGAGGGGTCGGATCACTTTTCTCCGATACTCACGACTTGAAATGTCTCCGGTACATACACCAAGGCACTGCCCCATCTGACGATACAGACAAGGGCGTTTCGAATCTGGTTTGCAGGTAGAAATATAAAACAATCGTCGAAGCAATTTCATGGTTACTTTCCCATTTAAACTCGGATATGGACCAGAAATATATAAAAAATCTTTTTTAATCTCATCAGCACTCAACCGTATATACTCATGTTCTCGCATCGTATACACCTGCGGATACAATTCATTCGTAATCATAATATAGTTCCAACTCTTATCATCTTTACCTTCTACATTATAGATAGGCTGAAATTTCTTGATGTACACAGATTCGAGAAT
>CAZCHJ010000018.1:0-18614 GCA_964498735.1 uncultured Gammaproteobacteria bacterium | reverse complement strand
ACACTCACACCGACTGTTCCTCCAAAATATACGAGTCTCTGCCAATTGAAAAAAGTGTGTTCAGGATACCCCGTGATAAAAAGATATCCTAGATGAAACAAAAAAACCGCAATAGTTGCGAATGCTCGGACTGAATCTAGAATTTTTATTTGATCTCTTTTTTTCTCTATCCCATCACCCATATCAAAAATTAATTCGCTCTTTTTCGATAACGAGCGGACGATTTTTTACTTGTGTGTGAATAGCGCCCACATATTCCCCGATTACTCCAATAAAGAAAAGTTGTATTGAACCAAAAAAGAATAATCCGATAGTTACTGGAGCAAACCCAGCTTCAAATCGATCCCAATATAATAATTTATAGATTAAATACAACATTGCAACGCACAAACTAACGAGAGACATTCCAAACCCAATCAAACTTGCAAGTCGTATTGGGAATTTTGAGTGATTGATAAAGCCGACCATTGCAAGATCGTAGAGTGAATAGAAATTGTTGCTTGTTTTTCCACGTTTACGAACGGGCTGTGTGTAGGTAATCTCAGTACGCTTGAATCCTATTTCGGTGATCAACCCACGAAAATAGGGGTACGGATCATTGAGTGTCCGGAGCACCTCAATAAATTTCTGACTATAGAGTCCAAATCCAGTAAAATTTTTAATCTGTTCTATGTCTGAAAGTTTTTTGATGAGTGAATAATATATTTTTCGTATAGTGAACAGTAGCTGATTTTCTTCGCTCTTATTCTTCACTGCAACAACGATTTCATTCCCTGCTTCCCATTTTTGTACCAATTCTTTGATGAGGTGTGGGGGGTCTTGCAAATCTGATGCCATGAGAATCACCGCGTCACCATACGCTTGCTGTAAACCATAGTACGGTGAGCGGATATGACCAAAATTTCTAATGTTTACAATAATTTTTACTTTATTATCAGTTGCAGCAATTCGCTTCAGTACCTCTACCGTTTTGTCAGTAGATGCATTGTCTATAAAAATATGCTCATACTCATACTGTGGCAGATCGTTCATTACTTTTTTTACTTCAGTATATAACTCTTCCACATTAAGTTCTTCGTTGTAACAGGGAGAGACAATGCTTATCTTTTTTTTCAATGTATCGCTCATATTATAGATCAGTGTAAAACTCACGCTTATCAAGCGTAGAAATAGTGGATTTGTAATACTCAATTAATTCTTCAAGTGCCTCATCAAATGCCATAACCTTACCATTCGGATATATTTTTTTCAAGCGTGAAATATCTGGTGAATATTCGTTCCCCAATCCATCCTCTGTTATAATAATTGGTACATCTTTCTTTAGAATATGTATTATTTTTTTTGCAATCGTGTAAAGATCGATGGGTTCACCACTCCCCACATTATATATCCGCTCTCCTGCGGGATTGTCTATAGCATTCTTAAGTATAGAAATAAAATCATTGATATATAGATAATCAAACACTACATTTTGTCGAATAGTAATCGGTAAACCAAGCAATGCTTTGCAAATCGCATTTGAAATAAATCGTATTCGATAGTCCTCGTATTTTCCAAATACCGCAAATAATCTCAAATAGGTTATGTAGTCCACATGTTCAGCAAATTTTGCAGAAACATATTTATACATTCCATATTCATCTACTGGAATTGAGGTACCAAAAAAATTTTCAGAGACTTGATGTAATGATAAACGCTTATTATATTCTGCTCCAGATCCAAGCACGATTAAGCGTTTGTAATATGATTTTGCTTCAATAAGATTATAAAAAATCCGAAGATTTTCTACCGCCACACCTGTCTGATCTTTTTGTACCCGTGTCCCTCCCCTATTTGCAGCATGTATTACTATATCTACTGGATGAGTTTCAAGATAATTTTTTACAGTGTCAGTATCTGTGAGTTCTAGTTCAGCATGTGACGGTGCAAGAATGGTGTAGATACTTCCCAATTGTTCCACGATATTTTTTCCAATAAATCCGCTTCCACCGGTCAATAATATGTGCATAGAGACTAGATGGTCTTAGGTTTTACGATCATATTTTCAGCAAGTTCTTCCTTGCTTAAAAATGGGAACATATTTTCGTAAGGATTGGAAATCATTTTTCCATCAGGACCTTTTTCTGAGGTCACACGTGGAATCAATAACTGCCATTCTGGTGTCATGACATCACATATTACGGGTCCGTCATACTCAAGTGCTTCTGTGATTTTTTCATCTACCTCTTCTACTGACGAAATGCGAATTCCTTTGATACCATATACCTCTGCAAGCTTCACCGAATCAGGACACCACACTCCCGAAGAAGGGCTTTCACCAATCATACGACTTTCAAAAAAATTCCGTTGTGTATGTCGCATGAGCAAATATCCATTGTTATTGAAGATAAAAATTTTGAGTGGTAATTTATTAATTTTAACCGTTGCTAATTCCTGCAGATTCATCTGTAGACTTCCGTCACCCGTGATAACAATCGTGGACTTTTTTCCCGCTGCAACACACGAACCAATTCCCGCAACCCAATAACCCATCGTCGAAATCCCTCCGGTGGTCAAGAATCGCTGACCTTCCTTAACTTTCCACGTTTGTGCAGCAACATGAAAACACGATCCTGTATCTACCAAGATATTAGCGTGAGGAGGGGTAAGCTCAGAAAGACGGTCAGTGAAATAATACGAATTTACTGGTTTTTCATCTTTATAGGTTGGTAATACTACTGGATATTTTTTTCTCCAATTTTGACAAACCGTCACCCATTCTGACCTCTCTACATAAGGCTGAGTATCTGCGTATCGAGCAAGTTCAACGAGAAACTCTTTTGCATCAGCCAATACTGGTAATACGATATTTAAATCTGGCTTGTCCAATTCTTTTTGATCGATATCCACAATAATTTTTTCTGCATTTCGACCAAAATCCGCTACATTGTAACCAGTGAGCGAGACCGTAAGACGAGAGCCGACCGCGATAATCAAATCAGCATTTTGCACAGCAAAGTTTGCTGAACGTTCTCCATAGGTTCCTGGTCTACCTGCATAGAGTGGATGATCACTTGCAATAATATCAAGTCCCAACCGCGAAGTAAGTAATGGAATTTTTATTTTTTTAATAACCTCTTCAAATGCTGGTATACCTCCTGAGAGTCGTACTCCTTGACCAAAAATAAATAGGGGTCGTTCTGCTTTAATAATACGTTCGTACACTGCTTTCACTTTTTCTTTCAATTCTTTATTCACTTCTTTTACTTCAGCAACACTCTCTTCTGTTGGTGGCCCATATGCATCAACTACTGACTGCGGAACTTCCGAACGCTGCATATCAACCGGTACTTCAATCCATACTGGACCAGGACGTCCTGTGGTAACCTGTTTCCACGCTTCTGATACATATTCTCCAACCCGAGCTGGATCATCGACTGTTATGAAATATTTGGTAATCGGTGTAACTATTTTTCTAATACTAATTCCCTGTACACCAAATTGACGTATATCTGTTTTTTCAGCATATTGGACAATTGATAAATTTGATTGTCCAGAAATCACAATCATGGGAGAAGAATCGACCCATGCACCAACGACACCCGTAAGAGCATTAACCGCTCCAGGCCCTGCAGTAACCATTGCAATTGCTGGTTTACCTGCAACACGACTATACGCTTCTGCCGCCATTGCAGCACTCTGTTCATGATGTGGGCAGGTATAGCTAAATTTTTTATTTTTAGCGACCGCATCATTGAGAAACATGGCATGTCCTCCAGTAATCGTAAACACATGATCAACTCCTCGTTCACCAAAATATTTGAAAATAAAATCTGCGACATTCATAGATTATGGATGTTTCTTTTGTGATAATTCGAGTGCCACTTCAATGACCATATCTTCTTGACCGCCTACCACTTTTCTTTTACCAAGTTCAAAAAAAATATCACGCGGATCTACACCAAATTTTTTTGCAGCATTTTTTACATGTGGAGCAAATCCTGAAAATACTCCCGCCATACCACTTGCAATACTCACTGAATCAATTTCCTGAGGCTTCGTCATGATATTTTTGACTACGGTATCTGCAGCATCCATAAGCGGATACAAATCAATAGGAACTTCATATCCCATTTTCTTGAGCAATGCTACCATAACTTCAATCTGGCAATTCCCTGCCCCTGCACCAAACCCGCGAATTGTTCCATCCACAATACTTGCACCGGCTTCAAGCGCAATAAGCGTATTACCAATTGCCATTCCCAAATTGTTATGTGCATGAAATCCTACTGGTACCTGTACGTGAGAAACAAGATATTCAATGGTTTCCTGGACTAATTGGGGGGTTGACGACCCTGCGGAATCCATAATAATGATACCCTGTGCACCGTACCCAATCATTTTTTCCGCTTCAGAAAGCAGACGCTCTTTGGTGGTCATATGATACATCATGAGAATACCATATACTTCTTTTCCTTCTTTTACCACACGACTAATATATTGTTTAGTCACATCAGCCTCAGTACAGTGGGATGCAACACACACCAGATCCACACCCAATTCAAGTGCAGGAACTAAATCATTTCCTATTGTCCCAAACCCTGGAAGAATAAAAACTCCAAGTTTTGTTTTTTTGAGTTCAGCACGCGCCGCACGGAGTAATTCACAATCTTCGGTTGCAGAAAGACCGACCTGTATAGATGAAGCACCTAAACCATTTCCATGTCCTACAATAACAGTATACAATCCTGCCGTATCAACCATTTTGCAATAATCACGTACATTATCAATCGTAAGTTGATGTTGGATTGCATGAGAACCATCACGCAGTGTTGAATCAAAAAAAATAGGAGTCTTCATAAATCAACAATTACGGTATTTTTTTATTTTTGACATATTCTTCTGCCACTCGTACTGCCGCGCAGGTGATGATATCGAGATTTCCAGCGTAGGTCGGAAGATAATCCCCCTGTCCTACAACCTCAACCATCACCATAACACTTCCTTTTTCAATAATAGGACCCGCAGCCAGACGATAGCCAGGTACATACGCTTTAATTGCACTTACTGTTTCATTAATTTTTGCCGTTAATTCTTCAATATTGGGATTTGGAATTTTTGCGTAGAGTGTATTTCTCATCAATACCGGAGGTTCAGCCGGATTAAGTATGAGAATTGCTTTTGCTCGAGGTACACCAGAAAAACTTTCAAGTGCTCGAGCGGTAGTCTGTAGATACTCCTCAATATTTGCACGTGTTCCGGGTCCTGCAGATCGAGAAGCAATACTACCCACAGCTTCAATATACGTGGTATCTGGATGAACATCACATATCGCCTTTGCGATCGGAATAAGAGACTGTCCACCACAGGTGATCAAATTTACATTATCGGACATGAGTGCTTCTGCACTGTTAATCGATGGTACACACAATACACCCATCCGTGATGGTGTTAAATCAATGGTAAATTTTTTTAATTTTTTTAAAATTGGCGCATGAATCATATGCGATTCTGCGTTTGTCGTGTCAAATACAATTTCACAACACTCAGGATTTTTCTCAATCGCATGAATTGAATCATACGATACTGTCACATCCATCTGTTTCGCTCTCCTAATTCCTTCTGAATCTTGATTTCTACCAGTAAATAATCCACATCTTAAAAAAGGCGACCGCTCCACCTTATGGAGAAGATCGCTTCCAATATTCCCTGTACCGATTATGGCGACTTTTACTCTCTGAGTATCCATATAACTCCTACGATGAAAGAAACTCTGTATACCATCCGAGTGTTTCAGTAAGTGCCCCTTCAATAGATATTATCGGCTTCCATCCTAAGACATTTACGGCCTTCTCATAATTCAGACTTTGTTCAGGAATTTCATTGTGCTGAGTATTACGAATACTAAACTGTATCTTTTTTCCTAATACTTCTTCTATTTTTTTAAGTAACTCCAATACTGAGTAGTTATACCCTGTACTGAAATTAAATGCCTCACCTTTTACTCTTTCAATATTTTCCGCCAAGAGAATATACCCAGCTACCACATCTTTTACGTATACATAATCTCGAATAAACTCGCCATTGCTTCTAATTTCAAGATTTTCATTCTTAATTATTGCCTTCATTGCTCCTGGAACAATTCGATTGAAATTCAAATCTCCCGGGCCAAAAATATTTCCACACCTACTAATCGCAACAGGAACCCCGTATGTTCGTGTATAGGCCTGTGCGATAAGGTCGGTACATGATTTTGAAACATCATATGGATGATCCCCTCTCAATTCATGTGTTTCAGAAGCTGAAATACAATCCTTGCCATATGCCTTATCACTCGAAGCTACAACTACGCCCTGGATACGTGGGGATAGTCGAGCTGCTTCGAGTATATGCGTTGTACCCATAATATTACTCATCAAGGTTTCATACGGATTAATAAAAGCTGTATGGACAATTGCCTGTGCACCGAGGTGAAATATATAATCAATCTCATATTTCGTCACAATATCAAAAATCCGCTCTTTATCTTTGAGATCACCATATGCGAGAGTTACTTGTTTTTCAAAACCAGAAGCAAAAAAATATGATTGTGGATCTCGATCACGAGAAAGAACGACTAATTTTGCTGGCTTTCTTTGAAGCAACGCTTCGACTAGATGCGACCCAACCAATCCATCCCCGCCAGTGACCAGTATATTTGTGTTAGTGAGTGTACTCATATATGTTATGCCCAGACTTTCCAGAATGGATCAACTTCCCATTGTTTATTCAACTCCTCTACTTCCTTATACGTATCCATACATTTCCACTGCCCCTTATGTTTAAACACTGAAAGCTGACTTGTATTGGCAAGTGGTTCAAAAATTGACTCAATCATAGAGCCCTCGCCGATGAGATCAAACACCTCCTTGTTTAAAACCATAAAGCCACCATTGATATAATCACTCGAAATTTTATCAGTTTCATTGGTCACATGTTTTTGATAAAAACCTTTAATTTTTTCTGAGGTATGATCAATATCAAGCAACCCAAATCGATGTGTCGGTCTCACACCTGTAATAGTCGCTATCGTATTTTGTTTTTTATGAAAATCATATAACTCAGCGATATTGATATTTGCAACCCCATCGCCATAGGTAACCATGAAATGAGGATCTTCGCCAATGTATTTTTTAATCCGGCGGACTCGCTCACCAGTTAGTGCATCAAGACCAGTTTCTGCAAATGTAATTTTAAAATCATCACAATCATTATTATGAAATACGAACTCATGTGTCTTGGTATCAAGGGTAAAATCATTCAGTAAACTTCTCCAATTAAGAAAATACTGTTTGATCATATCGCCACGATATCCGAGCGCGAGGATGAATTCATTATATCCGTAGTGGGAGTAAATTTTCATGATGTGCCACAAAATTGGTTTTCCACCAACCAATACTAGTGGTTTTGGTTTAAACTCTGTTTCTTCTTTCATACGGGTTCCCGTACCACCACACAAAATAACTACTTTCATATCATTTTAATTTATCAATGTTAAACTATTTTTTAACCGCCGTAGTTGTAGCTGTCGTAGTTGCAACCAATTGACTAAGGATATTCTTCCAACTCGGATCAAGTTGGAATATATTTGGGTCACCATACCATCCGAGAACCTTTCCTGCGATTTCTCTGGCTTCCTTAACTTTATTCTCCGCAGCATACATAAGTGCAAGACGTACCCACCCTTCCCCAATCTGCGGGTAATCTTCATTTGATTTCTGAAGTAATTCCTCAGATTCTGAGAATCTACCTTGCTCAGCCAAATTCTGCCCGAGTGAATAGATAATTTGCTGGCGTTTCGGAGAGAAAGTTAGCGCCTGACGCAGTGCGATCTCACTCTCACTTAGAAATTCTTTTTTTTGTGTCGCTTGATACCCAAATTCAAAAACTTGAGATAGAGTAAAGTAAACACGGACATCAAGTGGATGTAATAATTGATTTTTTTTCAATTCTTGAACCGTTACATTAAATAAGGCGAGTACTTGGTCATTTTTCTTTTGCTGCACCATACCCGGCAATGAACCAAGCACAGTTCTCGAGATATCGTTTCGTATATCATCGAGGTGCGGCGTTGCATAAGTTAACGCATCATCATATATCTTCCCATCTGCGGTACCTGCATATATCTTCTGTATAGCTGCAATGGTGGCTTTATTTGCTCGAGCAGGTGCAATATCTGTAATATACATGATGCAAAACATCAGAAGACCTATTGAGACCACACTCCCCACAGAAATAATTCGCGCTGTTGTCTTTTTTTGTTTTTTTGGATCCTCTTCTTCTATCTCTACCACTTCTTTCTTTTTTAGAATCACTCCTCTAGTACTATGTGATATAAACGCAGCGAAAATAAAAAAATACAAATATGAGGTGGGATTCTCAAATACGGTAACCAAACTTACAAAATGTGCGGACAAGAAACCAACCATCAAAAACCCGAGTTGCTTCGGCACAATTGAGCGTCTCACCCCAATAAAAATAATACTAAATGCTGCGATATATATACATATATATAGTAAAATACCCACAATGCCCTGCACTACAAGTGTATTGAAAATGATACTATGCGCATTATCGAACCACGTTTCATTCCATCCAAATTTGAGAAACTCCGGTCTATAATATTTATTAAATGCATAATAAAAATTATTAGGCCCCCAACCGAATATTGGCATTTCTTTCCACGCATCAACCCCCACTGCCCAGGCCATCGGACGTGTATTTTCTGCTGAATTCAGTGAAAATGAGGTATTAAGCAAACGCCCTAGTCCTGGAATTCCAGATACAAATGATGTATGTCTAAAAATAACCAGGATACCGAGTATAATCACACCAATAATTGAAAGGTACGTAACAATTTTTCTCCCTTTTGTTTTTTCACGTGAGACAAATATATATGATGCTGCAATAGCTGCACAACCAAATATGAGACCAAGCACCGCACCTCGTGTGCCTCCCAAAAAAATACCAAAAAAACCTAGTAAACCAACAACAGCAGCCACCCACTTCCAAAACGCACTTTTCTCGCGAAAAAAGAAGATAGCGCCCATGAACATGAGGAATAATCCATACCCACTATAATAAATAGAATTCCCTAGTGTCGCAGAGACACGAGAGGAGCCATTATTCAATAGATACTGGGGGTCTACAAATTTTTGCCATATTCCGACAATCATCACAAGTGCACCCAATATCAAGGCTGTGCGAAATACAATTTTCCAATCTCGTTCAGTATCGAGTACTGATGAGGTAATTACATATAAAATCGTGTAGTGTGTAATAGTAAACAGACCGAGCATGCGCTCATGGTTATCCCAAAAACTGTGATACCAGTCTACACCTGCGAATGTAGAAATTCCAAAACTTAGCCAAAAAAGTAAAATACTTATAGTAAATAACGTAAAACGCGGACGAAAACGTTGAAAATCAGATATTAATAATAAAATATAGCAACCAAGCAACACGAGTACGAGGGATCTGAAAAATAAAATTTTGGGTACGATGAAGGGAAAAATGTAATTATTCCCTACGATAAGTGGCATGATAAAAGTTGCAGCAACAAGATACGGTACTAATTTACGAAAAAAATTATTCATAGATTAACATAAAATTCTATAGATATTTCTATAGATATTGAAGCCCCCCTAGCTTACACCAACTTATCCTATATTGCAATATCGAGAAATTTACCAAAATTCACGCAAATCTACACCGCGGTGATAGGCATACTATCAGCTCACACCCGAGCAAAATCTACATTGCTACCATGCTTTCGTAGTATGGTAATTTGTCGTATTTATTTTTTGACTTTAAATATTCAATATACGCCTGCAACAAAAATTTATTTGGATTTTTTGTACCAGTTAGATAACCCAATACTCGGTCTTCAAGAATACTTGGATCCCCTTCAGCCATCAATATACGAAAAGCAGTCGTGATATCTTCTTCGGATATCACAAACCCGAGTTCATGTGCCCGAGTTACTTCTTCTGCGGCATCACGAGTCATACCTTTGCGGTAGTACGCAAGTGCACGTATCCAGTGCGATTCACCTATTTGAGAATCCTCTTGTAACGCATCTTCAGCTTGCTCAATTGCACTATCATACTCACCTATATTACTATACGACTTTGACAAATTATAGTGCAAACTCTGTCTCTTGGGAGAAAAAATTAATCCTTTTTTATATACATCTATCGCATCTTCTACATACGACTGGTTCTGCCACAGGGTGTACCCATCAGCAAATCCATTACCTAGAACAAAATACCCGCGCGAATCATCAGGATATGAAGTTAAGAAACTTTTAAGCGCACTGACAGCAGTGCTGTACATTTTCTCTGCCAAAGGTCGATATTCACCCTGAGCAAAATCTGGATGACCGTGTAACCATGAGAATAGAAATTCACCATACGCAAATGCAATTTCTGGTCGATATGGATTATTATCAATTTTAATAGCTTGACGATGAATATCAAGAGATTTTTCAAAGTCATACAGGGCAGTTATTATGGCCTTCGTAGCATAATAATCCGCACGTGCAGGGATGTATGTAAACCGATAAAGGAAGTATAGACTTGCAATACAGAGTGCCCCAATACTGATGCCTCTACAAATCTTACCCAAATGTACAATTGCACGTTTCCATCCTGAGATACTATGTTCAATTTTTTGCACATTATTTATCGTTGCCGACTGTATGCTCTTGCTTTGCGATGTACTATATACAATATCTATTCCTGCATACAGCCAAAATATAGCTAGATACGAGGATAAATCTTCAAATACAAATATATTTCGAATAAAATGGACTACAAAAAATGATCCTACCGAAATAGCGAAAAAAAATATTGTGGAATCATTTTTATATTTTTTTAATAACTGAATAAGTATATAAAACGTCGAGATATATATCGCGCCATACGCTACCAAACCTAGCACCCCATTCGTCGCAAGAATATTCAAGATAACATTATGAGCATTATCAACCCATTCTTCTCCATGACCAAAACGTAATAATTCTGGCTCGTATAATCGGTTTGCTACGGTATAATAATTTTCCCATCCCCACCCAAACCATGGTTTCTCGATCCATCCATGTACTGCGGTTTTCCAGATTATCGGACGTGCTTCATTATCGATTCTGGTTGCAAAAATTCGATTAATTACGGGAATCATGCTCACCGTCGCAGTGTCTCTAAATATGTAACAAATCGGAAAAAATACGATGAGCACACCTATAATAGAGACCAGTCCAAGGCGGATTTTTTTTGTAACTTTCTTTCTAAAAAACCAATACACACCGACACAGGTGGCTAATAATCCAACAACAAAACCTATTAATTCTCCACGTGTCTGACTTTCAATCAAAACAAATACACTGAGCAGCGCTTCAAGCATCCATAAAATTTTCCCTATTTTTTTATGTGAGGTAAAAATAAAAAATATGTCAGAAAAGAAAATGAATGAACAAAAGCTAGCTACATATACCGCATTCCCGAGTGTTGCAACGACACGCCCCACACCCAAATTACTCAAAAAATATGGATTAATAATCTGAATGCACGCAACGAGTAATACTAGACCACCGACAATTCCTACAAAATATTTCCATAGTTTTTTCCATTGTACGAATGCCAAAGAACTTCGCCATACCATATACACCATGAGGTAACAAAATAGTGTATAGATCCCTGTCATACGTTCAGGACGACTCCACATACTCCGGCCCGCGTCAACTCCTTGCAGTGCTGAAATACTAATCATTATAAAGAAAAATAATATAGACCATGCCAATGGCGTCTGGTACAGGGCTTTTCGTTCACCCGCAACTATTTTATTACTTGCAATACTGTAGGTAACGAATAATCCGAATGCACACACGTGGAGCAGGATTGCTTTATAGAATACAAAAGGATAACCTGAAAATTTCCACACTACCAATGGAAGTGCCAATAAGGCAATAGTGAGTATTATGATTATTTTTTTATACATATCATTTCTTCTTATATAAATCGATATTACAGATGCTACGTATCATACTGTACATTGTTTAAAAAAACAAACCCCGCCCAGAGGGCGGGGTATTGTTGAACTTTTACAAGTTCCTGACAACTATATCCACGATTAGTAGCTATAGGTATCACTGTATACAGGTACTCCAGATACTGGGTTGATAACAGTAGCTGATCCGTCAGCCCACGCGAAGTTGGTCAACGCGGTGGTCAACTTTTCAGTATTGTTTGAACTGTCACTGAAGTCAGTGTCAGTAGTATCAACAACAACGTATACCTGTTTGGTTCCTGTCCACTCATTGTGAGCACTCAAAGTAATCTGAAGTGCAGTACTTGCACCGGTAGCAAGACCAGTGATAGTACCAGAACCCATGAGATGGTTAGCATCAAATGAGTTTCCATCGTATACATATACAGTAGTGGTATCATTTCCATTTCCTGCATTTGCAATGAGGTTGCCACTGAGCTGTACAGTAACAGAACTCAAAGTTGAATTCTGACTACTTCCAGGTTCAGAAGCTGAAACAAATGAGAATACACCTACAGGATCCTGTGCCTTGGTTGTATGTGAAGTGCCTGAGCTATCGCTTTCAGCAACAGTAACCAAAGTCTTGCGAACTGTCTGAGCAGCAATACTACTGTCAGTCAATGTGAGACTGTTGGTGTTACCATACAACTTTGAATTTGATGATGCACCCAAGAGGATGAAATCATTGGTCAAGTTTGCAGAAGTACTAAACTGTGAACTCTGCTTAGCGAGACCGAGCTGTACTGCATCTCCAGAGTCAGCACCCTGATCAATGGTAGCAAAGTTTGCTGAAACAGTGATAAGAGTGGTCTGATTTACTGGGAAGTATGCATTGAGCTGTCCGTCAGTAAAGGTACAAGTACCGTTTACATCGAGGAAACATTCCTTTGAAACAGTAGCGCTGTTTGCATCTTTATAGGTAACCATTACCTTTGAGATGTTGTCAGCTTTTCCTGCTGCATCTACAGTAAACTTAGCTCCAGTAAGCGTAAAGCTTTCCTTGGTTGGAGTAAACTTGTAGATTGACATGGTCTTGTTTGAAGTTCCAGAAAGTACTACGTCAGCAGTTGGAGTATTTCCATCTACCGCGATCGTGATACCACCAGTAGTAGCAATGTCAGCTACAACTGGACTTGAGGTATTGATCTGTCCAGTGGTATTTTCTGTTACTGATTTTCCGTCTGCGTAGGTCTCAACATCGATATCATCATCTCCGTCGAGGTCTACCATTACCCATGTTTCAGCACTTATACTGTCTTTAACACTCAAGCGAACAACCAATTTCTTTGATGATCCTGCTGGAACTTTGTAGTTCAAACCGGTCATCTGTACATAGTAGTATCCGCCTGCTCCTACAGTTCCACTCAAAGTTGAGAGGTTCTTGGTAGCGATTGGAGTAGCACTTCCGTCTTCATATACTGAAACGGTGTTTACTGCAGTGTTTGCAGCTGTGTCACAACCAACACTTGCGCAACTATTGATAATTGCGGTTGAAGAAGCGAATACACGGAATTTCAAACTGGTGATCTTGAGATCATCAGCACTACCAGCGGTCAACAAAACTCCAAGTGCATCAACACTTCCTGCTCCCTTTACCACATTGGTAGAAGCTGGAGGAGTGGTGCGTGCAACAGTGAGCTGTGATCCGGCGATAGTCATGGTGTTACCAGTCAAAGTGTTTGGAACAATACTTGAAGCGCTAACAAATTCTGAATTGTCAACATACTTCACATAGTTGGTTCCACTGTAGTCAACTTTGGTGTAAACCTGGAAATTCGTGGTGATACTACTATCAATGTCAGCTACAACAGCGAAATGTCGTGTTGTGCCTCCAGTGAGGTCGTATGCATCAGTGAATACTTTGTAGTAACTGTTTCCACTTACAGTGGTACCAGTTCCGAATGCTGCCTGAGGACCAACAACGGTTTGGTTGTTGTTATCGAGGTCAACAATCTTTACATTCTTGATCAAGTCGTAGTTGGTAGAAGTTGCATTTCCTGCACCATACTGATCAACGAGGTATACAAATACCTTTGTACTCTTGATGGTTACACTGTTTGTACTACTGAAAGAGAATTTCTGGAGAGTTACATTGGTAACATTCTTACCGATGTTTCCTGCTGCAGGACCATTGTTTGACAAGGTCAAGTCTCCACCAGTAACGGTGTAGGTCTGGTCACCAGATGCAAAACTGTTGGTCAACAACGCACCGTACATTGGGTACTGACTGTCAACTACATTTACATCACTGGTTTCATCAACATAGAATTTAACTGTGTCATTTACACGTCCACCGATATTGTCAGCATACACGACAAAAGTCTTGGTATCACCTTTGGTGATAGAGTATGGGGTAGCGAGTGTAAATACAACTTTGTCACCCTGCATTGCTGCAGCAGTCGCAACATCACTTGAACCAAGTGTCAATTTGAAATTGGTCAAGTTACTGTTTGAGAGAGAGCCTGCATTGGTAAGGGTAATTCGTTTTACTTGTACATTGTTGGTTGCAGATCCAGCATTAACTGTACCACGTGCTACTTCAACTTGAGTAGCTCCGAGTGCGAATGTGCCAGATGAGCCAGAGTTGTCAACAGTAACAGATGAAATCGTTACTGATCCAACAGTCATAACATTTCCAGCAACACTTGCGCTTGATCCGTTTGCAGCAACTACAGTAAATCCTTCCTGGTCACCAGTTGTAGCACTTGAACTCAAATCTCCAACAACAGTCAAAGTCTTTGAGTATGAAGAAAGTGCCAACTTGAGGTTACTGAAGGTTACCTGGTTGTTGTCAGAAGAAACAGTGCGTCCACTCGTCAAACGAGTAGCTCCGTCATAGAGGTATACAGCATTGAAATCGTTGTAGCTTCCTACTCCGGTTCGCTGTACGGTCACTGAATCCAAGGTGCCACTACCAGTAACGTTGAACTTCAAAAATTCAACGCCAGTAGCCTGCTGAGGAACCGTGCCTGCTGCTGGTGTATTAGCAGAAAGACTTACGGTTACATTTCCAGTGGTCTGAGTTACCGCACCATCTCCCTGGCTTGGGTTCTCATATACTGAATTCAAAGTTACACTACCACTTCCCATTGGAAGTGCTGAGAAAACCGCTTCTGAAACAGTTCGTACATCAGGTGTAGCAGTAGCTGCGAGAGCTACAGCTCCGTCTACTTTGTAGAGCATTCCGCCCTTTACATAGTAAACATTGGTGTCTCCTGATTTCTTTACGAGCATTCCATCATGAGGTTTTGCTTCGTTCCAGGTAGTGCGGGTGTCAACGTAGTTTGACCAGTGGAATGGACTAACATCGCGAACGACTTTTGCCCATGCGCTGCCATAAAGTGCAGCAGCAACTGATTCACTTCCGATCTGTACAAGTTTGTTACCTGGCGTAATTGCAAATACTGCAGATGCGTCGGTAAGTTTAACCAAACGAGAACCAGGTCGGTAGTCAATACCTGCTGGAGTTGCTACAGGGTATGCAAAAAGACATTCACCTGCAACAGTTTTTACATTGCTGAAACTAAGATTCCAACTCTTGAATACATCCTCATGTGGGAAGTATGCGCGTTGCATGCTTGCAGTAAGATAATATACTGCTGAAGCATTTGGCGCTTTGAACAAATCACCGGCTTCAAGTTCTGGACAGGTTGCAGCCTGAGCAACTGCTGGAACGAGAGCTGCGAGGCCCATGCTCCAAGCGATGGTTACTCCGACTACAGAAGCTGTGAAGAGCTTTTTGCCGAATTTCAATACATCATTCATAACTAATTTTAACCTTTTACCTAGAGCAGCACGCGCGTGGCTAAAGCCACGGTCACCGCTGTAGGTAGTTTTTTAATTAATCCACCTCCCCCTCCGATTCGAAGGGTCGACCTTGCTGGTAGTGGTTGTTGTGCTCGAGGGCCAAACCCGAGCGTTTTTTGCCCCTAATCTACTAAATCTTAATGATCTAGTAGCACTGTATGGCATATCTATACTGATGCAATCCACTTCATCAGTGTATATATGCCACACAGTGTAGAGACATGGCTTTGAGAAACGATAACAAACAAACTAATACACTTTGCTTCTACTCAAGCACGATTTCGAGGCAAAGCGGGAGAAAAACTGTATATAACACTTCCCCTTCCGCTCAACCCCGATAGCTTATGTAGAAGTTGTAGTCTTTGATTTTATTGTCGAAGTTGATGTTGGTGTGCTCGTTGTAGGACTTGATAAACCTGCGGAAGTACTTGTAACCGTTGTCGTAGTTGCGGAAGTGATTGGAATTAACTGATTATTGATTTTTTCGATTGCTGTGTTTACTTGTTCCGCAAGTGCTTTGGTTGTATTAATTGCCTGGATTAAGTCTGTTTCTTTAAGAGAATTGAGTGTTTTCTTCTGCTCTTCAACCGTTGTCACAGTGTTGATTGTACTTGTTGTAATCAATGTAGTTGAAGCAGTTGTAATCAGAGGCACAGTGGTTGTAGCAACATTAATAAGTACCAGTACTGATGGCGTACTTGTCGGAGACTGACTATTCAATTTATTTTGTACTTTAGTTGCTTCTGCAACAATTGATTCTACTGCCTGATCAATATGATCTTTCACAATCTCTTTTTCTTCACTTGAAATTTCGAGATTTGCGTCAGTTTTTTTCTGTACCGCATCACTCACCATTTGTAGACTCTGTTTGGTTGTTTCAACTGCGGTTTTTTCAATAGTGTCTCCGATACCTCCTTCACCTGCTGTTTCTTGAGCTTCTTTGAGTGTTTGTGAAATATCTTGTGTAGAAAGAGAAACTTCTTTTACCAAATTTTCAGCATCACTTGGATCGATTGTTTTAACACTTTCCTGTGCAGAAGTAAGTTTTTTCTGGAGGCTGTCTGCGGTAATTTCTACGAGACGTGCTTTTTCTTCGCCAACCAGTTTATCTGTTTCAACCACCTGTTTAAGGACATGAGCTTGTTTTGAAGCATACGAAAGTTTCAAAGATGCTTGCTGTGACTCTGGAGCCAATGCAAGTCTACTCGACTCAACCACGGAATTAAGCGCATTCTTTGCATTCCATAATACATCTCCTGGCTCTGCGTATGCACTTGCAATCCACCCAAGAGTAGTCAGAACAAGCGCAAAAGCCACTGACGAGAGTGGTTTGAGCGATCGAATAAATGTGCGTGGAACAAAAATTTTTGTCCACGTATTAATACTATGTGCAACTTTTGGTGCTTCAGAAACATGCACTGTTGCCTGAGATGACGTATGTTCAATTTGTCGCATCAATTGTTCTCGATTACGAAGAACCCACTCGCGATCAGGATTGATCCGAGTTTCAAGGCCTTTGATACTTTTGAGTTGTGCCTTGAGTGATTTCATATCGAGGTAACAGAGATGTTATTTTTTTTCTTCGAGTAATTTTTTCAAAATTTTTAATGCCCGATGGACTGTGACACGGACTACCACCAGACTCTTATCAAGAATTCGAGCAATCTCGGCAGTTGATAATTCTTCAATATATTTAAGGACAATGATTTCCTGGTACTCACGTTTCATTTTTTTCAAATGTTTCAGTACCACTTCAATTTCCTGTTCACGCTGTGTCTTTTCTCTTATATCTCCATCATGCGCTACATTTTCTAGAGTTTCTATCGTACATTCTTTTCTTTTTGAGCGAGCCCGGAAAAAATCTACCAATGAAGTTCGTGCGATTGTGTAGATGAGACCACTAAAGCTTTTTATTTCCGTATCTGTTTCACGCTGCACATCGATGAGATAGTTCCACGCTTTGAGAAACACCTCACTCACGATATCTTCAGCTTCTTCTCTATGCGATACTTTCAAATATACAAATCGGTAAATCTTTGATATATACCGATCATAGAGCTCTCCAAATGCTTCGGTATCCTTATGCACTCGAACCCGGTACAAGAGCTTTTTTTCATTGAAGTTTTTGAGTGCTCTCACCATAGAAGACGTAAAATAGGTAAAAGTGTTACAGTTGCTATAGGCCGTATGTCCAGTATCCCGAATATAAGGCCATCTACATAGGTCTTTTGGATACCGGAAACTATAGCATAAACAAGCCAAAAAAGGAAGGCTTTTTACACCCAGCTCCCTGTTAACCTCCCTTTCCTGTATATATTGGCTTAAAATGCACTATTTACACCTTCTAAAACCCAAATTTGTATATACTAGTGTATACAAATTTTAGTTAATTATATATTTTAACCTATATAAACATGCTTAAATAAGCCAAATTACTCTCCCCCATACTTGACAAAAATCGTAAAATTGGTATTATTTGTATATACAAATGTATACTATTTATGCTCGAATTATCCACTCCTCCACAAGATCAAAAAGAAATAATCAGAGTTTCCATTTCTGAAGCTGCTCGATTATTCGGAGTTAATCCACAGACTATTCGACGTGCTATTCGTGATCAGGAAATCACCTATGTTGTCGTCGGTGGCAGATACAAGATCAATTTTGAAAGCCTAGTCAAATGGTCACAGAGAAAAACTACCGTCAAGAATAAAACAGAAAAACATGGTATTGGACAATTTGTTGAT
>CAZCHJ010000017.1:4769-18753 GCA_964498735.1 uncultured Gammaproteobacteria bacterium | reverse complement strand
GAGCGCAAGCAAGAAAGAAAATATGTATTATGTTTTACTAATAACTATCTTTTAAGAGATATTATTGAGATGTTAGACAAAAATGGTTTTTTACCATTACCGCTTCATAAATAATACTTTATGAACCTTTCTGCAATATCAAGGCAAGAAAAAGAGCAGTTGTATATTAAAAAAATGACCGAGCTACAGTTACATTGGGGCAACCCTATTGACTCTGACTGGGATTTTAGCGATTGGTCCGATGAACAGCTAAACAAGGGTCTAATTGATACTATAGGCCAACTTAAATTTGAAAAAACGACTGGAGCAATAAGCGCTTTTTTCAAAACTATTGGCTTTATTTTTGTTGTTCTGGGTATAATTGGTTTACTTCTTTTTGGTGTTAAACAAATCTTTTAAACTATGGTTAACACTAAAGATGTTTTGCTTAAGGATAAAGAGTGGAGTTCGATTGATGGTGAACTTTGTTTAGTTAAAAATTTTCTTCCAGAAGAGAATAATCTAGTCAAAGACGACATAGTTACTTCGCCGGATATCAGCAAGCCGTACGCTTCAATTATTTTAGATACTGTGGGAGTAGAAAACGTTACTGGATTTATAACTCATAAAATTGATTTTACCAATCTTTGGAAAGCCTTTAAAGAAAGGACTATTAACAATGAGAGAGAGGAAGTTTTAATTTATTGGACCGCAAAACATTATAAATACAAATTTTATCAGATTATTTCTAATTTTCTGTTGAAGGTGATAGGTGTAACACCTATGCCGAAATTGATTGTTATGGTATGTCCAAAGGGAACCTACAAATCGTGCCCTAATTTTAAACTAGATACAGATAAACAAGTCCTTGTTTTTGTTTATGGATTATTATCCAAAAATTTTTGGATACCAGAAGTAATAAGATAGCCTGAAACAAAAGCGTTTATGAAATTGAGAGATTGGTTTAAAAGTAAAGGTAAAAAAACAGAGCAAGACCTTTATATTAAGGTTCTTCTTTGGGCTTATGAAAAACAAGAGACAGGTTTTATTTGGAAAGAAATGAAAGAACATTTTAGTCTTACTCCTTTACAAGAAGGTTGGATAAGAAAAGTATTTCTTACTGCCAGTGATCAGGATAGAAAATTTTTTGAAATTTTACGAAATGATGAAACTGTAAGTCCAAATCAATATTACTATTCGTTGAATGAAAAAGGTATAACTGCCGCGATTAACCACAAGGCACTCGCCAGTGCAGAAAAAAACAGTAATATAGCCCTTGTGTTTGCTATAATAGGTATTTTTCTCACAGCTTTTGGCATGTTTCTTCAGCTTAAGCAAACTAGATTAGCCGAAATACAATCTATTCCAGAACAAATTAGACAAGCTAGAAATATCAATTCAGCAAAAGAGTTTTGTAAACAAAATCCGGATGCAAAAGAATCAGGCCTTTTTAATGTTACGACTGGTGTGCCAGCACCTTGCAGTCATGTTATCCAATATAAAGACTGATTGCATTTCTTACTTCATCCAGGACCCCGAGCAACGCAAAAACACCGCCGTACAGCGGTGTTTTGTTATGTTCTATTTAATTTAGCTCTTCCTATTATGATGCAATAACATCTCGAGCGCGTGATCCATCGATCCAGCCTGTACCACCTCACCCGCATTCACAAAGAATATTTCATCAGCATTCTGAATCGTATTCAGTCGATGCGCGATAATAACCTTGGTAGTAGTTGATGGGAGATTTTGCAAGATTTCATCAAGTAGTTGCTCGGTCACCGTATCAATATTTGCAGTTGCTTCATCAAGAATGAGGAGCTCTGGATTGCGGAGTACCGCTCGCATGAAGGCGATCAATTGTTTCTGTCCGAGACTTACAGCATCACCCGTTGCAGTGAGCTTGGTCTCCAGTCCCTGATCGAATCGTTCGAGTAGTTTTTCCAACCCAGCTTTTTGGATGATAAGCTTCAATTCATCAGCACTATGCAGCGCATATTCTTCATTACCGTAGAGAATATTTTCCTGAACGGTTCCCGTAAATAGCACGGGTTCTTGGAGAATGAATCCGATTTTCTTGGTTCGCTGTTCATCAGTGTAACTTCGGATATCTTTTCCGCCGAGAAAAACAGTGCCAGTGGTCGGATCATAGAGACGTGCCATGAGACTGGCAGTAGTAGTTTTTCCACCCCCAGTAGGTCCAACAAGCGCATAGGTTTTTCCTTTTTCAAGACTGAGATTGATGTGGTGCAATACTTCTTTTCCATCCGGATAGGTGAAATTCACATCCTTGAATTGGAGAAGGGTAGTCGCATCACTTACAGCATCACTCTCAAGGGTAGGTAAGTTATTCTCCATGATGAGGATTTCATGTACCCGATCCCAGCTTGCTAGTGCAGTCTGGAAATTGGCCCAGAGTGCAGCAAGTTGTCGGAGTGGATTGTAGAAATTATTGGAGTATGAGAGGAAACTGATGAGGAGACCGATCGTGAAGTGTCCCGATGAGATGAGCGCGATTCCGTAGGCAAGTACGATAAGCTGCCCGATATTTGATGCGAGCCCGTAGATGGGGGCAAACGTGTTATTGGCAACACCAGCTTCGACTGCTGCAGTGTAGTTCTCATTATTCACATTCTGGAAACGTTTCTTGAAATAATCACGGCGGTTGAACGCGATAATTACTTTGAAATTATTGAGACTTTCCTGAATTTCAGAACTCATGCCGCCGAGCGACTGTGCACTGGTGAGATTTTTTCGCTTGACCCAGGGAGATAATCCGAGAGTGATGAAGAATAGTACGATAGCAGGTGCGAGAGTTGCAGATCCGAGACGAATATTGAGGCTGAGAAGGAAAACTGCTGCACCAATCATGAGGAAGACACTGCCGAAAAATTGTACCAGTGACTGTGAAAAGAAGGTGTTTATTTTGTCAGTGTCATTGTTAATACGGGAAATGAGATCACCTGCCTTATTCTGATTGAAGAATGCGATTGGCAATGATTGGAGTTTATTGAAGATCTGATTTCGTAGACGGTACAAGACGCGCTGTCCCACACCTCCCATGAGGCGTACCTGGAGATAGCTCGTTACCAGGGCAATCGTATAAATTCCCAATATGATACCAGAATAGACGAGTACGCCGTGATAATCTTTGCCGACGATAAAGGTATCAACAGTGTGAGCGATAAGACGGGGAGCTACTAGATTGAGTGCAGAATTAAGAATAACTGCGCCAAGAGCAATCAAAATAATTTTCTTTTCTTCAACAATCAATGGCCAGAGTTTTTTTGCAGCCTGCCACACCGAAGTTTTTTGCCCATTACCGGATTTGGTTAGATCGTAGTTCATAGGGTGTTGGTACTTTGTTGTGAATTATAGATTTGTACATATTCAGGTGAAGTATCAAGTAGTTGTTCGTGTGTTCCGGTCGCAATGACTTCTCCTTCCATGAGCACGATAATCTGATCATAGTGTTCGACGGATGCAATCTTTTGTGTGACAGAAACAAGAGTTAGTCCTGGATAATTCTTCGATACATTATCAAGTATTTTTTTCTCAGTATTGTTATCAACACGCGCAGTAAAATCATCAAGCAATAAAATCTTTGGATTAATAGCGAGTGCGCGTGCAAGCATGATGCGTTGTTTCTGTCCGCCAGAGAGACTCGCACCACGTTCAGATACTACTGTTCCGAGTTGATGGGGAAGAGTATCGATAAAATCCGTGAGTTCGGCAGTATCAATCGCGCGCTTGAGATCAGTATCAGTGACATTGGTATTGAAGGCAATATTTTCTCGCAAACTCATATTGAAGATAATGCTGTCCTGAAATACGAGTCCGATTTGTTTGTACAGGTTCTCTTTCTGATATTCGCCAATAGCGTGTCCATCATATTGAATTTCTCCGCTCGTTGGAGGAATAAGTCCTACGAGAAGATTGAGGAGCTGTGTCTTGCCAGCTGCAGTAGGGCCGATGATTGCAACTTTACTGCCGGGTGTGATAGTGAGAGATACATCTTTCAGTGTTGCTTTTTCACCAAACATGAGACTCACGTTTTTCACTGCAATATGTCCAGTGAGTGCAGTGGTGAGTACTCCATCGTCAACTGGTTTTGGTGCATGCAAGACTTCAGCAATTCGTCCGTATGACGCCTGTGCTTGAGCAATAATATTACTGACAAAGCCGAGAATAAATATCGGGAAGATAAGAATCGTCAGATAACTTTGAAACGATGCAAAATCTCCCAGACTCATACTGCCCGCAATAATGAATTTGCCACCAAGGACAAGAATAATCAGGATAGCAAGATTGGAAGCAAAGGTAACAACCGGAATCATGGCTGAGAATAGTTTGAGAATACTCAATCCCACGTTCTTTGCTTTGGTATTTGCCTCTGCAAATTTGGTATGTTCGAGATTTTGTGAGTGTAATACACGGATGAGCGCGGCTCCGAGAATACTTTCATTGATAACTTTATTCAACCAGTCAATCACTTGGCGAGTCTGTATGAAGAGCGCACGGACTTTTTTGAGAATCAAGAAGAATGTCGCTCCGATGATTGGTAATACAACGAGGACTGAGAGACCGAGTTTCCAATTGATAGAAATGAGGAGAATGCTTCCACCAATGATAAGAAAAATCGATGAAATCACATTGACAAATGCCTGTGAGACAAAGTTTTTGACCGAATCAATATCAGAGGTGAGATTGGTGAGTAATTTCGAAGGAGTGGCTATCTGTATTTCAGCGAAGCTATGTGTCGAGACTTTTTCTGAGAGAGTATTGCGCAAATCACGTGCGACTCGTTCAGACACATAGGTCTGAGCGATATTTTGTAAGTACACAAGAATAAATATCGCTGCTGCTGCCATACCGAATTGCCATAATATGGCGTTCGTATTCAGCCCCTTCAAAAAGGTATCGATTCCATGAGAAAGGAGGCGAGGAAGCCAGAGAGTGAGGGCGTTGCTCGCAATGGTTAGACCGATCAAAGGCATCGTAAGCTTGCGATATGGCTTCAGGAGAGCAAAGAGATTCGGTTGCGCAGGTTTTTTTGCTTTGGCATTATCCATAATTAAATATAAGAGTAGTGATAATTAAAATCCGAGATCTTCATTGACAAAAATCATCTGTACCGTTCGTCCCATCATCGGATTTTCCTTTCGGAATACCACGATTTTATTGAGACTGGTTCCAAAACCGTATTTTTGTTTCATATTTTCATCTTCGAGTGGAATGATATGATCTTCGAGACGAGTGAACGCATCAGAAAGTGTCGGAACAATTTTTTTGGTGCTAACTACAAATATCAGATGCGGAGAAGTAAATACGATATGAGGAAGTTGACTACCAGTGTTAGATGCAATAATAAATTCTCCCGTTTCTGCTACGGCGTGTACACTACCGAGATAATAATCAGAGAGTACTGCTTGTTTTCGTAATTGCATCTGTGTAGCAGGATCTGTTTCGGCAACAATTGCTGCATGAAGATTGTTCCATGGGTGTTCACCAGATTTGAGATATTCAACAAAACCAACCTGTTCCAATGTACGAGAAGCACCATTCATGACAGAGACACCCTGAGGAATAAGTTCTTTTATTTTTTCAAGCGCTTCAGTTTTGTTTTGCACGACAAAAGTTTCCACATTTCTTTCTTTGAGGGAGTTAATGGTTTTCTGTACAGTTTCCTGTGTTGCGAGTGTGTTGAAATTCATATGATTCTTATTGTATATGGGTAATATTAGTGACTATTTTTTTATTGAGTTCCGCGTACTGAGCCAATTCTTCATCGGTGAGGATAGTGAATAGTTCAGTCATGCGTTTGATACTTTCGTCTTTGAATGATTTGAACAGTTTTTCTGCTTTGGGCGAGAGAGACAGATATACTCCTCGTCGGTCTTGGGGATTTATTTTCCGAACCAAATATCCCTTACCTACCAAACATTCGATTAATTGTGTGGCTGCACTGCTTGTCACATGTAGTGCATGTGCGATTTCTTTGACATTCGGGGAGTGGTGCTCAGCAACAAAACGGAGTACAAAACCCTGAGATGGGGTAATGACTGCTGTCTTCTTGTGGTGATATCCAGTCATCAGCTTATGGCGCATGACGTGCATATCTTTGAGCACATTCTCGATAATTTGTTTGCGATGTGTCATAGATAATAAATTAGATGCTTATTATATTAGCATCTAACATAAATATAGTCAAATGGTTAAAAAAGAGGAGGTATGTGTTTGTGCACATCGGCAGTATTTGAAGTTTATGGTACACTCGTGTAGTGTATGCAAAGTATTTCTAATGTCACTATACCATGAAGAAACATATCCGACTTATCACGCTACTTACGATACTGGGAATTACCACTATTATTACAATACGGCAGATAGCTCTTTATCATGCCGCTGATCCTGCGTATGCAAAAGCTGCGGCACAGGAAGAGGCGATTGCGCGAGTACTTCAGGCGCGCAAAGATAGGGTAGAGACAGAAGCAGAAGGTGTGAATACGACTGATCCTATCGGTCCAGATGGCGTGGTGCGTGTATTAGTTCTCGGCCTAGATAAACGAGTAGGGCAGACCAATGGTCATTGTGATGTCATACAGATGATTGAAATAAATACCAAGAAACAAGAAGTGACTATTACTGCAGTACCTCGTGGAACCTACTCACCACTTCCTCCAGGGAAGGGTGTAACATCTTCTGATTACTATGTATCAAATGCATGTGGTCTAGGTGGTCTTGAATATGGAATAACGCAGATAGAAAAAATAGCTGGTATGAAAGCAGACTATCTCGTGGTAGTTGGTTTTTCAGAAACACTCGGAATTTTGCGTACACTCAAACTTCCGACCACCGAGACATTGCAATGGCTTCGTCAGCGCCATGTATATACAATCGGAGAGCCTCAGCGAGCACACAACCATTCAACGTTTATCAAAGAAATGATGGTCAAATATTTAGCTGGTGATACAGGCTCAAAATTAGACACCGCATTGCATTATATTGTATATAAAACCGTCAAGACTGACCTAAGTTTCGATCAGGCGGAATCTCTTGTAAAAACATTGGGAAGTTTTGATTTGAACAATCATCCCGAACGTGTTCATCTAGCGATGCGTCCTGCATACAGTGTTGCAGACATTCCGTATGTACCAGAACAACTTGAACAATATCTTGCAAAAACATTGGCACCAGTGAAAAATTATCTCTCCAAGGATGACTATAGCGGGGTCGATACAGCAGCTGTGCAAGAAAAATTATTACAAATTATTGAAGAAAAGAAAGATGATGCAGAATTTATTACGTGGGCATACGATAATCAACTATGGCTTCAGGTTGAAGACACCACCACCCGTCTCCAGTTTGAATATGATGAAATAAAAAAATATTTGCCATACGCAAAAGATGATGCGGAACGAAAAACAATCGTATCAGACTATATTCTCGAAATGGAACATGCGGGTGAGACGCAATGGCAGGAAAAAGGTAAAGAGCTTTTAGTAAGCGTTCTTCAGAAAAAATAATGTACTACTCAATACTGATAATACGACAAGTAGCTTCAGTATTGCCGAGACGAATTTTGAATTCATCATCAATCGAGTGCCCGATGAGTGCTGCACCCAGAGGAGAGGTGTGCGAGATAATCCCATGTGCAGGGTTGGTTTCACTTGAACCAAGTATTTGATACGTTTTTGCATCTCCATTGAGGAGAATAGTCACTATATGCCCAATTTCAATGGTGTGTGTTTGGCTACCAGTTTGAATAACTTCTGCCTGATTGAGGCGGTGCTCGAGCGTGAGAATAGATGTGTTAATACGTCGCAATTTTGCTTTGGCAAGTTGATACTCGACGTTCTCTGAAAAATCTCCCAATTCGGCTAATCGCGCAACCTCTCGTGCGGCGTGTGGTCTACTCGATTTGAGCCGGTCGAGTTTTTCCTGCAACTCATTATATTTTTTTTGAGTCAAGATTGGATCGAGTGGCATGCTATTGAATTTTCCAGGTTTTCGATAGGGAAGCTGCATATAAGAACATAGGTAATATCACTAAATTTAGCAAAAAAATTACCATTTCGTCAAATAAGATTGACAGGTGAAATAACTAGATTTATAGTAAAAATATAAATATATACACATAACCCATAAGTATATGCCACAAAAATCAGGATCTTTTTGGAAAGGGGTAGAAATGGGGGTGGAAGCTGCGAGAGAAAAAAGACGAGAAAAAGAGGCTGAACGAGAGAAACTACGCGAAGAAATAAGAGAAGAAGATGGCGATAAATCTGATAATGACTAATCTCGTGCATCTCTTGTGTAATACATAAACTAGCCTAAAAGAAGGCTAGTTTATACTTATGAAATAAAATCACTGTTCCGGGTGTAGTATATAATAGCTATCGAACTCCACTGTATGGAATTACTCTCAACTGATGAAGCATTGGCACGTGAAGTACAAAATGGAAATGCTGAAGCTTTCACTACGTTGTTCAATCGATATGAAGAAAAGATGCTTCGTTATGGAAGACGGTTTTTGTATACATATGAAGACCTGGAGGATGCAGTGCAGGAAGTATTTATCAAGACCTATCAGAATATTAAGAGTTTCAATACTAATAAAAAATTTTCGACGTGGGTATATCGCATTGCACATAATACCTTTATCAATGTGATCAAGAAAAAGGGCCGTGAACAAGTTTCATTTTTTGACTTCGATACGCTGGTTAACTTACCTATCAAAGACGACAGTACACTTGAATCTAGATTGGTACAAAAAGAAGATAGTAAAGAATTGATGACTGTAATCAAAAAGATGCCGATCAAATATCAAGAACCGCTTATTTTATTCTACTTTGAAGAATTGGAATACAAAGAAATTGCCGATGTGCTCGAAATACCTATCTCAACTGTAGGAGTGAGAATTGCGCGAGGAAGAAGTATGATTAAAAAAATGATTAATGAACATTGAGACTATATGGACACTGAAAACAAAAAATCATTACAAGAAAGAATACTAGGCGCAGTCAAGAATGGAGAAATTCAGATGCGCCCTCGTTGGCATTTTATCCTGAAAGCGGTATTAGGAATTATTGGTGGCAGTATCATTATATTGGCACTAATATATCTTGCCAGCTTTATTATTTTTGGATTACAAAAATCAGGAATATTATTTATACCATCATTTGGATTTAAGGGGTTATTTATCTTCATGATTTCACTCCCATGGTTACTGATTCTTCTGTTGGGTGTGTTTATTTTTATACTTGAAATGTTGGTTCGAAAATATTCATTTGCATATCGACAACCACTACTTTATTCAGCTCTTGCGATTGTCTGTGTGGTGTTTGTGAGTGGAATTATTATTGCACAAACTCCATTGCACGGAAGAATTTCAGAATTTAGCATACAACATCATATTCCGATGATGGAGCCTGCATATGATGAAATTGAGAAGCCTGTTATTCCCCAAGTTCATCGCGGTGAAATCATAGAATTTAATCCCACTGGTTTTGTGATGAAAAATCCAAGAACCGAAATGCTTATGATTATTATTACACCACAAACACGTCTTCCATTTGGAAGTGAATTCGAGACCGGTGATATGGTAGTAGTGTTAGGACCACGTGAAGGAAATATAGTCCATGCTTTGGGAGTACGAGAAATCAGTCCATAAAATGAAATATTAGAACAATTGAGGTTGTACTATAGATATGAGGGGTAGATAGAAAGCGGGCCGGAATTGAGAGTAATTTTATGCTTCTATTTGCCCTTCTATTTCGGCCCATTTAGAAATGTGTATCTGCTAGTTCTTATTACTCTCGGAATTTTAGCTGATAGCATGTGTTCTAAATCGGCATTTATTTTTAAGTAGTAGAATGTATGAATAAATATAAAGTATTAGGGTACGCTGTAATTCCAGTACTTGGACTAAGTATCCTTGGTGCTGGTGTAGCATCAGCGCATGGTATGGGCTTTTGGTTTGGTAATAATGCTACTCCTGATGAGATTGCTACTCGCCAGCAAGACATGTTTACACATGAGGCAAGTTTACTTGGTATTAGTGTAGATGAAGTCAAGGCTGCGTGGGCAAAAGGAGAAACCATGCAACAACTCATGCAAGAAAAAGGAATTAGCAAAGAAACTGTTCAGGCAAAGATGCAGGAGGAACGTAAAACTCAAATGCAAACCATGCTCAAAGCATTGGTAGATAAAGGAATAATCACCCAAGCACAAGCAGATCAGCGTCAGGCAGTAATGGAGAAAAATATTGAAAACGATAAGGGTGGATTTGGTGGAGGAATGCATGAAATGGGAATGGGGCGTGGAATGAGACAAGGTACAGCATCACAACCATCTTCTAGTTCATAAAATTAATTTTGAGATAGTAAGCTCAAAATATTATGCGCTCTGCTTCATAGAGAATAACTCGATGGAGCGGAGGCATTATTTTTTGAAAAATTAGATGTATCTACGTTGAACATGTTACAATAAATAATATTTTTAATTTAATTTAGTTGTGTATATGAATAAAAGTTTGGTGTCATTGACAATTGCATTATCAACGATAATTTTAGTAGGTGCTGGATGTTCATCAGCAGGAGTAGGTAAACAACAGCAGCAGCAAAATACCCCTTCAACTCAAGTTACCCCTTCAACTCAAGTTACCCCTTCAACTCAGTCTACCGCTCCAGCAGAAAATACAAGTAAAACCTTTACCATGACTGAAGTCGCTTCTCATAATTCTGCGAGTAGCTGCTACACTGCGGTCAATGGATCGGTATACGATGTGACCAACTGGATTAATCAACATCCGGGTGGTGCGGGAGCGATTTTATCGATGTGTGGCAAGGATAGTACGAGTGCATTTGAAGGTCAGCATGGGGGACAACGTAGACCAGAAAGTGAATTAGCATCATTCAAAATTGGTACTCTAGCTCAATAAATAATAGTTGAGAAAATAAAAAACACCCAGACTATACATCAGGGTGTTTTTTTATTATATGTAATCAGTAATTTTATAATTCGTAGATGACGTCTTTGCGTTCGATCACTATCTTCCATCCACGTTGTTTTGCTGTTTCGAATAATTCTCTACTTGGATTGAATGCGATCGGATGATCGACAAGATTAAGGAATGCGACGTCACCACTAGTATCACCGACGCCGATCGATCCCTCGAGTGTGAGATTGTGTTCGGCACAGAAATTTTTGAGTGTGGTATCCTTGACCTCGTATGAAGGAAAAATAACTTCCCCGGTGTATACTCCGTCGCTCGCACCATAGACCGTGCCATATGCCTTGTCAAATTTCCATTCTGCGGTAAATTCATCAACGATTTCACGTGGAGAACCAGAAATTGCGAGTAACACATAGTCATTTCGCAAAGATTCTATAAGGTTTCGTGTGTAGACGTATACATGTTCCATCTTCTCATCAACGACGTACTGACTGACTTTTTCAATATCTTCAACCACTTTTCTGCGAATACGATTTTGATATGATTTAATCAATGATTGTTCAAAATCACGATATTGCCCACGTCGGTTAATCCAGTCATCGTGGTATTCTTCAATTTCCTTGAGAACGATTGAAGGGAAAATATCGTACTCTACGAGACCTTTGAACAATTCAAAGTGAAGATTAGAACGAAAAATCGTGCCATCGATGTCAAAAACCGCAACTTTTTTCTTGGTAGTATCCATAAGCGATAGTTATCAATCAGATGAGATAGTATATACGATAAAAAGAAAAAAGGCAAGATATGAATAATCCGTACCCGAGTACTCAATTTTACTTGAGTAATACGGGTACGGATGGCGATTCACTTACCGATGGTTACGCGAGAGCATAATCCAGCTGAACCACGTTCTCCACCTTTGTGGGAAGAGTGTACGTGAGTTTGCCAGTCCGCGTCTCGAAGTTGTACCACTCGACCTTGATGAGAGGCTGTGGATCGCCGAGTGTATGACTTCCGGTCAGACAGAACTGGTCCGTGCGCTTCGGAACCCAGCCAATCTCCTCCACATAGAAGGAGAGATGGACAGGATCTCCAGAGTGCTCGTCCTTTCCGTAGAACGTCACCTTGTCTTTGCCGAAGAAGCGATACTTCTGCAGCAAGTATTGGGCGAGGTCATTGTCACTCGGGTTTTGATAACCCTCGATCAGAATCGTGAACTTACTGGCCATGAGGCCACTTCTCCTTGGGCAACATTTTTTTTGTATCGAACGCCCCAGTATGTTGCAAAACTAGGGAAGGACATATAATAGCATTTTTTAAAATGACGAACAACGATATCTGTAGATAAGTGTATGTTTTTTCATGATATACTATTAATCATAAGTATCAGGAATATAATATGCATCAAAACTTCTGGAAATATTTAGCTGCAATAAGTATATTTACGTGTATTTTCGTGGTAGTAGTATGGTTATTCTGGCCACACAGCTCTTTTAGTGAACTCAAGAAAATGAAAAACGAGGTACAAGTCAATCATCCGGTAGTGGAAGAAGCAGTGCTTCCTGAACCACAAAAAGAAGAAAAAATACTGAATCAAAAGCTTACTATATTCGCAGCAGGGGACATCATGCTCGATCGGACGATGTTGCTTTTGGCCCAAAAATATAATGATTATGGTTTTACTTTTGGTTTGATTTCCTCAACACTGAGAACAGCCGATCTGCGGGTTGCAAATCTTGAGGGACCAATCACCACTAATAAGTCTGTTTCAAATGGCACGGGAGGAAATCGTTTTTTCTTCACCTTCTCTCCAAAGGTAGTCGAGCCCTTACATAGGAATTTTGATATTGTTAGTCTTGCGAATAATCACACTACCAATTTTGGATTTGAAGGACTCGCACAAACCAGAAGTTTTTTGGATAAAGGGGATGTACTCCATTTTGGAGATCCTACGAATCATGTTGGGAATATTTCAACAATCGTAGAAAAAAATGGAATTAAAATCGGATTTGTTGGGTATCACCAACTTGTCGAAACTGGATTTGAAAATGTTCTAGCTGAAGTAAGAAGAATCCGTCCGAATGTCGATGTGATTATTGCATATCCACATTGGGGGATCGAATACGTGACCAATACACCATCAATTATGCAAAAAAAAGATGCACATGCACTTATTGATGCTGGAGTTGATATTATCGTCGGAGCACACCCACACGTGATTGAACCTATTGAGGTATATAAGAATAGAATAATTTTCTACAGTCTTGGGAATTTTATTTTTGACCAATATTTTTCACTCGAAACAATGCAGGGACTTACGCTTAAAATGATACTTGAAAAAAATAATGGGATGATTGATACTCAGATACAACTTATCCCGATACATATCAGTAAAGAAAGTCAGCCATTTCTCGCTACAGATGACGAGCGTCGAGGGGTGTTATCTTCTCTTGCACGAGTTTCTATTGTTGACGAAGGCTTAAAACAAGATATACGTACCGGAAAATTACATATCACGATTCCATTGACGGAGACAAAGTGAGGAAGGTATACTAATGCTATTAAGTCATTGTACATAGTACATATATAATTAAGAAAATATGGAAAATGTGGATATTTTTGGGGGGATGGGGATTACTGGAATTCTCGCAGGATTTGCTGGTTTTATCGTGTTATTTGTGATTTGGACAGTGGTGTGGAAGGCTCTTGCACTGTGGCATGCAGCTCGTCGCGGAGAAAAAGGATGGTATATCGCATTATTGCTTATTAATACCATTGGAATTCTGGAAATTATTTATTTATTTGCGGTGGTAAAAATTCACAAACATTCATCAAGTACAGGGACTACACCAACCACTACACCAAAAGTTTAACTTCGAATACCAATAATTTTTATCATATGAAACAGAGTCTTCTTCTCGTCTCTGTGTTGGTGTTTGTTGGTGCGGGATGTTCAACAACAAACGTTACAAATACTACTATACAGAGCAAACCCGCAAAAGAAGTACCTGCACAGGTTACTTCTACAGTGACGACGGATTCATCATC
>CAZCHJ010000017.1:3333-4669 GCA_964498735.1 uncultured Gammaproteobacteria bacterium | reverse complement strand
TGTAGTGTTGGAAAACACAGGCAGATGGGTATGAAAGGAAACTTTATCGTAGAAGAGTAATTGCTCAACAAGCCAAGGAAGCGCCTATAAACAGGCGCTTTTCTTTTGAGTAGACTGATGCTACACTCTATCTATCTAAATTAAGTATAAAATTATGCCTAAATTTTTCGAAGATTTCAAAAAATTTGCTATGCGTGGAAACATGATGGATATGGCGGTCGGGGTAATTATTGGAGGTGCATTTGGAAAAATTGTATCGTCATTGGTGAGTGATATTATTATGCCACCACTCGGTTTCTTGATCGGGGGAGTTGATTTCAAGGACTTAAGTCTATTATTAAAGCCGGAACAATTGAATGCTGCAGGAGAAATTACCACTCCGGCCGTCTCATTTAATTATGGAATGTTTATTCAGAATATTATAGATTTTCTGATAATAGCATTCGCAGTATTTATGATGGTCAAACTTACCAATAAACTTGCGAAGAAAAAAGAAGCTGAACCAATACCTACTACGCCATCAAAACAAGAATTGTTGCTTGAAGAAATTCGAGATTTGTTAAAGAAATAAAATCTGTGTAATCAATGTTATGAAAGCAGCTGAATTATTTATCAAAGCACTTGAGCATGAGGGGGTTGAGTACATTTTTGGTATCCCAGGAGAAGAAAATCTCGACTTACTTGAAGCGCTCAGTCATTCTACTATCAAACTTATTGTAACACGGCATGAGCAAAGTGCTGGATTTATGGCTGCAACCTACGGACGTCTTACTGGAAAAGTTGGAGTGTGTCTCTCGACCCTCGGGCCAGGGGCAACCAATCTGGTTACTGCAGCAGCCTTTGCACAACTAGGTGGAATGCCTATGCTCATGATTACAGGGCAAAAGCCAATAAAGAAAAGTAAACAAGGCCATTTTCAAATTATTGATGTGGTACAGATGATGCGTCCATTAACCAAGTTTACCAAGCAGATTGTGCATACCCAAAATATTCCAGCACTCATTCGAGAAAGTTTTAGAATTGCGATGGAAGAAAGACCTGGGGCGGTTCATCTTGAGCTTCCTGAAGATATTGCTGCAGAAGAAATTGAGGATATGTCATTGTTTGAAATTAATCAGATCAGACGACCTGCAGCAGATGAAAAAGCAATAATAAAAGCGGTTGAAATGATTGAACAAGCAAAACATCCATTGATTTTAGTTGGAGCAGGGGCAAATCGAAAACTGGTGAGTAAATCATTACTCGGTTTTATTGAAAAAACGCAGATTCCTTTTTTTACTACACAAATGGGTAAAGGGGTAATTGATGAATCACACCCACTACACCTCGGATGTGC
>CAZCHJ010000017.1:0-3233 GCA_964498735.1 uncultured Gammaproteobacteria bacterium | reverse complement strand
TTCAGAAATTCGATGAATTGACTGACGAACAGATAAAAGCAAAAATTGCGAAGGCGCAGTCAGCTTTTGAAATATACAAAAAAGTACCAATTGAAAAGCGAGTAGCAATGCTTCGAAAAGTTGCAGTACATTTGCGTGAAAATAAAGTAGTATATGGAAAACTAATTACCGAAGAAATCGGGAGACCTGTTGCACCTTCAATCGCAGAAATAGAAAAATGTGCGTGGGTATGTGAATACTATGCGGAACATGGTCCACACATGTTTGAGAAAGAAATGGTTACGACTGATGCAAAAGAAAGTTATGTAACACTCGAGCCTCTCGGAATAATTTTTGCAGTGATGCCCTGGAATTTTCCTTTCTGGCAAGTATTACGTTTTGCAGCGCCTGCTCTAATTGCAGGGAATGTGGGATTATTAAAGCATGCATCAACTGTGCCACGTTGTGCCGAGGCAATCGAGCATATTTTCCGTGCCTGTGGGTATGATGAAGGAATATTTCAAAATTTGTTTATTAGTGGAAGTAGGGTAGAGCAGGTAATTCGTGATTCACGCGTGAAAGCAGTAACGCTTACTGGTAGTGAGTGGGCAGGAAGAAAAGTTGCCGAGGTGGCAGGAGATGAGATTAAACCATCAGTCCTCGAACTTGGTGGAAGCGATGCGTTTGTAGTGCTTGCAAGTGCAGATATCGCAAAAGCTGCAAAAGTTGGCGCAGCCGCACGACTGCAGAATTGCGGCCAGAGCTGTATTGCAGCAAAACGCTTCATTGTTGAAGAATCAGTGTATGATCAATTTTTAGATATATTTAAATCAGAATTTGCTACATATATTCCTGATGATCCCACACAAGAAACTACAAAGATTGGTCCAGTTGCGTCAGAAAAGGCGCTAGAAGAAATAGAAAATCAAGTAAGAGAGTCAATTGCAAAAGGCGCACAGGTTGCGGTGGGCGGTTCACGTGTTGAGAGGGCGGGCTATTTTTATCAACCAACCATTTTGACTGATGTTGCTCCTGGTATGCCTGCGTATGGGGACGAAATTTTTGGACCAGTTGCGTCTGTTATCAAAGTAAAAGATGAAGCAGAAGCGATTCGTGTGGCAAATGATACCCCCTTTGGCCTCGGCTCTTCTGTATGGTCGAATGATCAAGAACAAATAAAGCGAATCATACCTCAAGTCGAAGCTGGTGCAGTTTTTGTGAATGCAATGGTAAAATCTGATCCACGTTTGCCGTTTGGTGGGGTGAAACGATCAGGATACGGACGAGAACTTTCTTATTTTGGTCTTCGTGAGTTTGTAAATGTAAAAACTGTGTCGATTGAGTAACACGCATCACGTACTGCATACCAAAAATTCAAAAAATCGGGTATACTACATGCTATGTGAAATGTGATACGTGAAAATATGCCTGTCGACAAAAAAAATCTTGCCCAAATCTTCGCACAATCATGCCGCAAATCAATTCTTGAAATGACTGCACATGCTGGAAGTGGACATCCAGGTGGGTCTTTGTCTTCAATTGATTATCTCTCTGCGCTATACACTTCGATTATTGCTCAAACCAATGAGCCTGTTTTTATTTCCAATGGACATATTTCTCCAGCCGTATATGCAGTGCTCTCTGAAATGGGTTTTGTGTCAAAACAAGAAGTGATCGAGGGGTTTAGAAAAATGGGTTCCAAATTCGAAGGTCATGTGACGAGGAGTGTCCCAGGTATCTGGTATGGTACTGGTCCTCTCGGGATTGGTTTGAGTGTTGCGGCGGGGACAGCCTATGGGTACAAACTGAAAGGTGAAAAGAAAAATGTATATGCAATGATAGGAGATGGGGAAGGTGACGAGGGGCAGATTTATGAAGCCATGAATTTTGCGCACAAATACAGTCTCGATAACCTTATTGTGGCAATGGATTTCAATCGAGTACAACTCTCAGATTCCACGAAGAAAATTATGCCATACAATCCAGTTGAATATTTCAAAGCTGCAGGCTGGAATGTGCTGGAGATTGATGGGCACAACTATGACGATATTTTTGAGGCGTTAGAAATCGCACAAAATAAAAACGGGTATCCGACTTTTATCTGTGCATCAACAATCATGGGTAAGGGTGTTGATTTTATGGAAGCAGAAGGACGAGAATGGAAATCTACCTGGCATGGAAAAGCGCCGACGCAAGAACAAATTACAGATGCAGTTGCGAAACTTACGCCTACTATTGAAGAAGAAAAAATATTAGGTCAATTTAGAAAAAGTATCAAAATTAAACCGATCACACTTGAACCAACAAAACTTGCGAGTAAGACCAAAATTAAAACTGGAAAACCAAAACTTTATTCACCAGATACACTCACCGATTGCAGGAGTGCGTATGGCACAGCATTAGTAGATCTTGCAAAACTGAACAAGAATATTGTTGCACTTACAGCTGACCTTGCAGGATCAGTAAAAACAGACGAATTGGCAAAAACATTTCCTGACCGACATATTGAATGTGGTATTGCAGAACAGTTGATGGTTTCCGCATCAGCTGGATTGGAAATTGCGGGTTTTATACCATTTTGTTCTACATTCGGAGTATTCATGACCAGTCGTGCAAAAGATCAGGTACGAGTGAATGATATTAATAAAACTAATGTGAAGATGGTCGCCACCCACTGCGGGCTTTCAGTCGGCGAGGATGGTCCCACTCATCAAGCAATTGATGATTCAGCCTCAGTAGTTGGTTTTTTCAATACGATGCATCTCGAACCTGCAGACCCGAATCACTGTAATCGATTGGTCCGTTTCGCAGCATCACATAGTGGCAACGTGTACTTGCGTATGGGGCGACATAAAATTCCCGTACTTACAACCGAAACTGGAAAAATATTTTTTGATGAGAAATATGAGTACGCCTACGGACGAACAGATATTTTGAGAACAGGCGATAAAGTAACCATTGTTGCAATGGGTGGTGTAGTTATTGAAGCACTGCGGGCGTGGGAAAAATTAAAGCAAGAGAATATATCAGTTGAGATTGTTATTGCAAGCTCAATCAAAGCATTTGACGAAACGGTTTTTGCTTCAATCAAAAAAACGGGAAAGCTAGTGACGGTTGAAGACCATAACCCATACTCAGGTCTTGGCGGAATGCTCGCACGCGAATGTGCAACACGAGGGATTACGTTAAATTCATGTGGAATGCTCGGAGTTCGAGAATATCAACTATCAGGAACCGCAGAAGAACTCTATCAT
>CAZCHJ010000016.1:0-18916 GCA_964498735.1 uncultured Gammaproteobacteria bacterium | reverse complement strand
AAGATCACGGTATATAATGATAAGGACTAGAAGCTTATCGGATCTTACCTTTCAAGGTAGTAAAATAGTAAGGCCATTTTTCTATTGATACTCCTTACTAATATTACTAAAATTACATCAATCAAAGACTTATATATGGGAAAAAAAAAACTTTTTGCGATCAATTTTGTAAGGAAGGGTTAGACGCCGTAAAGCCTTTCACCACATAGACTTACGACCTAACTAAAAAGATAGTACGAGATTTTAATACCTAACCCTAATAGCCATATAACTTTATCGTCACTTACTATTCTATTATCTTCAATGACTTGTGTTAGGTCAAAAAATACCACTTTTCCGGCTAAACGTGATAAACGTCCGAAAACGTGCTTTTTATATTTTAAGATACTAAAATACTATAAAATAATCCTTTACTTTTCCCGCCAAATCCCGATAATAGAACACGTTCAAAGATAATAACAGATAACGAAAGGATAAAAGATGAATTCTAAAATCAAAGTTTTGGCCGTGATTTTAGCGCTTTCTTCTTTCGCCTTTTCATCCGCGGAGCTCGAGACTTGCGCCTTGGGTGAGGCCCGCGGAGAAGGCGTCCAGGGAATGCGCGCGATTATCTCCGCGATTAAAAACCGCAAAAGCTTAAAAGGCGTTTACGGCTGCCGCGCGGATCTTTCGCGCGTAACGTCCGTAAAACGCAAGCTTGCACGCGCAGCGCTTCACCAGGCGCGCGCCGGCCAGGATATAACGATCGGCGCTGATCACTGGGGCAATGCTGCGGACGTTAAAATATTCAAGCGCTGCGCATGGTTCAAAAATTGCCGCGAAACCGTAAAGATCGGAAACCACTATTTTTTCAAGTGTACTAAACCCACAACAAAAAAGAGGAAAAAATAAAATGAAATTAAAAACCGAAAGACAGATAAAACTGATCGAAAATTCAATCCGGCTTGTAGTCGAAAAGAATTCTATCGACTACCTAACAAAACAAGCTTACGATTTCCTGTATCTTTCAAGCGGGTTCATTGCACATTATAGCCTTTACGGGTTCATGGATTATTACAACCACGTACCCGATTTAATCCGCGACATCCTCAATTTTGCAAGTCAAAATACCTGGAGCAATTTTCGGCCAAACGAAAAAGATTATGATTATTACCACCAAAAAGCGCTCATTTATGCGCGGATCGTGAAAACCGTCGAAAGCGCGCGTTATCCACTGCTAAGCCTTTAAGCAGAGTGACGCCGGCGGATTATTGCCGGCGGTAATGCACAGTCCCGGTCACAAGTCCGGGAAGACTAAAAACCGAAAGGAAAAAAACCATGGAAAAACCGCAAATTGAAAAAGCAATTCGACCTGTTTTAGAAGAGCTCCGGAATAGTGTTTACCTTCCGGAATACCGCAAAAACATATCGGATCATGAGCTGATCGGTATTTTAATCTCAAAGTTTTTCGAATGGTCTGGAGCGGATATTTTATCTGTCACGGAATACGCACTCGAAGATTCTAATTTTCATGATCTAGCGGGGACAATCGGAGACATGCGCGACGATCTTCAAACGGGTAAAAACTGAAAGGACAAAACCATGTATACAACACAAAATTTTAAAACTAAAAAAGCATTGAAAGAGGCGGTAGCAGCGGGAAAGCCGGTTAGGTTCTATCAACCCGGGCCGTTCGCCGGGAATGAGCCCCGCGACGGTTTTATAACGCTAGAAGGCCCGCATTATCCGGCGCCGCATACCTGGTACGCCCGGGCGGAAGTAAAAAATGGATTAATCATCAACGTCAAATAAACCAAAAAGAGAAAGTGAGGACAGCATGCAATTAATGACCAAAGAGATTTTAGAACGTTTTGAGAAAACAGGGCGCCAGGAGCACAAAAAGCCGGAAGACGTGAAAATAATTGCCAAGTTTTTTCACCCTTTCAGCTCCTGGACGTGGTACGCCACGGAATTTGATCCGATAGAAAAGCTTTTTTTCGGTATCGTCCGGGGGCACGAAATAGAGTGGGGTTACTTTTCCCTAGATGAATTATCGACGCTGATCGTCCGGGGGTTACCGATTGAACGTGATCGGCACTTTGGATTTGATCGGACGGCAGCGGAAGCATTGGCAGCTCAAATTTAATCAACCAAAACAAAAAAGAGGAAAAAACCATGAAGACAAAAAGAGAAAGTTTAAAATTGATTGACGCAGCGTATACGGCGCTGGATGTACTTAACAATATCAGTTGGGAAAAGTATCTCGACAAACTTTTTGCTATGAATTGGAAAGAAGAGCGCGAGCATGATCATTTACGGCCAGCTGGTACAGCGCGCGGCCTATCGGTATCAATGGCCGCTAAGCTTTTTTGTGTATGCTGGATTGCTGAGTGTCTTCTCAATAAACGGAAGTATGAAGTGAAAGACTATTTACACATCCGGCAATCCGCATTTTACGCGGCAGCGCTTGCGGCGAATTATGGCGCTGAAATTGTGAAGGCGTGGGAAGATTTCGACTTGAAAGAATTATCTGATTTGAATTACGCGGATTTGATTAAATAACTAAAAAAAGAGGGTAAAACCATGAAGACGAAAATTGAAGCAATTGACCGATATATCCAATTAAAGCGCCAGGAAAAAGACGTGCAAAAGAGTCTGGAAGACTTAAAACCGCTCTTTTTCGAAGCAGCGGAAACCCTGGCGCGTGAGAATCAATCGTCACAGATTGAGACGTCCGGCGCCCTTCTCTTCCGGCGTGAAATCAAGGTTTTCGAGTATCCTAAGGCTATACAGCTACTCGAGGCCCGGCTCAAGGCTAAAAAAGCGCTTTATGAGAGCCGGAACGACCCTAAAGAATTAAAGGCCTTCTGGGCGGTCAAATTTTGATTTAAAAGGCCTTTTGAGGCAGCCGGACAGCCGTTAAGGCGTCCGGCCGTAAAATCCGGCCACGTGCCAAGGCGTGGCGCCTATTAACCAAAAAACAAGGGTTCAAACCATGAAGACGGAAAACACTGTCCCAAAAGTATCTTTTGGCAATTTAAAACTGCCCAAAGATACCATGATATTTAACATCCCAGCCGTAAGTACATGCCCATTTAAAACGGCATTTTGTACGCGTAGCTGCTACGCGCTGAAAGCCGAACGGCTCTATAAAGCCGTAAAGCCGGCGCGGGAATACAATCTCAAGATAACACGCCGGTTAGATTTCGCCGATATTATGACCGGCACTATCGAGCGCCACGCCCATAAGATAAAGCGCGTCCGCATTCATGAGAGTGGCGATTTTTACCGGCAAAGTTATCTTGACGCGTGGTTCAAAGTGGCGAAGCGCTTTCCGGGTATCACGTTTTACGCGTACACGAAAAGCTTTTGGTTAGATTTCAGCGGTAAACCGGATAACTTTAAATTGATAGCCAGCTTTGATAAAACGACGCCGGCGGATCGGCGCGCATTGTATGAACAAAACAAGCGCTTTTTTGACAATACTTTCACGATAGTCGAAAGGGCGGCCCGGTCGACTTGTCCGGCGGATTGCTCGATCTGTGACAAGTGCTGGACGAAAAGAGGCCTCAACATAACCGTAAATCAACATTAAAACGAAAGGGCAGATCGTGGACGAAAAAGAACCGGAACAATTCTATTGCGTGAATGCCGCTTTTTTGCTCATGATTTTTGCTTTGGGCATGGCGGTCGGAATTTGGCTAGCAAAATAACACTAAACCGAAAGGGCGGATCATGAAAAAATTTTATATTGAAGTAGAAGTTTACGACCGTCAAGCCTTAACGGGACAGCTCGGGCGGTACGTCTGGAAAAAACTTCGATCGACGTACGGCGCGCCTTATGAATTTAAGACCGCGACGGAAGCAATCGAAAGGGCGAGGATGTGCTACCCGGATCACGGGGAGAAAGTGAGAATCGTATGCGAGTGAATAAAAATTATTGGATTCCGAGTAAAAAATATCAACTTGAGGCTTGGCTTGCGCTGCGCTTTCCCGCGGATGCCAAGGCCTTCAAGCGAATGAGTAAATCAAAACTTTACGCGATCTATTTTTCAGTTCGCGATAAAATGGAAAGGGCGGTGCAGCCATGACAAGCGGAAAAATTCACCCAAAAAGGATCGACGGCTATCAAGTTAAAATACCCTACAGCACTACGATAGCCTTGTGTAAACACCCGGAGACAAAGCGAGTAACATACACCGGAACGTGTGAAATCGACGTGATTTGCAAGTGCTGCGGCGCTTTGCTTGAATCCGCGGATAGGAGTTAATACTATGTACTTCATCAATCAACAGCCGAAATATCAGCACACAAAATTTCAATCCATGATTGCGAGGGCGGATATTTTTATCGACGCAGAAAAAGACGTGTCAACATGCGGTCACTGCGCGAAAGAATTTCACGGGCATATGCATCAACTAGCCGCGATAATTCATATCGCAAACCACCACCAAGGGAATAAAAATTAAACTATTTTCCCAATACAAAAAAGATTTTTTAAAATTTTGCTTGCAAAAGAGAATGCAGATTTATAGAATGCGTCAATCAAATGTAGCACAAGAGTTCGATAACCAATGAAAGGACGGGGTCAAATGAGTTCCTCACCGCAAAACCTCAGCGGATACACGCTCACTGTATCCGATTTAGCTCGAAAGCTAAAATATCATCCGCAGTACGTGCGCTTTTTGGCTTCACAAAATAAGCTGCCTGCGTTAAAACGTGGCCGCATGTGGCTTTTCAATGAAACCGAAGTGCTCAATTTCTTAAGATCCGGAAAAGCAGAAAGCGCGCGTCATGAATCAACTCAAGGAGACGATTCTATCCTATCATAATGCCGGATTCATTCCGATCCCGCTCCGTGGGAAAATCCCCACCGAAAAAGGATGGCAGGATTCCGTTTATGATCTTGATTTGGATCTGTCTAGATTTAAAGAAAATTTCGGCCTAGTTTTGCAGGATGACCAACTGGTCATCGACGTGGATCCGCGAAACTTTAAGCCCGGAGATAAACCGCTTGCCCGTTTATCCCAAAAGTACAATCTCGACCCTAAAAAGTGCGTCGTTGTCCGTACTGGGTCGGGCGGAAATCATATCTATTTCAAGAAACCGGCGAATATCGCGATCCGCGAAAACCTCGACGCCTACCCGGGCATTGAATTCAAATCAAAAGGGCGGCAGGTCGTAGGCGTCGGATCCATCCATCCGGAGACTAAAAAGCCGTACCTGCTTGTTTCCGGATCACTTGACGCTATTCCAGACGTACCCGCTGAGCTCATCGATGAAATACGCGCAAGCCGGCCAAAGAAAAAGCATTCCGACAGTGCTCCCGCGGTTCAGGAAAACGGGGATGACGTAAATCGCTTTGTGGAATTCTGCAGCCAGGCCGATCCGGCTATTGAAGGTGAATTAGGGGATCAGCAGACGTATAAAGTGGCCTGTGAAGGCCGTAATCTTGGGCTGAAGGCTGAAACGGTGCTCACGATCATGTTCACCCATTACAGCCCCCGCTGCATGCCTCCCTGGGCCTATAACGACCTTAAAGTGAAAGTCCAGAACGCTTATCGGTACGCAGCCGGAGAGCCCGGGCAGAAACAGCCGGAAGCGGACTTCACGCCCGTTCAAGTCCAGATGATGAAAATGAAGTGGGACGTGGCAAACGGCGTCAAAACGAAGACCATCGGAAATGTCGTCAATTATTTGGTTTTGCAGGACGCCCTCGCATTTGATGAATTTGCGGGGCAGGTCATAAAAGTCAAGGCGCTGCCGTGGGAAGACAAGGACGTTAAGCTTGGCGGACAGTGGTCGGACGGGGATTCGATCGAGGCAAAATACTGGCTTCAGACAGAGCACAAGCTTTCAGTGCAGACAAAACTTGTGGATGAAGCCGTGTTCAAGGCTTCGAAGTTCAAAATCATCCACCCAATCCGCGATTACCTGAAAGGGCTTAAATGGGACGGGGTTCAGCGCCTTGATAAATGGCTGATCGATTATCTAGGCTGTGAGGATTCGCTTTACACCCGAGAAATCTCAAAAAACACTTTGCTTCAAGCGGTGGTGCGGATATTCCGACCAGGCTGTAAGGCAGACCATGTTCTGATCCTCGAAGGCGCTCAGGGCATTGGAAAATCAACCGTAGTTCAAATTTTAGGCGGAGAATATTATGCTGATATCATTATTGATCCTCACAGTCGTGATACCGTGGACGCTATGCGCGGTGCTTGGATTCTTGAGTTTTCTGAAATGGAGGTCACACGAAGAGCGGATGCGGAAGCTCTTAAAGCGTTCATAACCCGGACGACAGACCGCTGCAGACTCGCATACGGAAAAAGATCGGTCGATTATCCGCGGCAATGCGTGTTTATCGGAACCATCAATCCAAATGCCATGGGTGAATACCTGGTGGATGACTCAGGGAACCGGCGTATGTGGCCTGTAACCGCTACGGTGATCCGGCTTGACGCTCTTAAGCGTGATCGCGATCAGCTCTGGGCCGAGGCTTATGCCAGGTTCAAATCAGGTGCGGTGTCCTGGATTGAAGATAAGCATGTGCTGCGCGAAGCTTTCGCTGAACAGGAAAAGCGTAGGTCATCAGACCCGTGGACAGATGTGATCGCAGAGTACCTCGATACCAATGAAGTGGCAGTGAAATACGGACTCATCACTGCAAAGGATCTTTGGACGTATGCGCTAAAAGGCCAAGAGGTTCAGTTTCAACGGATCCACGCTCACCGAATCGGGAATTGCCTGAGAAGTCTTGGGTGGACGTACGGCGCCCACCATCATCCAGGTAAAAAAGAAACCGTGCGATGTTTTAGAAAAATCGTGGATCCGTTAATGAACCACCAAGCCGGGGAGGATATTTTCGCATGAAGCTTCCACGTAAAAAGCGAGCGCCTACCGCAGCCGAAATGAAAGACGGACGGTATGAATGTGAATTTAACGGACGTGAAATGGATCAGGTTGTTGAAACGAAGACCGGAGCAGACGGAATCGAAGAAACCCACATCAGCTTCGAGCCGAATAAGCATTCTGGATACCGCAAAGCCGGAGCAGGTAAAGGCGATAAGCCTAGACCAATGAACGCTGCGCGGTTCCGTAGAAATTACGACAAGATTGATTGGTCGAAATAGCACTCTCGAAACCAAGGAGGAATCGAAATGAGCCACAGTAAAGTCTACTGGTCGCAGTCCTCTGATTGGGATTCATGGGAACAAAATGATTTTGATTGGATGGTGTTCGTGCTGATACCCCGCAAGTGGTGGAGTTTGAAAGCATGGAAGTTTGCAAATAGTTTTAGGGCGCATTTACTTAAAAAGTTAATGGGTGTGAAATGACCATCGAGGAAGAGGCTAGAGACGCTGTAATGATTTGGAAAATAAACGATAATTGCACTCTCGAAACCAAGGAGGGATCGAGGGTATGAAGCGCGGGTTTGGTAATGTTGGTTACTGGTGTTCACAAACGTCTTGATGTTAAATGGCGTGTTTATAACAGGAAAAACAATAGCCATTCTCAAAAAGGAGGAAGAAGAACATGGATGAGATAAGAGATGGAATTTGTATAAATTGTGGGGCGCATAAAATGTTGCACCATTACAAACATCCGCATCTATGTCCACTTGATGGCGTAGAGGCTCCAGTTGGAAAACCGCAAGAATGGCAAGATTCTTATTTTGAGACAGCCGTATCTTTTGGTACTAGGGCTGAAGCGGTTATGGATGCGATACGGCAATCTAATATTGGAGACAATGTGATTATCCATAATTCAGATGGAAGTATAAACTGCATTATAACTATCAAGTGCAAGGAGCGTCCAGAATGTATATAGCTGAACAGGAAAAATATTACCTCATAAAATATGAGAATTCCTCCGGTGTTCCTAAATTGCTTTGCCAGAAACCTATGATGCGTTACGAAACTGCGCTTGGAAACGTAAGACAAATGCGTGAAGACAATAAGTCATATGTAAAATCTAACAAGGGTGAGGTTTTATACAAAAACATAAAAATTATTGAGTTGGATATATTGCGCCCTGAAAAATCAGAGTTTTGTGATGAATGATTAAATTTTAGCCATTCTCAAAAAGGATGAAGAGGAAAGTCATGGGAAAATGCAACAAACAAAAGCGTAACTATATTAAAGATTCCTCACGCAGACATGAGTTTATTTTCTACGGTTGGAACGATAGGTGCCGTGTTTGTAGGTTAGAAAGAAAGAGAGAACTTGGACAAGAACGAAAAGTTGATGTTGTTTTGTACGATGGTGTTTGTAAAGAAAGCACTTGGAGGGTCAGATGAAGTCAAGGGCTGAGAGGAATTTGGCAATTACCGAGACACTGAAAAACATGGAGGATCTACGATGAAAATTTATGATATTCGCATAGAACTTAAAGCAACGATTATACCTCTAAAACCTACAATGGCACCATCCGAACAAATCGAATTTAATTATTTTAAAACCAAACTTGATTACCTTTCGCTTAAATTTAAATCTATATGCGAAGAAATGCTTCAGTTTTCAATGGGAATCAGCACTCTCGAAACCAAGGAGGAAGTGTGAGTATCACAATAGACTCACTTAGTTTCTTCATTGGAGTAATCGTAACAATAGTCTTCGAACTTGTTCTTATTGGTCTTGCGGCGATAAGGCACGTATTTAGGAGGGATGAATGAGTAAAGAGAGAGAAGAGATTGAGAAATTGGCGGAGGATGCGTGCCGAGTAATTTGGACAAGGAGCCTTGATTTTAAAGAGGATCACGCTGATGCTGATGTTGAGTTAGTTACGAACACCATCCTCACCCAGGTCGAGAAGGCTAGGGCTGAAGCGATTGAAGAGTGCGCGAAAATTGCAATTGAATCTGAATCGCAATATTGCTTAAGTGAAGATGAGAAAAATACCGCGATTAGAATAGCTGAGGCAATTAGGAGAAGGCTTTATGAATGACATAAAAGGTATTGTTGGAAATCTAGAAAAAACGATGGGCTGTAATTGTGATTTAGATACTTGGGAGCCAGAAGAATTTACAGGCCATTCTTGGGTTTGCAGAATACATAAAATGGCAATCGAGAAATTTATTACTCAAGAAAAACTCCCAACCAACAAAACAAACTAGAGAAGGAGTGAGTATGGATCCCATCAGCCGATTAAGGCAAAAAATACACTCTGAAAAATACGAATGGGCGGATCGTGAGCCGAATGCTGTACGGCTCATGATGGCGGTGCAGCGCGGGGCCGTTTTGCTTGGAAAAGATCACGTTAAAATTTTGAATCAATATCAACAGCCGGAGGACTCAAATGGAAGAGGGGCGTAAGTTCGATTCAGATAAACGGCCTTGGCACTTGTTACCAATGAAGCCGATCGAGCAAATCGTAGACGTCTTGGCTTACGGGGCTAAAAAGTATGCCGCGAATAACTGGCAAAAATTGACGGCTCCGGAAGACCGGTATTATGCCGCGTGCCTCCGTCATTTGACGGCATGGCGCATGGGTGAAACGACCGATCCGGAATCCGGGATTCACCATTTAGCTCACGCAGCCTGCAATCTTGTTTTCTTGCTGTGGTTTGCCGAACCTTCTCGAGTTTGCGATCACGTTTTCATCCCTTTAAATTTAGATCCAGGGTGTACGAGTGAATTATTTTGCACCCAATGTGGAGTGACGAAAGTTCGATGAAAACACTTTACCCGTTCCAGACAATCGGAGTTGATTTTTTGGCTTCTCGGCAGAAAGCACTTTTAGCTGATGAGCAGGGACTCGGTAAAACCGTTCAGGCTATTCTTGCTGCGAAGCAACTGAAGGCTCGGAAGATTTTGATTGTCTGTCCCGCGGTAGTGAAATACGTATGGCACCGTGAAATCACTGAGTGGACGGGTGAAAAAGATATTCAAGTCGTCGAAGGAATGTTCGCACGGGTGAAAGATTCAGCAGTCACGATCATCAATTATGATCTGCTCGCTTCTCCCGTTGTCTATGAGCAAATCATTTCACGTCTTTACAGCTTGGGCATTTTTGATGAGGCACATTATCTTAAAGGGCGGGATACGAAAAGGACAAAAGCTGTGCTCTTAAGAGGCGGGGTGGCTTCACGGTGTCTTTATAAATGGTTCATGACGGGTACCCCGGTTCTGAACCGACCCGTTGAACTATACCCGCTACTGAAAGCATGCGCGCCGGAGATTCTCGGTGAGTACAGCAGTTTCAATTCATTCGCTCACCGGTACTGCGGGGCTTACTTTGATGGCTATGACCTAAACGTCCGGGGTCACTCAAATGTGGACGAACTTAACGAGAAATTAACACGAAGCGGATTTATGCTTCGTCGCTTAAAAAGTGAGGTACTTCATGAGCTCCCAGAAAAGCAATACCAAATCATCCCGCTTAGCAAAGAAGGAATTGGCAACAAAAAGATATTCCGCTTTATTAAGTCTGATGCGCGAAAACAAACGCCTGCATCGATTGATGGGGGAGATTTGGCTACGGAGCGACGTGAACTCGCGATGGCTAAAAGACGTTATGTATGCGATCACGTCAGATCCCTACTTGAATCCGAACGTAAAGTCGTCGTATTCGCGTATCATCGAGATCTCCTTGAACAACTTAGACTCGATTTTGAAAGCTATAATCCAGGACTCATCTATGGCGGAGTTACCGCAAAAGAAAGGGAAAAAGTCATCCAAGATTTCCGGACTAATCCGGAATGCCGCGTGTTCCTCGGCCAAATCACAGCAGCCGGAGTTGGGATTACGTTGGTAGAATCCAGAATTGCGGTTTTTGCGGAAATCTCATGGGTGCCGGGGGAAATCTTCCAAGCCGTCGACCGCATTCACCGCATCGGACAAAAAGAAAAAGTTTTGATTCAATTTATGGTGTGGGAAAACACACTTGAAGAGTTCATGCTCCGGAGTGTCATTGACAAGAAACATGTCGTTGAGGCTATCGTGGAGCAGAAGGACGAAGAACAGGCGTCCAAAATCCTGTTCACTTAACTGAGAAACAAAGAGAGGAAAATACAATGATTGAAAATACACTGGAACGAATTGCAAATGCGCTTGAGCGTATCGCGGGGCTGCAACAGCTTCCGAATGGTCTTGTCGCTAGTCCAGCAGTAGAACTAGAGTACTCTAACGTCGAACCTCCGAAGCCAACGAGGGCGCGTAAAGCCAAAGCGGTCGAAGCTGAAGAAGCTCCGGCAACTCCGGCTGCAGTTCAAGCTGAAACCATCACACCCGATGCGATCGCAGCAGAACTTCGGCTGTTTGTCACGAAATTTGGCACGCAGAAAGCAAAGGATCTTTTAACACGTTTTGGCGCCAATCGAGTATCCGAAATCAAACCCGAAGATTTCGTACCCGTCATGGACGCTCTTAAATCAGCGTTAAAGGCTAAATAACCGTGGCTAAACATTCCGCAATCGGGGCGTCATCCGCTGCAAGGTGGATGACTTGTCCCGGGAGTGTCGAGCTTTGTAAGAAAGCGCCTCCCCAGGAACAAAGCGCCCATGCCTTAGAAGGCACTGCCGCTCATGAACTTGGTGAGATTTGCTTGATTAACAAAGTCGAGCCTTCATCTTACATCGGGGAAAAGATGAAGTGCGGGCTTGAGGTTACGGAAGAAATGGCTGAAGCAGTTTCGATATATGTCAACACGGTCGAAGAATATCAGCGAAACGGTAAGTACATTCGTTTGACTGAAGCAAAATTCGATCTCAGTTGTATCTATCCGGGACTCTTCGGAACGTCGGACTGTGTTCTTGTAAGCTCAGACTTAACAAGTCTTGTGGTCTTTGATTACAAACACGGCGCCGGCAAAGCCGTTGATGTCGTCGAGAATAAACAGCTGCTTTATTACGCACTTGGCGCGATCAGTTATTGCCATGTCGTAAAAGAGTGGGTTGATGATCCGACGATTTTTGGGTGGGGTGAGAAGCTCAAGCATATTGAGCTTGTCATTGTGCAGCCTCGGTGCCGTCATAAAGACGGCGAAGTCCGAAGTTGGACAGTCGATCCTAAACGGCTGAATCAATTCGCGGATGAGCTGAAAGCCGCGGCGGTTCGGACGGAAGCAAAGGACGCTCCGCTCGATCCGGGATCTCACTGCAGATGGTGTCCGGCCATGGGCATTTGTCCTGCAATCGGTAAGCAGGCACTTGAACTTGCCCAAGCAGACTTCTCAGCAGTGCCACCCGCCTTTCCGGCGCCAGATACTTTGGCGATTGAAAAGGTTGGTCAGATCCTCAGCTTTTCAGACCTTTTCTCTGATTGGATTAAAGCCGTTGAGGCTTACGCGCTCTCGCTCCTGGAGCAAGGCGTGGAAGTCCCGGGCTTTAAACTGGTCAAGAAGAGGGCTAACAGAGCATGGCAAAGCGAAGATGTTGCCGCAGACAAGCTTGGTCTTATCTTGTCTGACTCCCAAATCTGGACGAAGAAACTCATTAGTCCGGCGCAAGCGGAGAAGCTTATCGGGAAGAGCAAAGTATCGCTCATCCAAGACCTTATCACCGTCCCGGACAATGGCAACACTATTGCTCCGGAGCATGATAAAAGACCTGCCGTGGCTTCTTCGGTCATGGTGGATTTCAATTAAACTGACTAAACCAAAACACGGAGATAACAATGTCGACTAAAATCTACACACCAAAATTTCGAGTCTCTTTTCCCAACGTATTTGAAGCGCGTGCGGTCGGGGAAGAAGGCAAGAAAAAGTTCTCGCTCAATATGCTGTTTAATATGGCGGAGATCAAGAAAGATCCGGAGCAACTTAAGCTTTGGAATGGTCTTCTCCAAGCCGTCAAGGACGCAGCTCGTTTAGAGTGGGGCGATAAAGTTCCGCCCTCTCTTAAAAGCCCGTTCCGTGATGGTAAAGAAAAGCCGGACTATGATGGCTACGGCGAAGGAATCATCTTCGTCAATGCCTCAAGTCTCAGCCGGCCCGGAGTTGTTGACCGGAATATGCAGCGCATCATCGACCCGAATGAGTTTTACGCGGGTTGCTATGCCCGGGCAACGGTCAATACTTACGCTTGGAAATACATGGGTAAAGCCGGCATAAGTATCGGGCTTCAGAATCTTCAGAAGCTTGAAGACGGTGAGCCATTCGGCGGCAAGTCAAATCCGGAGAATGACTTTGATGCTGTTGAGTCTACTCCGGCTGCAGCCGCGGATGACACTAACGCAACCGCGCTTTTCGGTTAAGTGATTTATGGCTATCCACATCGATTTCGAGACCAGAAGTCAAGAGATGCTTAAGTCCTCCGGCATTTGGCGCTACGCAGAACACCCTTCCACGAGCGTGCTTTGTATGGCGTATCGGATCGATGATGGAGAAGTCAAGCTTTGGGTTCCGGGGGAGACGCGCCCCCCGGAGCTCATCGCTGCTATCGAAGCAGGTAAAACGGTAAAAGCATTTAACGTATCATTCGAAAAAGCTATTTGGCGTAATATTCTGATTCGGGAGTTTGGGTTCCCAGACATTCCGAATATGCAGTGGTCGTGCGTTGCAGCTAAGTGTGCGGCGCAGGCGCTCCCAAGAAAACTCGAAGACGTAGCAAAAGCCCTTAGTCTTTCTCAACTGAAAGACGAAGAAGGCAAACGCATCATGATGAAGATGTCCAAACCCCGCAAAGAGACTAAAGGTAACAAGGCTCTTTGGCATGAGACTAATAAGGATTTCCAAACTCTTTTCAGCTACTGCCGGCAGGACGTAGAGGTTGAATCCCTTCTTGATAGAGAAGTCCGCGACTTATCACCCCAGGAATTTAAGCTGTGGCAGCTCGATCAAAAAATAAATGAACGCGGAATCATGGTTGACATGCCTCTTGTCGAAGCGGCACTTAAGATCTCGGGTGAATATGTTTCTCGCCTCACTGCTGAACTGCCGAAGCTCACAAACGGTGAAGTGGAAAGCGGTGGAGAAATTGACCGCATCATGTTTTGGCTGAACAGTAACGGGGTACCGATGACTGATCTTACAAAAGACTCGGTCGAGGAACTTCTCAAAAGTAATAACCTAAAAAGCAATGTCCGCCGAGTCCTTGAAATCCGTCAAGAGCTCGGTAAGACAAGCGTCAAAAAGTACGCCGCGATCAAGAATGCGGTTTGTTCTGACGGCAGGCTCCGTAACTTGCTTCTTTATCACGGTGCCTCGACCGGTAGATGGACAGGCATGACCGTTCAGCCACAGAACTTTCCGCGTAATACCATCGAAAACACGGAGGAAGCTATAAAAGTGCTGAAAACAGGCCGTCTAGATGCCTTCCAGAACCACTTTCCCCGAGTCCTTGATACCTTGTCCTCACTTTTACGCTCAGTCTTTATTGCCTCGCCAGGATACACAATGCACGGCGGGGATTATTCGGCAATCGAAGCGCGTGTCATTTTCTGGCTAGCCGGAGAAGAGCAAGGGCTCCGGGTGTTTGAACGTGGAGATGATATCTACGTTGACCTCGCCAAGGTCATTTACCCCGGTTCTGAAATCGACAAGGCTAAACGTGATTTAGGGAAGCGCGGAATTTTGGGATGCGGATTTGGCATGGGGCATAAAAAGTTTAAAGACACCTGTGAGACTTTCGGGCAAATCATTGAACAGGAATTAGCTGAACGTGTGGTTCAGACTTATCGTCAAAAGTATTATCCCGTGGTTAAATTCTGGTATGCTCAGGAAGCTGCAGCAATTGAAGCTGTTCAGACTGGTCGGATCGTGAAGTGTGGGAAGATCACTTGGGGCGTTCACGGAAGATTTCTCTACGCTAGACTCCCTTCCGGAAGATGTCTCGCTTATTTTGATCCGAGAATTGCAGTAGGTGAAACGCCTTGGGGGGAGAAGAAATCTCAGCTCTCATATATGGCGATCAATTCGGTTACTCGAAAGTGGGAACGGGAACGAACCTATGGCGGGAAGATCGCCGAGAATTTAACGCAAGCCGTTGCCCGAGATATCATGGCCCATGCTATGGTAAACGCGGAACGCCGGGGATACCAGATACTAATGTCCATCCATGACGAGCTGTTGTCGGAATTCCCGGATAACGCTAAGGACTATCGAGTACATCTTTATGATGACGAGCCGTCTCCTTTTCAAAAAATAATGACAACAAAACCTGAGTGGGCTGAAGGCCTTCCTGTAAACGCCGAAACGTGGGACGGCCCACGTTACGAAAAGTAAGGAGAAAACCATGAGCAGTAAATCAAGTCACATGATCCGCGAAGGCAAACGACTGAAATGGATTAAGCGGGATACTCTTACCAAACGAAAAAAGAAACGTCAGATCCAACGTGAATCACGTCGGAGGAACCGTGGAGTCTGATATCACCATTGTCGTTCACGGAGATCCCGTCCCGCAGCACCGCCCACGCTTCGCGCGTGTGGGCAAATTCGTGCGTACCTATAACGTTAAAGAGGATACCACGTACCGGGAGAAGCTTTACTGGGAAGCAAAGAAGCAGGTGAAGAAACCAATCAGCCGTGAAGTCCCTTTGTCTGTAGAGTTGAACGTGTTCCGCCGGCTTACGGCATCGCTTAAGAATAAAGCAGAAGACGCGGAGCTCGGGCTCATTCAACCAACGACTCGACCTGACATTGATAATTATATCAAGCAGGTTTTTGATGCGCTGAATGGAATCGTCTGGGAAGATGACGGGCAAATCGTAAGAGTCACTGCGGCTAAATGGTATTCTGAAACTCCAAGACTCGAGATCCGCGTTCAGATCGGTGCATAATCCACGCAAAGATGAGCACGATTAGCCCGAGGAATTTACCGAATCGGAATACTGGATGGAAGAAGCTCATCATGACAAGTGTCCCGAGCATCGCTAAACGTAGGCGATCTCGCCGCAGAAGCCCCAGAACTAAACCACTTAAGGCTACCACCCCAAGCCCGCCTTGCTCATAGAGCACTTGCACCCATTCATTGTGCGCCCACCTCCAGTGCTCCGGCGTAGCACCGTTGTACTTCAGGAATCCTGACTGCGCCCAGGATCCGGGGCCGTTTCCGATCCATGGATTTTTCATGTACGCAAGAGCTTTACCCCAAACATGTGCTCGGGTTAAATCAAAATTGAAATCAGCGAAATAAACGTAGCTTAGAATCGCGATAATCGAAAATCCGATCCACTTGAAATTTAACCGGCCCCCAGACGACAAATAAAAAGCAATGACGGCAGCGACCATGCAGGACTTTGATCTCGATTCAAGCAGCATCGGTAACGCAATAAGCGCATATTTCTTTGACACTTGAGTGAGGAAAGGAATGCACATGACCGCTGAGGCTCCGAGCATCCAAGGCATCCACATCATTCCGGCTTTTTCCTCATATACTTTCATGAATATCGGATCCATATTCACTTTTTGCAAAAGTAAAAATGCACAGTTGAAGGCGCAAAAAACAAACAAAGCCCGGGCTGTTTTATAGACATCAAAATCATACCGCTCGAGTACGGCTTTGATAGCGAGAAGGCCGATGAGGCTGTTGAGTGTTACCATGCGGGAAGGCCAGGAGAAATTAATGCAGAGTGAGATACCAAGGCTAAGCACGAAAAGTCCGGGAAGCTTCACGTCTGCTTCCCGGACTTTCCTGACAAACAAAGAGAGGAAAATCAGTACCAAACAGAAATAGAAGGTGAAGACTTCATCACCATCTAGCCTGTTCGGCTTGAAGAATACTAAACTACCGACGACTCCCCACCGGGTGAGGGTAGAGAACACAAATTACAGAGCTTTCCAATTCGTTCCGTCAGAAACGCACACCACGTAAAACGGGCCGCCAGCTGTAGCGCCGCAATCCGTAGCGAGAACTCCACCCTTACTGATCATCGATCCAGTTGCCGCTCCGGAAGCCGGACGCGCAGCTGAAGTCGAGTAATAAGGAAGCCGAGCGGACACAATGGCTACAGGCCCGGAAGCCGACACAACCACAAGACCACTACCGAAATCAATAGAGCGTACTTTGCCGCTGCGGACTCCATCATCAGAGACCTCATCGATTGCTGCATACCCCATTGAACACACAACAAGCATAGCAATTAAAAACCCGAAAATCTTTTTGTCCATTTTGATATCCTCTTTTGTTTGTCCGTTAAGGACAGTTAACTTATTTTAAAACAACTCCGAGTGCAAATCCATAGATAATTTCGTACCAATTCCACCGCGGAAAATTCGCTAAATTGCTCCCGAGAATCATCAGAAATTGAATGGTAAAAACAGCTAAGTACCAATGTACCGCGGCTACGATCATGACCGGCAGTACATGAATGAAACAGAACACAGGAATCCACCAGTAGAGTTGTCCGTATATTTTTAGATTGTCCCCAATAAGAGTGACCGGTAGTCTGGATGCGACATGAATAAACATAGCTACCGCTATATCATGGGTGATAATTAACGATAACACCGGAGCTCCGTATCGCCTCCAATCTTTGTTTCCTTTACCGCCCTGGCGCCACAACCAGGCCATAGCCGATCCATAGATAATCGCCAAAATCATTTTTTTGTGATTCGCTTCCAGGAAAGATGAATCTGCAGAATCAACCAAGAAAGTATAGTGCATCCGCATATGATCAAAAGCGACCATCCGTCCTCAAGACTTAGGTTCCAGACATTTCTCGACAAGGTATTACCGGTTCCGAGTTTGGAGGCAAGTTCCCCGAGGCCAAGACAAATACCCATAGCCGATACAGTTCCTACCCAATACCACATTCCTTTTTTACCGCGGATCCCGTAGTAAATGAAAGGAGCTAGCATGAGGCCCAGAAACGAAACGATGAAAAGAACGTCACCCATTTTTATCCTCCGGATTTGACCCTGTTACGTACATTTCCATTCGGTTAAAACCGGATTTTGAAATCCAGAATCCGTCCTTCGGAGTCACAATCGTATAGCTTTTTTTCTCGTTCGTCGGCAAGGGTACACCGGCTATCTCGGATCCTTTCGGGCAAAAAATATAATCCGTTGCCCCTAAAGGGACGGCGAGTTTCTTCCCCCATACACAGCCACTAAGCGCCGCGCTTAGAAGTCCAATCATCCCAAAAATCATCCATCGATTCTTGACCTTCACGCTTTGCCTCCTTGTCCATATTTGACTGTGCAGTGTCTTTTTTGCGTTTCTCTTCGTTAGCTCGCTGCAGCAAAAAATTCAAAAGCGGAGTTACAAACTCCAATATTTTTTGAACGAGCGCGATGACCGAACCCCACACGTGTTACACCCATCCAAAAATTTTTGGAAATTTAATTTTAAGTGTGTTAGCAATCCCAAGAACCAACCCTGTGACCGCACCAATTAATGCGACCTGTTGGTCTGTCGTAAGAGGTATCCCTAATTTTTTTGCGAGTAACGCCGATAAGGCTCCGACAGCCCCGCTTATAGCTCCTTTCACTGCTTTAACTGCCATTTTCCGGATATCAAAATTCATATTTCCTCCCCTATGGTTTCGTCAATCCAGTTAACAAACTCACGTGCTTGATGCTTCAAGTGCTCAGGGCCGGCGCCGGCTATTCCGTAGCACCATTTTCGTATTTCACTTAGTTTACGAATCAAATCGATCGACGTATCGTGGGGCATAGGTTTGAACCTCAGATATGAAAGGCGTCGATTTTCTTCCAAATAGCGTCTAATTGCTTATCCCGCAATGCGAAATCTTTTGCGGCTTCTTCCTTTGAATATTTCATCGTTTCGTGGGTAATTAAGGCTCTCTGGAGAGTTTTCAATATCTCATTTTGAAAACCAACGGTAGCATTGATTTTAGACGCCCACCAAATGGAGGAACCCGCATGGACTAAAATCGCTATCAGAACTCCGAGATATTGAGCATCTATGTGCATACTATCGCTTTCCGATCCACTTCCTGCCGCCGCTTGATTGGTAGCTTCCGATGCTTGTGTTGTCGATGGATCCGAAGATTGCTATTCCCCCACTAGCAGTCCACATGAACTTTTCAAGAAGCGTCAC
>CAZCHJ010000015.1:16704-19214 GCA_964498735.1 uncultured Gammaproteobacteria bacterium | reverse complement strand
AAACGCAATACAAGCGTTTTTTTGTTTGTCAAAAATTACCGAACACTAATTGTATCCAGAAAAGTTATTTCGATTTTTAATTACCAAATTTTTTAATTTCGCACAAAGGGGGTTCGGGGGTGGCAACTGTCTGAGCTACGAGTGTAAATTCATTAACTAAACTTAGCGGGGCGAGTTTTGCCACCCCCGAAACTTTTTGTGAAACTTTTTAGTTATAAAAAGTTTCAGGTAATATATTTAAATATTTTAAAAACTAAAACAAAAACCACCTTTCGGTGGAAATTTGTTTTATTGAAGATGTTTCACGAAATACATGTGACAAAAACCAGAATTGAATGTTTTCTTATACTTAGAACAAGAATCAGATTTTACTCTTGCGAGTGCAATACTGACTTTGGATATATATCTCGACTTTCATCGAGATTGACTCCAGAAAGGAGGTGATCCATCCACAGCTTCCGCTACGGATGCCTTGTTACGACTTAACCCTGATCATTGACCCTGCCTTCGTCCCCCATACGGGAGCCTTCGGGCATTGCCAACTTTCGTGGTTTGACGGGCGGTGAGTACAAGACCCGAGAACGTATTCAACGCGCCGTGCTGATGCGCGTTTACTAGCAAATCCAACTTCATGTAGACGAATTGCAGCCTACAATCCGAACTGAGACCGGCTTTCTGGGATTGGCTCCACCTCGCGGTTTGGCTTCCCTTTGTACCGGCCATTGTATCATGTGTGTAGCCCAAGACGTAAGAGCCATGCTGATTTGACGTCGTCCCCACCTTCCTCCTACTTGCGTAGGCAGTCTCGTGTGTACATTTAACACACGACGAGGGTTGCGCTCGTTACCCCACTTAAGGGTACACCTCACGGCACGAGCTGACGGCAACCATGCAGCACCTGTGTAGCGCCCTCGAAGGCGGCTCCTGTTTCCAGGAGCTTGCAGCTACATGTCAAGCCTTGGTGAGGTTTGCCGCGTACCATCGAATTAAACCACATGATCCTCTGCTTGTGCGGGTCCCCGTCTATTCCTTTGAGTTTTAACCTTGCGGCCGTAGTCCCCAGGCGGCGTACTTAACGCGTTAGCTTTTTTAAACGGCACTTAGAGGGTCGATACTCCAAATACCTAGTACGCATCGTTTAGGGCGTGGACTACTGGGGTATCTAATCCCATTCGCTCCCCACGCTTTCGTCCATGAGTGTCAGAACTGTTCCAGTACACTGCTTTCGCCTTTGGTGTTCCTGTTGATATCAACGCATTTTACTACTACACCAACAGTTCCGTGTACCTCTCCCAGTCTCAAGTTTCCCAGTATTGGAAGCAGTCTCTAGGTTAAGCCCAAAGATTTGACTCCCAACTTGAAAAACCACCTGCGGACGCTTTACGCCCAATGAATCCGGATAACGCTTGAGGTCTCTGTATTACCGCTGCTGCTGGCACAGAGTTTGCAACCTCTTATTCATAGGGTACCGTCAAAAATTCTTCCCCTATAAAAGTAGTTTACACCCCGAAGGGCTTCTTCCTACACGCGGCGTCGCTCCGTCACACTTTCGTGCATTGCGGAATATTCCTGACTGCAGCCACCCGTAGGTGTCTGGGCAGTATCTCAGTCCCAGTGAGCCGGGTCACGCTCTCACGCCCGGTACTGATCATCGTCTTGGTAGGCCATTACCCCACCAACTAACTAATCAGACATAGACCTCTCTTCGAGCACCGAAGTTTTACATAGGAATGGCCTCACGCCCCCCCATGTCTATCGGGTATTAATCCGGCTTTCGCCGAGCTATCCCCGTCTCGAAGGTAAGTTATCAATGTGTTACTCTCCCGTTTGCCGGTCAGTGTTTCTCGGTATTGCTACAAAAAAACCTGTCCCACGACTTGCATGCCTTAGGCACGCCGCCAGCGTTCATCCTGAGCCAGGATCAAACTCTCAATAAATTGAGTTTTCCCAAAATGGGAAATATGTTTGATTGTAATTACTTAACCTACTCAATAGTTTAAGTAATTCTCATAAGCTAGATTAGCCTATGAGTTAGCTCTAAGAAAATAGACAATCAATTTGGTTTTTGCCACGCGTATTGCGTGAACTTCTTTGCGCATCCTCTATTTATAGAGCCTGGCGCAACACCATATTAATTATTTTTGCTGTATTGTTGTTTCACATCTTCAATTGTAATGATCGTGCCTTTTTTCTTTGGTAAAAGAAAAAAGAGAAACTCTGTTGCCCTTGAATACAGGTAGTATCCAAAAGCAAGTATAGTCGCTCTTTTCTTAGTATCTGTGGGTCTTTGACAGGCTGGCCGTAGTAAGGCTCGTAGACTTGAGAAAAGGATAAGTTATAAATATCGTAAGTGCTCGCATATAATATAAGAACCCGAAACATCTGTCAAGTGCCTTGGCAAGTCCCATATATACACATATTGGGGATAAGTCAAACTAAGTCAAAAATAAAAAGTAAAAGGTCAAAAGAAAATTGCAGTTCTTTGATAACTTTCTGATTTTTTACTTTAT
>CAZCHJ010000015.1:3727-16604 GCA_964498735.1 uncultured Gammaproteobacteria bacterium | reverse complement strand
GCAACTGACTGATCAAACTGTCGACCGCGTGGTGAGAGTAATACTGTTCTCTTCTTTTTTGAAACCGCTCCAGTCGCTAGTCGTTTTAATTTTGTTAAACCTGGTGCTTTTTTGAATGGCAATCCATCAATTGATACCAATGCTTCATAAATTGGGTCAGGCTTCATAAGCATTCCTGCTCCCCCACCATAGGGTGTATCATCAACCGTCTTATGTTTGTCATGAGTAAAATCTCGAATATAAATTGCCCGAACATCAATTAATTTGTTTTTCTGCGCACGACCAAGAATCGTCTCAGTACAATAAGACGAAATTATTTTTGGAAAAAGAGTGAGTACTGAAAACTTGATCATAGTATATCTCTTGTGTCATTCTTTTCTGTCATCCCCACTAAAGCGGGGATCTAGAATTACACAAATCCTACCTCATTTTTCACTAAAAATCAAGCCAAAAAAATAATCTTGCTTAACACCATGCTATAGAGTATGCTCAATGCATACAAAAGAATAATTTTTTATTTAAAATATATGAAAAACCACTTACCACTCATTATCATTACAGCGTGTTTACTACTAAACGGATGTTCACTATCACAGTCGCATCAACAAATTAATACAAGTGAAAAACATATTAACAGTGAAAGCGAACTAAAAAACGGTGTAGAACCTACCGAACAACCGGAAACAAATAAAAAAATAGATCTAAGTAATCAAAATTTACAAAAAGTACCAGATTATATTTTCACTCAGACAAGCTTGAAAGAACTGAATATTTCAAACAACAAGCTAACAGGGTCAATTCAAGCAGAAATAAGACATCTACAAAATCTAACAATTCTTAATCTCAGCAATAACCAAATGACTGGTATTCCCGCAGAAATTGGCCAGTTACACGGATTACAAGTATTGGACCTATCAAACAATCAATTAACCAACCTACCATACGAACTTGGTAATCTACAAAATCTAAAAACATTAAATATTTCGGGCAATAATTATTCAGAGCATGATTTGAATATCATACAGAAAAATCTGCCCAAAAATATACACATAATCAAGTAGTTTAAAGTTGATTGTGCATGATATTCTCACAAAACTATATTACCTGAACACAAAATAGTTTAATTCAGCATGCACATATTGAATTCTGACTTTCAAAACCTAGATCTATTAGTAAAAATGTGCAGTTTAATCCTGCATACCTTCTATGATAATCATCGGAATAGCACTCATCCTCATCATAATAATCTTAGCAACCGTCATGGGCATACGAGAAGATAGAAAGAAATAAAAAAAATCCTCTTGTAGAGGAATACATTGAACGTCCGCACCCACCACTAGCCGAAACTAGGGTGGGTGCAGTGTGCAGACGACATCATCACATGTCGTCGAAGCCGCCGTAGCCTCGACTGACGAGATGGTACATGCCCTCGATGAGACGATTGCTCTGCCCTCCAGGTTCACAGATGCGCCCCCGGAGCAGGCAGTAACTCCCGCTCGGCTGCGCACACTGCACAACCGTGGGCACGAAGTCGATGAACTGCTGAGACGGAATCCCAGCAATCATGACTGCGAAACGGACACAGTCGCCCATCATACGTGCACGCTCGAGCTCCACGATTCCAGGATTCACCGGATCAGCGAAGATGACATATTTCGGAATACTATGTGTTTCCAACCCCATGATTTTCCTCCACATGATGTGAGTTGTCGAAACCAAATCTTACGTATCATATTATTTTAAAAAAGTCAAGCATCACATAACAAAAAACTTCCAGTATCAGGAAGGAAGTTGGGTGTGTCCACGCTGCGTAGGGTGCAGCGCATGCGTGGACACGAGAATCACTGAACGATGGAGAGCTCATAGCGGATAACACGAGGGTTAAGCGGCCACAGACGACGCGTCTGGCGATCGCAGGAAGCGGCGTGTACGGCCCACTCCACATCCTCGAGTTTGATGAGTTCCCCATCAGAGAGAGTTGCAAACCACCCTTGTAAAACATGTTTCTCCCGACGCACTTCAGGAAGGATCACGCGCTCGACACTCCCGCCTTCTGGTTTCCAGTAGATAGTAAAAGTGTCAGACTCAAGACGTGTATCGATCACGACCCCCTTGCGCGTACTTCCATGGGAGAAAATTGCAACCATCGACGCCTTGATGAAATTCAATCCGTACAAGATGTCCACGGCTTCCTCCGTTGCAAGTGATTCAACTATAGTTGTACATCATCAAGATATATTGGTCAATAAAATTTACAAAAAAATATTTCTCAGTTATGATAATCACTGTTCAATAATTTCATAATCTATGAAACTTCTCAAACTTCCACAATTAAAACAAATTTATGAATACGACTGTGGTGCAACCGTACTACAATCAGTCCTCGGATATTTTGGCATCGAAGTAAAACCACATAAAATCAGAAAACATGCCGGGACCAACAAAGATGGCACTTTAATTGTAGGTATTACAACAACTCTTTCTAAACATGGACTCAAACATACCTCAAAACAAATGACGATAAAAGAGGTTGTCGATTTTTTGAAACAAGGCATACCCGTAATTTTGTTATTACAAGCCTGGACCACAAAAAAGAATGTGAATTGGGAAAATGATTGGTCAGATGGGCACTATGTAGTAGCGATCGGATACAAAGGTAAAAAGATGATTTTTGCTGATCCATGGTCTTTTACCCATACGTTCTTATCTTTCGATGAACTGGAAAAACGATGGCATGACAAAGATCCTCGAGGGAAAAAACATATTCACTGGGGCATCGCAGTCTATGGACAAAAACCTGCAATTGATAAAAAATTAGTACACATGGATTAATATATGCAAAATCGACATACCATTATCCCCGCTTCATACCTGGTACTTAAACAAGAAAACAAAATTCTCCTGATTCGTCGTTTCAATACTGGATTTGAAGATGGAAAATATAGCATGGTCGCAGGACATGTAGACCAGGGTGAAACTTTTACACAGGCAATGATTCGTGAAACGCGTGAAGAAGCTGGAATTGATCTTGATCCGAAAAATATACAGCTCGTGCACATGATGCATAGAAAATCACACATTGATGCAGAAGAACGAATTGATGCGTATTTTCTCGCAGAGACCTGGTCAGGTACACTGGAAAATAAGGAACCGCACAAATGCGACGACTTCTCATGGTTTGATATGGACCAATTGCCAGACAACATTATTCCCTATATCAAATATGCATTAGAAAATATAAAACATAATATTTTCTATAGTGAACTCGGATGGTGAACTAAATTAGACAATATGAAGATCGCAATCGACATTGACGACGTGCTCGGGTATTTTATTCCAACGCTCGTACAATTCCACAACAGAATTTACAACACTACCTACACCACCGAAGATATTACCAAATATCATCTGTGGGAAGTCTGGGGTGGCACACGAGAAGATGCGATTGAAGAAGTGTATCGATTTTACGAAACCCCAGAATTTATCAATCTTCCCCTGATTGAAGGTGCCACTGAAGGGGTACAAAAACTAGCCGAAAAACATGAGGTGGTAGCAATGACCGCGAGACCAGAAGACTTGCGAAGTAAAACGGAACACTGGATTGCAAGACATTTCCCAAATCTATTTTCAGAAATTCACATCGCAAACCGATTTTCAAAATCAGGTCCGTCAACGACCAAGGCAGAATTATGTGAAAAACATGGAATTGACGTATTAATTGATGACAATCTCGACTACGCACTCCAATGCGTCACACCACAAAGAAAAATTTTACTCTTCGATAATCCCTGGAATCAAAACCCGGAATTACCTAACAATATGCATCGCGTACATTCGTGGGATGATATATCAAAACTAATATAACCACCTTACGTCATCCCCGCGTACGCGGGGATCTAGTATTTTAATATGGAATTCCTAGACATCGTCAACGATAACGATGAAGTAATCGGCCCTGCGTCTCGCGATGAAATATATGAAAAATTACTCCCCCACCGCATTGTGCATATTCTGATTTTTAATGATAAAAACGAGATGGCTCTACAACTGCGAAGTAAAAAAGTTTCATTTGCCCCACTACATTGGTGCACGGCGGTTGGTGGACACGTCCAAAGTGGCGAAAGTTATGAAGCAGCAGCGCTTCGAGAATGTAAAGAAGAATTAGGAATCAGAAGTGAACTTAAAATAGTAGGTAAAGAAATATATAAAGTAGATGGCCGACCAAAAAAATTCTTAACCATATTCAGTGCTCAATATAATGGACCATTCGTAAAAGATGAACACGATGTCGAACGAGTAGAATTTTTTCCACTAGAAAAAATAAAAGAAATGGTTGCAAATAATGAGAAACTTCATCCTGAATTATTATTTATTCTGCAAAAATATTTTGTATAAAAAACACCCCGCTCGTCACGGGATGTTTTTTATTTTTCTAGATTACTTACTTCAACTTTCCACTCACAACCTGCTGTTCCACGTTCTTTGGACACTCAGCATACTTCGCGAATTCCATAGCATACGTTGCTCGTCCCTGAGTCATCGATCGGAGACTCGTTGCGTAGCCAAACATACTTGCGAGTGGTACCATAGCGCGGATAACTTTTGCAGTTCCACGCTGAGTCATCTCTTCGATCTGTCCACGTTTTGCAGACAAATCTCCAATCACGTCTCCCATGTATTCTTCAGGAGTGGTAACTTCCACCTTCATGATTGGCTCAAGCAATACCGGATGTGCTTTCTGTGCAGCAGCAACAAATGCCATACTACCTGCAAGTTTGAAGGCGATTTCACTCGAATCAACTTCGTGGTAACTTCCATCATACACCGTTGCTTTGATATCAAGAATTGGATATCCCGCAACAATTCCTTTACCTACTGCCTCCTTCACACCTTTTTCAATCGCAGGAATATATTCACGTGGGATAAGTCCACCTTTGATATCGTCAACGAATACGAGATTTTCTCCACCTGCCTCTGCCTTTTCTTCAGCGCTCAATGGTTCGATCTTCAACCAGCAATGTCCATATTGTCCACGTCCACCCGACTGCTTCACATACTTTCCTTCTGCTTCAGCACTCTGACGAATGGTTTCTTTGTATGCTACCTGTGGCGCACCAACTTGTGCTTCCACTTTGAATTCACGTCGCATACGATCAACGATGATGTCGAGGTGTAATTCTCCCATTCCTGCAATAATCGTCTGAAGTGTTTCAGGATCGCTTGATACGCGGAAGGTAGGATCTTCTTCAGCAAGTTTCTGAAGAGCGATACTCATCTTTTCAGCATCTCCCTTGGTATTAGGTTCAATAGCAACAGAGATAACAGGTTCTGGGAAGGTAGGACGCTCAAGTACTACAGGTCTAGATTCTTCACAAAGAGTATCCCCGGTTGTCGTATTTTTGAGACCAATAGCTGCGGCGATTTCTCCAGCATATACCTGCTCTACATCTTCACGAGTATTAGCGTGCAATCGCACGATACGTCCGATACGTTCTTTCGTACCATTAGTACTATTCAATACATAACTTCCAGCTTTCAGATTTCCAGAATATACACGGAAGAAGGTAAGGCGTCCCACGAATGGGTCAGTTGCAACCTTGAACGCAAGTCCAACAAACGGATCAGTATCGCTTGATTTTACTTCAATAACTTTATTTTCATCATCAGGATCATGTGCAGTAATCACTGGCATGTCAACTGGTGCTGGTAAATACGCAACAACATTGTCGAGTACCAATTGTACTCCAATATTTTGCAACGCGGTACCACACATGACAGGATAAATTTCATCTTTCAACACCATGGTTCGAATTGCAGTTTTCACTTCCTCAATCGAGAGAGTGTTAGTTTCAAGATATTTATTCATGAGCTCGTCATTTGCTTCGGCAACTTTTTCGAGAAGTTTACTGCGATATTCAGCAACCTGTGCTTTCATGTCTTCTGGAATTTCAAATTCCACCACATTGATACCATGGTCACCTTCGAATCGGTATGCCTTCTCTTCAATAATGTCAATAATTCCTTTGAACTCAGATTCCATTCCGATTGGCAATTGAATTGCAAAAGCATTTGGTGACAAACGTGTTCTAATTGATTCAAGTGTCATGAAAAAATCAGCACCGGTTTTGTCCATTTTATTAGCAAAACAAATACGAGGTACTCGATATTTATCTGCCTGACGCCATACAGTTTCTGATTGTGGTTCCACACCTTGGGAACCATCAAATACCGCAACCGCTCCATCAAGTACACGGAGTGATCGCTCTACTTCTACGGTAAAGTCTACGTGGCCTGGAGTATCGATAAGGTTGATTCGATGATTTTTCCAAAAACAAGTAGTCGCAGCAGAAGTAATAGTGATACCACGCTCTTTTTCCTGCTCCATCCAATCCATTTCAGCAGCTCCTTCATGCACTTCTCCGATTTTGTGTTTTTTTCCAGTGTAAAAAAGGATACGTTCAGATACGGTAGTTTTTCCTGCATCAATATGCGCCATGATTCCAATATTGCGCACGCGTTCTAATGGATAATCTCGTCCCATAAAAAATTGGGTTAAATACTAAGTTAAAGTTTATCGACTAAAACGTGCGAAATGTGCAAACGCTTTGTTTGCTTCAGCCATACGGTGCATATCATCGCGTTTCTTGAGAGCTCCACCATTTCCTTCGAGTACATCCATGCACTCAGCAGCAAGTTTTTCAGCCATAGTCTTACCTTTTCGAGCTTGTGCTGCTCCGACAATCCATCGGAATGCAAGCGCATTCTGACGACCACCAGATACTGGCATTGGTACTTGATAGTTTGCTCCTCCGACGCGTCGTGAACGAACTTCTACTTGTGGTCGAACAGCCTCAAGTGACTGTTCAAAAACCTTGAGAGGGTCAGCTTTCTTTTTTTCTTTCAAAATATCGAGTGTCTGATACACAATATGTTCAGCAGTCGATTTTTTTCCGTCTTTCATGACAAAGTTAATAAACTTTGACAATAATTCACTGTTGTATAATGGATCCGGAGTTGGAGTACGTTTGAATCCTCGTTTTCCTCGTGGCATAGGTCAATAATTATCGTTTAATGATGAGTTATTTCTTTGCAGCTTTTGGACGCTTAGCTCCATAAAGTGAGCGACCACGTCTTCGAGCTTCAACACCCTGTGTATCATACACTCCACGAACAATATGGTAGCGAACACCCGGTAAGTCTTTTACACGGCCACCACGAACAAGAACAATTGAGTGTTCCTGAAGATTGTGTCCTTCACCTGGGATATAGGCGATAATTTCAGACCCATTTGAAAGACGGACCTTCGCAACTTTTCGAAGCGCTGAGTTAGGTTTCTTTGGAGTCATAGTATATACCTTGGTACATACTCCACGTTTAAATGGTGCTCCACGGCGGAGTTCGGTTCGTTTGCGGTGCAAACTGTCGAGAGTAAACTGGAGCGCTGGAGACTTTGATTTCGTTCGTTTTGAAACGCGTCCCTTGCGCAGAATCTGATTCATCGTTGGCATAGAATCGTATATCTAAATTAATAACTACTGAATAAATAAAACATGCCCTATATGGGCACGTTCGGACAAACAAAAGTAATGTTTATCGAACGTTTGAGAGCTCTACTATAGAACTCTAGACGCTTCACCCCTCATAAGGAAGGATTACTACGTTCTAAACCATCTATTAAAGATGTGGGGATATAATACGTGAAAAACCGATCTATGTCAAGGGGAGTCTAAAAAATTAATGCACTTCCTACAAAGAGGTGGACGATCCAATCCACAATAGGACTAATGATCCCTGGGAAAAATATCATAAATGCGAGAAGGACCAAAAATCCATACCGGTCGAGAGTTGCTCTGAGTCTCCAAGATGAATCAGGTAATAAGGCATATAATACTTTGGACCCATCCAAGGGTGGAATCGGTAGCAAGTTAAAGATAGCCAAGCCAACATTTGCATACACGATAATCAACAAAAATGCAGTAATGTTCCCAAAAGGGACGATATGAAGAAGTAAGCTAAAAACAAATGCAAGAAATAAATTTGAAAGTGGACCAGCGAGCGCAACCCACATGGGACCCGTCCGCTGATTTTTCAGATTGTACGGATTGTAAGGTACAGGTTTTGCATACGCAAAAAATATTTGCCCCCCAGTCATTACATAGAGTAAAATAGGCAAAATAATAGTTCCCACAAGGTCAATATGTGATTTTGGATTTAAGGTAAGACGGCCGGCATACCGTGCAGTCGGATCACCGAGACGATCAGCAACCCACCCATGCATATATTCGTGGATGATTGCCGAAGGCACAATAATGAGGAGGTAAAAGAAAGAAACGATGATATTCATAGGCATGTCTTGACAAAATGAAGGAAATAACGTACACTTGTCCCTGATAACGTCTTATCAGTATATCTTCTACTTTCTTCTAACGTCAACTATATGCGAAAATGTGAACTCTGCAAAAAAGGAACAGTGAGCGCAGCAAATCGAAGTCATTCACGAGTAAAAACACTTCGAAAACAGCATGCTAACCTTCAAAAATTCATGGGAATAGTACTCTGCAGTTCATGCCGACGAACCATTCAAAAGCAGGTAGCAAAAGCCTAAAAAATTTTCTCACAAAAATCCCCTCCAATTCGGAGGGGATTTTTATATATCTTATTTTTTATTTCCTGAAGGCGGGCGTTTCATGCTATCGTCATTCTCGACAATCTTCTTACACTCTTCCGAACACGCATTTACTAATCGGATAACACATGCATCACATCCAATAAATAATTTATTACATTCTTTGTTAATGCAATTACGGTACGTATCACACGTAACTCCACATAACGCACACTTCCCTACAATCTCTTCAGTATCAGTATGATTGATACGCAACGCCATGCGATCATCAAAAGTAAAATTCTTACCTTCAAAAAATCCTTCATTACCATATTTCTGAGCATATTTTTCAATACCCCCTTCAAGCTGATACACTTGCCCTCGTTCAAATCCCGAAGCAACAAACAAAGCAGATGCGGGTTCACATCGAATTCCCCCCGTACAATACATCACAATCTTTTTTCCCTTGAACTGATCATAGAAACCCATTACATCTTTGAGATCACGAAAATAACTTACCGGTGGGCGAACAGCTCCTTTGAATCTACCAATATCGTACTCATAGTCATTGCGCATATCGATAAGTACCATATCTTCCCCACGCAGTAGCCACTTATGAAATGTGTCAGGATCCACATGTTTACCTCGCTTAGTCCAGTCAATATGATCTTTGATTTCTGTCGTAATAATTTCATCACGATGCCGAACGCGTAATTTTGGGAACGGAAGAATTTCAGAGGTGCGTTCTTTGAAATCAATATTCTTATAGAGTTTATGCTGATTCATGTACGCTTTGTAGAGTTCAATGCTTTCTTTGGTTCCGCCAATATTTCCATTAATTCCATAATCTCCAATCAAAATTCGTCCTTTGATATTCAAAGCAACACAAATCTCTTTATGCATTTCTACTTCTTTTTCAGGATTTTTGATATTTACTATTTTATAGTAAAGAAGAGTATTAAACATAGTATATTTTTTTACATTAATTCGTCGGGCTAGTGGGACTTGAACCCACGACCTCATGCACCCCATGCATGCGCGCTAGCCAACTGCGCTATAGCCCGCTTTAGTAAGTTGTACTCATATTGCAAAATACGGTGGGTGCGATGGACAAAAAACGGAAGCCAGAAAATACTGACAAACGTAGATCATCCATCGCACGAAGAAACATCCACTAGATGATACCCAACTTACGAAGCTCTTCGATCACCCTCTCTTTCCACGTTTTGGGTTTCATATGCCGATCGCCCTTGAAGGCAAAGAAGCTACGCCTCCGATGCGTGTCCGTATTCCGACGCGTGTTTGACTGAGGAGAAGTCGGCGTACTAGAAACAGCATTCGGTGAAGTCATACCACCTTATCCTTGGATACGCGCACTAGAAAGAAGTGCGGACTTGATCATAAAACAAAAAACCCTTTTTTTCAAGAGTTTCTTATTAGGCCCTAGAGAGATGCAGTACGAAATACTACTCCTAAAGATATAGGTGGGTGGCCGCAACTCGAACCCACGGGCACGAGAGATATTGGCTTCCCAATGTAGTATGTTTGTAGAATAGTATATGTACTGGACCACTGAAACTAGGACCACTTACACTATACCAATGAAGAGAAAGTTGCGCAACATTACCTCAACCACTACCTATTCGAGAATAAATACTGGATAAGGGGCGATCTCTAAGCATAGATCGCCACAAAAGAGCAATAGAATACACAGTGTAGTAACGCGAAGGATCAATGCGCCGACCCAACGCGTTACCACACATGATGTAGCTCGCTAATCATGAGACTAGCGATTCGAGCCCTTCTTGATCTTACGATCTTCACGATTCGGGGATTCACCCGCATCACGGGACTCGAAAAGGCGCGTATGATGGCCAGACGAACGACGGAGAGGCGTCGTGGTAGGTTTCTTTAGTTTCGCCCTGGATTCATATTTTCTCCAGGGTTGATACAAAAAACTTTCAGGCATGAAACCTCCTCACAGATGTGCCCACGAAACATACCCACCATAGGTAATGTAACGAGGAGCGAATTTCTGTCTACAAAGAAAATATTTCCACACACACAGAAACCCATTCTTAAAAGTAGTAAGAAGAATACAAAAATTAAAAAAAAATGTAAAGAATAATTCTACATTTTTTCACAAATTATACACAGGAAAAATATTTACTAATATTTTCATCAAAAAATACAATTTCAATTACTCCCATCCACTATCTATGTGATACATACACAATGGAAGGAAGGCGACGTGAGGAGTCTGTCGCCATGAATCAAAAGGACAATTAACAGTATCAAAGAACATACCCAGGAATAGCAACGCGAAGGATCAATGCGCCGACCCAACGCGTTGCACACCCATATGATGCACCCTCTCAGTCGTTGATGCCGTACTTGCAGCGAAGCTCGTAGAGCTCACGAGACTCGAGGTGCGGGTCGGTGATAAACCGCGCATGGCGGCTAGCACCACGATTCTTGCGAGGAGTAGTCGACGGAAGATCACCTTCCAGAGACTGCGTGGACTTCTTGGTGTCGAGGTTCTGTTGGGGTGACGGAAGTATAGTCTTGTTCTCAGACATGAGATTTCCTCGAGAATCTCTCGTGTGACACACGAGAGTAAGTCACCCAATAAAAAAATCCACCGTGGATCTATCTATTGGAGTGAGTTGATATCTTAATACAATAAAATGATATATTAATATATCAACTCACTTATAGAAAAATCCAATGTGATATAAAGGAAAATACCAACAGATCACCCCCGATACACACAACAACATGCGTGCACTGGGGGTGAGCAACGTAGCAGCTTCGTAACTCACCCAAGATCCACCATATCAGTGAGAAGGAGCGCAGAGCACCTTGTTTGCAAGACGAGAGCCATCCTTTTCGAGGTGCACCGTGTCGAGTGCTTCCTCACTCGGAAGCTCGATTCGTCTGCGCAGATTTCTCTGCTTATCCGAAGTGCACTGGTAACGATCGACGATTTCGCGGATTGCCTCAACCTCTGCTTCTGAGAAATGCATAGAGCACCTCAGTCATGGTCGTGAATGAGGAGAAGGTTCCACTGCGGACCCCTCTCGTAAATCTACTACGTTGCAAAAGAGCAGTATGACTGCGCACATGAGGCACGCAGCATTCCCATTCGGGAAGATGAACAGACATACTTACAGATGCTATATCTACTCATCCCCTCGATCCATAAAAAGAAAAGACCCCAAACGCTCGGCGCATGGGGTCTTGTTGGTTTATTTGGAAAGACACTTATCTCAAACCATACAATCCCCTATGCGAATAATCGAGCACCATTGCAAAAGAAAAATTCACCTTGCAAAGGCGCTTCGTAATGAGATTGAGAATTGTTTGTAAAAATAATTTCATATAATAAATTACACACATATTTGACTATAACCCCAGGTTTTATTGTGGTCAAGCTTTTGCCTAAAAGTTATCCACAGAAACAAAACACTGCACCATTCTGGCGCAGTGTTGATGTATTATTAGACAAAACCATTATTTACTCTCTCTCATCTTCAGTATATACATGTAAATAGTCACTCTTTTCGTATGGATAAAGCTCATTTTCTTTGAAGAAGCGAGAAACTTCAACTTTTGCAGCTTCTACTGAATCAGAAGCGTGAATAACATTACACGCCACACTCATTGCAAAATCACCACGGATCGAACCTGCTTCAGCAGCTCGTGCCTTAGTAATCCCAGTGATCAAACGAATAGCACTTACAACTTCAAGCCCTTCCCACACCTGTACAATCACTGGCGAACTCATCATAAATCGCTCAACTCCTGGATAAAATGGCTTTTCTGCGATATGTGCATAATGTTCACGAAGTACTGCTTCTTCCAAACGCATCATTTTCATGCCAACTAATTTCAAACCTTTCTGCTCGAATCGATCCGTAATTTTTCCCACCAAACCTCTCTGAATCGCGTCAGGTTTGATAATTACGAGTGTCTTTTCTTCTAATCCTTCAAATTTCATAGTACATTTGATTAGATGAATTAATTGGAAGAATTATAACGAAAGAAAAATAAATAGTCAATATGACCACACCAGGGAGGGTACACCTACAGCCGATCCAATGATTTCAAAAAACTACGTACTGGCTTATTATCATCTTCCGCCTCATACGTAATATCGTCAACATCATCACTGGGATCAGAAAAAACGAGCGAACTAGAACTTTGACTTCGTTCATGATGTACCAGATCCCGATCAATTTCTTCAATAAATCTACTAGGACCCTGCAAGAC
>CAZCHJ010000015.1:0-3627 GCA_964498735.1 uncultured Gammaproteobacteria bacterium | reverse complement strand
GATGTACCAGATCCCGATCAATTTCTTCAATAAATCTACTAGGACCCTGCAAGACACTAAACGAACTCGCCAAAAGTGGGTATGAGAGGTACAAAAATTTTTTCGCGCGAGTAATCGCAACATAAAATAATCGACGTTCTTCCTCAATTCCATCTACTTCACGCATAGATCGTTCACTTGGGAACTGTCCAGCAGCAACATGAAGAATGAATACTGCCTCCCACTCAAGTCCTTTTGCCTGATGAATAGTTGATAATACAATTTTTTCGTGATCATCCTCGGTATTTTTAGCAACTTTGCCAGAATAACTTTCTTGAAGACTTGCTTCAGCAAGAAAATCAGACAGACGTGATTCTCCTTCAGGAGTGACATACTGGTCTGCAAACAATGCAAGCTGCTCAATATCCTGCAAGCGTTCACGGTAGTCAGGATACTCTGCTTCCAAATATTCTTTGTATGGGGATACCAAAATTCCACGAATCATCTCTCCGGGGCCGCGTTCATGCGATGCCCCAACCTCATTCCAAATCCGCAAGAATTCTCCCCAACCCAATTGCCCTCGAGCTCCCAATATACTTCCCACATGATCAAGCGGTTCATCCACAGACAATCCTTTTACCATTCCAATAATTTTCTCAGCTCCAGACGGACCAATCCCCGACTGCATGGTAAGAACTCGCATCCATGCAATCGAGTCCGTACGATTTGCAAAAATACGCAAATACGCAAGAACATCCTTCACGTGCGCGCGTTCAAAAAATCGAACACCCCCACGGTATTCATAAGGAATTCCACGCTTGGTTAATTCGATTTCAAGTGATTGTGAATGAAACGCTGCACGAAATAATACAGCAATTTCATGTAATGGAACTCCTTCTTCTGATAATTCCAAAATTCGTTCAGCAATGAATCGAGCTTCTTCAAACGCATCTACAAACGCGTGAATTTCTGGTTTAGTAAATTGTTCTCGAATACTCCTCAATTCTTTTTTATACTGTTTGGTATTCTGCGCAATCACCTCATTGGCAACTCCGAGAATATCGGGTGTTGATCGATAGTTAGTCTCAAGCCGAAAAACATGCGCATCAGTATACTGATGTTCAAAATCCAAAATGTTTGAAATATCTGCAGCACGAAATGAATAAATACTCTGTGCATCATCCCCTACTACCAAAAGATTTTTATGTACGACTGCAAAAAAATGTATAATCGACGCCTGAATCTTGTTGGTATCCTGATACTCATCAACGAGAATATATTGAAACTGAGTCGCGTATTTTTTTCTCACCTGTTCTGAAGATGAAAGTAATAAAAATAAATTAACAAGTAAATCATCAAAATCCATCACATTCCCTTCTCGTTTTCGTCGACTATAATTCTCAGCAATCCGAGATAATTGATCAGCAAAATCGATCCAGTGCGGATGTTTTTCCTCAAGTACATCGAGTATTGTTCGCTCAGCATTTCTCGCAAAACTCAAGAGAGATGCAACTACAGCAGGAGAAGGAAATTTCTTATGCGACCGTTCTACTCCCTCACTGGCGATACACAGTTTAATCATATCGCGAGCATCTTCTGAATCAAGAATATTAAATGTATTGGAATAACCAAGCAGCGGAGCATACTGTTTGAGAATTCGATACGCAATGTGATGGAATGTTCCAGACCATGGTAATTTCACTCCACCATGTGTAATCGATTCCACACGCTGAATCATTTCTCGTGCAGCTTTGTTGGTAAATGTGAGTAACAAAATAGAGGATGGATCAATCCCCTGCTCAAGTAAATATGCAACACGATACGTAATTGCTCGAGTTTTCCCACTGCCCGCCCCCGCCAAAACCAGACAATGACCGTCTCCATGTAACACAACATCCAATTGTTCCTGGTTTAATTCTTTTTCAAAATCAATCATAACAAATATGTCTCATTTAGAATGAGAAGCTACGTACTTGGAATACGCAGCGATTCTCTCCTCGCGGCGGTTAGACTCTTCGTCATCCCGCCGCCCTTAAGTTGTAGACCTCTTCTCTTCACAGGCTATCTACCGGCACTCTCTCCGAGGCTGACGCCGACTCCCAGTCTGAACAGGTTCACCACGCTCCTGAGATATCGTTTTATTCACCTCCTCTACCTGGAGAAATTGAGGATGGTTCGAGTAATCACCTTTACGGTCGATGCACGACTGCCGGTCGCACTCGCCCAATACGATGATCTCATCACCCTCGCCAGGCTGCAGAATGTCGACCACTCCGCAAACCAGGCACTCCCGTGAAATAGGACGGCCCATGCTCGAAACCCCCCGACTACAGATCGACCAGCTCGCAGGCCATTTCAAGAACAACCTTGGGAGCCACCGTCATCATGAGAACCATGACGAACGTCGCCACGATCTCCTGATGAGTTTCAATGATTTCTCGACGAACACTCATGACAGACTTCCACATGAAGCACCTCCCACCCATGACATGAGCGAAAGACACCACCACACAAAACTATAACGTCAATTGAAAAAAAACACAACTTCTGCTAGTGTTAACAACATATGTTTTATAAAACGATCAAAAAATCGAGTGAATGTGGTGCCCGTGTTGGAGAAATTCAAACCGATCATGGTGTAATCAATACACCTATTTTTATGCCGGTTGGAACGCAGGCAAGTATAAAATCACTTGATTCGGAAGATATCAAAAATACTGGCGCAGAAATTATTCTAGCAAATACGTACCACCTTCATCTACGACCAGGTGAAGACTTGATTGATACAGTGGGAGGTCTCCACAAATTCATGGGATGGGATGGACCAATACTAACTGATAGTGGCGGATTCCAGGTACTCTCACTCGGTGCACAAAAAACCAGAACCAAAGGCGGCGAGGCATTATCAAAAATCGATGATGAAGGGGTTACATTCAAAAGCCATATCGATGGTTCAACTCACCGCTTTACTCCAGAAATTGCAATGGATATTCAGCATAAGTTGGGTGCTGACATTATTATGGCATTCGATGAAGCAACACCAGATGACGCAGATATACAGTATGCAAAGAGTGCACTTGAGCGAACACACCGCTGGGCAACTCAATCACTTGATGCACATAAAAAAGAAACACATCGACATGGGTATCAGCAATTCTTATTTGGAATAATCCAAGGTGGAGTTCATAAAGATTTAAGAATCGAAAGTGCGAAAGCAATTTGTGCGATGGATTTCGATGGTATCGCAATTGGCGGAGAATCAGTGGGATATAATATGCCAATCACCAAGGAAATATTACAATGGGTTGCTCCATACTTACCAGAAGAAAAACCTCACTATACGATGGGAGTCGGGTATTCTCCACTTGATCTATTTGACGTTGTGGAACATGGAATCGATATGTTCGATTGTGTTGCGCCAACTCGAATTGCACGAAATGGAACACTATTTGACCGATCAGCAAAAGACAGTAATTTTAGAATCTCAATTACCAATGCAAAGTACCGAAATGATTTTTCGTTAATTGATCCAACTAACACACTCCCTCCACACTTAAACGTAAGTCGGGCGTATCTGCATCACCTATTCAAAGCTGAAGAACTCGCAGCATACCGAATTGCGACCATGCACAATCTCACTTTTCTTCT
>CAZCHJ010000014.1:17724-19636 GCA_964498735.1 uncultured Gammaproteobacteria bacterium | reverse complement strand
CCAGCTGGAGTGACCGAAATTACCGTAGATGTGCGAGGTGCTTCGGGTGGAAATGGTGGTAAGTTTACTGGTAGTGCTGGAACAGGAGGTACTGGTGGCAGGGGAGGTCGTATACAAACAACAATTTCTGTCACGCCATTAGAGACCTTGTATGTGTATGTTGGTGGTGCAGGAACCGCTGGTACTTCTACATTTGGTGGTTTGGGTGGTTTCAATGGTGGTGGAACTGGACCAAATAGTACAGGTTCCGGTGGCGGTGGAGGTGGTGGAGGTGCATCTGATATTCGCCAGGGTGGAACTGCACTAGGAAATCGTACCGTTGTAGCAGGTGGAGGTGGTGCTGGTGGAGGAAGTGGAAGTGCTTCTAGTGTTGGTGGTAATGGTGGTGCTGGTGGAGGTACTACAGGTGTTGCGGGGAGTCCGAATTCTACTGCTGTAGCTGGAGGAGGTGGCGGGGGTACACCGAGCGCGGGTGGAGCAGCGGGGACTGGTGGGTCAGGTATGACTGCTGGTAGTTCTGGAACTGGAGGACGAGGTGCTGGAATTTCCCTAGCTGGTGGTGGAGGTGGTGGAGGTGGTGGATACTATGGTGGTGGAGGTGGCGGTAGTGCATCATCGGGATCTACTTCTGCTGCGGGTGGTGGAGGTGGTAGTAGCTATTCCTCAGGAACAAGTACGATACATACACAGGATTATCAGACAGGCAATGGACAAATATACATCTCTGCGAGCTCATCTGCCGCACTCAGTCCATTTACTGCAACAACCTCGATAGATGCTTCAGGATACGTAACACTTGCTTCGAGAGTCTATGATGAAGACGGTGATGCAGTAATGATTACATACCGATATTCATCGGGTGCGTGTGGAGCGTATAGTAATGCACTGGCAACTACAACACTGATCGGTACTCCTTCTTCAACCTACGGACAGGGGAGTATTGTGCTTAACAATTCTACAAGTACCGGATATCAGTTAAGCAATATTACCACTGCATCCGGGATCAATATAGTTACAACTACTTGGGATTCAAGATCACAGTTGCCTTTGGTAGAAAATGGTATCTATTGTTTGTATGCTGTGATCTCTGATGGTGCAGCTACAAGTACTGTCGCGACCACTACTGTAACAATTAATAACCTAGGTAGACCAACACAGAGTTCAATGACTGCATCAGCACTCACTAATGGTTCAGGAAATGTGAACATTAGAACCACCGTCAGTGATGTGAATAGTGATCTATTGATGCTCACCTATCGGTATTCTTCAGGATCGTGTGTTGCGTACACTGGATCTCAAGCAACCACAACATTGATTGGCACTCCTTCATCTACTTACGGGCAGTCGAGTATTGTGTTTAGTAATACCACAAGTACGGGGTACCAGTTGAGCAATGTTACCACTACACCAGGTGCAAATACAGTCACAACTACCTGGGATTCCAAGACGCAATTGCCCGCAGCAAGTGGTACATATTGTATCTATGTAGTTGCATATGACGGTACTTCTACGAGCACTGTTGCAACAACAACAGTAACTCTTGATAATGTTGCACCTGCCCAACCAAGTATCTCATCATTCAGCGATACAGCAACCACGATTACCGTGAATTGGAGTGCGGTATCTGGTGCATCCTACTACACAGTATCTTCAACTGCAGGAGCAAGTGTGACTACGACACTTACAACTCGTACATTTAGTAATCTTACACCGACTACTAGTTATAGTTTTCAAATCTTAGCAACTGATTCATATAATAATACCAGTACATACTCGAGCGTATCATCAACTCGTACAGATTCGATATACACACCAACCATCTCTAGTTTTTCAGGTATTACTACCTCGTCTATTACTGTGAATTGGAGTGCGGTATCTGGTGCATCCTACTACACAGTATCTTCAACTGCAG
>CAZCHJ010000014.1:16189-17624 GCA_964498735.1 uncultured Gammaproteobacteria bacterium | reverse complement strand
CGGGTGGAACTAATGGAGCTGGAGGATCGGTTATTGCAGGTGGATTTGGAGCTGGAGGTGGATTTTTGACTAATGGTGTTACGTATTCAACATACAGCGGTGGTAATTCTTTTATAACAGGTGGTTTTGGTGGTGGCACACCAGGGTCTTGTCTGGGTGCAGGTGGTTTTGGTGGTGGAGGAGAAGGTAGTGGTTGTGTTACTGGGGGTGGAGGTGGTGGTGGGTATAGTGGTGGAGGTGGTGGTGGTAATAGTGGAACTAGTGGTGGCGGAGGAGGTTCTATTATTAATGGAACCACTACTATTGCGACTGCGGGGGGAGGTTCAGCCCCAGATAATGACGGTCAAATAGTTATTTTTGCTACTAACATTCTTGGTGGAACTATTACAACAGCAACCACTACTAATACTAACTACCTCATTTCAGGCCTTTCTCCTTCTACAACATACTACTTCACAGTAAACGCTGTGGATCAGTACGGTCAGGTGGGAGTTTCTTCAACAGTGTCTTCTACTACTACACTCACTCCACCACCACCAGCAACACCAGCCTTTGTTTCGTCGACTAATAATACCTCAAGTATTCAGATTAGTTGGGAAGCAGTATTGGGTGTAAGTTACTATACAGTCTCTTCCACAGCGAGTGCGTCAGTTACAACATCAGCAACCACGCTATCATTTACGGGTTTGACGCCAAGTACCACGTATAATTTTCAGGTCAAAGCAAACGATGCGTATAATCAAAGTAGTACCTTCTCAGGTGTACTTGCTACCTCTACGATTATTACCTCTGTGGCAAATGCACCAACACTTTCTAGTTTCACAAATGTAACCAGTAATACAATTCAAGTAAATTGGAATTCCATTTTATGGACTTCTTTTTATACCGTATCGTCAACTGCTGGAACAGTTACAACCACCAATACTAGTTACAACTTTACTGGACTCACTCCTTCGTCAACGTATATCTTCCAGGTAAAGTCGACTGATGTCTGGGGAAGAAGTACAGCATATTCGACTGCAGGGACCACCAGTACTCCAAAACCAACTGCACCAACTTCATCCTCTATAACATTACTTAATGAATCTACACTTGATACGAGTTCTACGATTCAGGTCGGCTGGGATGCAGTTTCTGGAGCGTCGTATTATATATTGTATTATTCAACTTCAGCCACAACTACTCGATCCGGTACAGCAGGATATGGGTATGTTGGGGATGGAACTTCAACCTCGACATATAGTGCCGGTAATAATCTGCCACTTGATCGCTATTGGATGATGTCATCTGCAGAAATGATTTATTTACCGAGTGAGCTTGGTAATCGAGCTTTTACTATATCTTCGATAGGATTTTACAAAGATAATGGAAGTACTGTGTCCGTTGGTAGTACGACCATATATATGAAAAATACGAGTACTACCACACTATCTAC
>CAZCHJ010000014.1:2551-16089 GCA_964498735.1 uncultured Gammaproteobacteria bacterium | reverse complement strand
CCGTTGGTAGTACGACCATATATATGAAAAATACGAGTACTACCACACTATCTACAGCGACTACAAGTCTCACCGGATATACACAAGTGTATTCAGGTTCATTCACTAATTCGGCTGCAAGTGGGTGGCAAAGTGTGAACCTGTCACCAACTTTCTCATATAATGGGACAAGTAGTTTGCAAATATTGATAATCAAAGGACTTGAACAATGGGTGAATGGTGGACCTGTCTATCGTTGGACAAGTACAACACCATATCGTGCTAGATCGTATGCAAATGACAACTATCCTTGGAGTGTAACTACTACACTAATCGAATCGTCAAGACTCCCAAATATTTCATTTAATGGAGGAACGACCACTACACTAGCAAATCAAGCGTCAACAACTCTACTGACCGGCACTATTAATTCAGTCACTACTACTCAGACAAGTACTATCATCACTGGACTTTCTCCTTCCACTACATACTATTTTCAGATGAAAGTGGTAGATGCATATAATCAATTTAGTGCGTCTTCGACAGCAACCTCAACAATTACCCCTCCTTCACCAAGTCCTTCATCAACAACAATCACGAGTTTTTCTCGAACCACTTCAACTATTACAGTGAATTGGTCTGCGGCTAGTGGAGCGGGTTACTATACAGTGTCTTCAACAGCGGGCGCTACAGTCACAACTACACAAACCACACGTACATTTACTGGACTTGCCCAGAATACTTCCTATAGTTTCCAGGTACAGCCCGTAAATTCCTATGGAGTTACTACTACTTTTTCTCCAGTAACAAGCACATTAACTTTAGCAACACCGCCCTCTATAACTTCATTTGCATGGCCTACAACGAGTAGTATACAGATAACGTGGAGTGCGGTTACGGGTACAACCTACTATACTGTTTCCTCAACTGCAGGTACGGTCACAACCACTCAGACGAGCTATACATTTACTGGACTTACCGCTGGTACGACATATACATTCCAGTCTATGTCGAATATTTCAGGATTCTCAAATGCTAGCTCTACCTATATTCTTGTAGGCACTTATCTATCAACAATTAGAGATATTGGATATGCAGCGACTTTTGGAACGGTGAATTGGAATGACACTATACCTACTGGAGCTTCGGTAACTATGGAAGTGCGTGCAGGAAATCAGTCGAATTTGAGTGATGGAGTTTGGACCATAGTTTCAAAAGGAGACCAACTTGATACTAATTTTGATGGTAGACGCTATTATCAGTATCGAGCAACATTGTTTACAAGTAGTACGAATAATGTGCCGAGTGTTGAAGATGTTTCCATCGCATACTATGGTCCCTCGACAGGTTCGTTTATTTCTTCACCATATGACACTGGCTCAGCATTGAATTTCTTTGTCGGGCTTACCTGGACAGCAACTGTACCAAGTAGTACGGTGCTCAAATTCCAGGTTCGGACAAGTCCAGATAATTCAACTTGGACAGCGTGGGTCGGTCCTGATGGGACAAATAATACCTATTTTACTGATAGTAGTGGTGGAGAAGATTTACCAGCCGCTCTCGCAGATGGAAGTGGTGATCGATGGATACAGTACCGTGCATATTTTATTGGAGATGGGGTAATTACCCCTACACTTTCTGATGTAGTCCTGGCATATACCGTGAATGCGCCTCCGGATATTCTCATCACAACCAGCACGATTAGTCAGGCAGGTGACGGAACGGTTACTGTGCCATATAGTGTGAGAGATTTGGATACACCGACTGGAGTAAGACCAGGTAAAGTTTCAGTTGAACTTCAGTATTGCACCGCAAGTTGCTGGATTCCAGGTTCTGAGACATGGGCTACTGCGGCTTCTTCTTCATTGAGTGGAGATTTTGGATCAAATATTAACGTTGACACTAATTCTTCTACTGCATATACAGATTACACACTTGTCTGGTCTCCAAAGATTTCGTATAACAATCAATATAATAATACAACCTTCAAGATACGACTTCGTGCAGACGATGGTGAATCTGCAAATAATACAAATGTTGATGAGTCAAATGTATTCACATTAGATACGACAGACCCTGTGGTTACTAGTTTTGTAACTGATGCTCGTTCTGATGCTACTAATCCGCTTACAATTACAGTTTCTGATGATACGGTGTCTGGACTCGAGATGAAATTGTCGAGTTTGCCGAATATGAGTAATGATGGGTCTAATGCTAGCTCAGGACAATGGATTCCATACACATCTACTTCATCGTGGAATTTTGTGGGTAATCCTGCAAAAGTGTATTACCAGATTCGTGATGCTTATGGAAATATATCATCAGGTGGCGATGCTACACTTGTACAAACTTTGTCAGCACCACAACATTTTGTTTATCAAGATACGTCCAATTCAGAAACATTAGAGTGGAGAGAATTCTTGGCATGGGGAGTTGTCTCTCCGCCTACGAATGGGTTCGCGCATTACACAATATATCGATCGACTGATGATTTGTCTTACACGGCTCTCACCACAGAAACGAATCGAGCTACGAATTTTTATCTTGATCAAAATGTTGATGCTGAACATACATATTATTACAAGATGACTATAGAAGATAATTCAGGTAATATCTCAAATTATTCAGACATTGTTTTCGATATTCCGAATGGACAGGGAGGAAGTGATAGTGCTGTGCCGACAATCACTAATGTCGCTACTTCAAGCATAAGTACGCAATCAGTGACTATTACATGGGATACAGATGAGCTCTCTAATTCATATGTCGACTATACAGAAGTACCTGGTGGCGATTTCTCAGGTGCACAAAGTGTGGGAACACTTTCACTTGCGGATACCGCAACAGGAATTGGTGAACACCGGGTGATTTTGACCGGTCTCACACCTAATACAACTTATTATTTCCAAGTTCGATCAATTGATACATCGGATAACACTAGCATAAGCACCTCATCTCCTGATGGGTATGTAGTCACCACACTTCCAGGTCCTTCAATCTCAGATATTGGTGTTACCAATATTTCGAATACTGAGGTAACTGTACAGTGGACTACAGATCAAACGAGTGATTCATATGTGTACTATTCATCGGATAGTACCTTAGCTTCATCAACTGTAGTAAGTGATGCTAGTGAAGTGACAACACACACACTTACGCTTACAAATCTACATGCTGGTACTACGTACTACTATTATGTTAAATCAGGAGTTGCTGAAGATAAAAATGTAGTAAATGGTGAAATTTTGTATCACACATTTACCACGTTGAATGATGTGGCTGCACCAGTTATGACATTTAATCAAGAAAATGATATTGAGATTTCAGATAGCACAATGATTGTCACTTGGGTAACCAATGAACCGGCAACAACCGCGTTGGAATATGGCACGAGCACCTCATATGGAACATCGATCACACATGATGACCTAGATACGAACCATCGATATGTCATCTCTGGGCTTAATTTGAGTACACTTTATTACGTTCGTTTCTCAAGTTCCGATGTTAATAATAATACTTCAGACTATTTGACTTTCTCCACCTCAACCTCTGATTCCACTGACTATACACCACCAGTAATAACTTCTGTTACTACAACTGTTACCACTGATGATCAGGCGATGATTACGTGGGAAACTAATGAAAGTGCTACAGGCCAGGTGTATTACGGCACATCATCTTCTACACTTGATTCGCATAGTGATCTTAATGCAAACTTTGATCGATCTCACTCAACTATTCTATCTTCACTCGCAACTTCGACGGTATACTATTATTATGTTGTATCAGCAGATATGAGTGGTAATACAGCAACATCCACCCCGATCCAGACGTTCACAACGCTCGAGAAATTATCTCAAGAAAGCGAAGTATTGCTACGAGAACAAGCTGCTGCAGCTGCAGCAGCAGCAAATGCTGCACAGAGTAGTAATGGTGGTGGAGGAGGTGGCGGAGATTCATCTTCTCAGGATACAAGTCCACCAACAATTTTCAATGCAGCGGTTGCAGAAATAACTGGATTGGGAGCAAAAATTGTTTGGGATACTAGCGAAAAAGGTGATAGTGTTGTTGAATTTGGGGAGACAACAAATTATGGCAAAGCTGGAGTGAATCTTGATTTTACAACTGATCATGAGATTGTACTTAGTGATTTATTACCAATCACTGACTATTATTACCGCATTAGTTCAGCAGATAGATCTGGAAATCGAAGCGCGTTTACTCTAGGTTCTTTCACTACCACACTTTCAAATGAAACACCCACATCGACTACTGATACAAATACTATTGACAAGCAGAAAGACAAAACAACTCAAGATGCCGCAGAGCAACTATTCTTAGACTCGATGCAAAAGACTGCTAGTCTCATCAAGAGTCTGTCGAATCAGGTAAGTATTGATGTTCTCGAATCGTCACTATTAAATCAGACCTCCTTTATACAGGAATTATCTGCACTTCTTCCACGACCAGTAATTGGTGGTGAACCAGCTATTGATGAGTCAGCTAATTCAGCAAAAATCTCTTGGACAACAGACAAATCAGCAAACTCTCTTGTAGAATTTTCTACTGAGGAACTATTTAAAGAAAATGGTGTATATAGTCAGACAGTGGGTGATTCAACTACGAGTACCGTTGTTCATTCGGTTGATATACAAGGACTCAAACCCTCAACAGTCTACCATTATCGTCTCGTTTCTCGAACTCCTACGGGTGCAGAGACAATATCTCGAGATTTCACATTCACTACAAAAGCAGAATCAATAGAAATTGGAAGTTATAAGATCAAAGTGGTCTCTCCTGAGCAAGCAACTTTCTCATGGGTTACAAGTCTTCCTACTGATTCAAATGTTTCGTATACGCCATATCGAAATGGAGTACCTTCAATAGAAGCTCGGCAGATTGTCAAAGATCCAAGTATTATTACAGAACATTCGGTTGATGTATCTGGTCTTGAGGGTGGGGTAGTATACGATATAGAGATTTCAGGAAAAGATAGTGCTGGAAATATTGCAAGTAAATTGATCCAAGGATTTTCAACCGATGACACTGATGCACCTCCAGTTATTTCTCAGATCACGACCGAGTCCTCTATTATTCCGGGACCAAAAGATAGAATTCAAGTAATTATTTCATGGAACACAAATGAATTGTCGACGAGTGAAGTGTTCTATCGTGCTGGTTTCGCGACTGCAGAAGATAGTGAATTTAAAGAAAGCACACAACCTGATCTGAACTATACCAAGAGACATGTAGTGGTAATTGCAAACTTTGAACCAGCAAGTGTCTATCAGTTTGTAGTAGAGAGCAAAGATTCATCAGGTAATACAGCGAGATCAAAAACACTCACTATTCTCACCCCACAAAAAGAACAGTCAGTATTCCAGGTGATATTGGGTAATTTCCAAGACCTATTCTCATGGGTAGGGAAGCTAAAGCAATAAATAAATATTTCTGATAAATAAAAAAGCAGATAGTGTGTAGTAAAAATTTACTACTACATTGTCTGCTTTTATTGGTTGTAAGAAAAAATTATCTAATAAAAAATCGCCCTTACGGCGTTTTTGATAATGTGTTTTGTGAAGATGATCCGGACGCTGCACCTACTACTGTTCGACCGTGAGGTCAATTAGTGTAGATACAGCGTCCGAGACTGGGTGCCGTCGAGAGGCCGTCTAGATGATCGACACCTCCACCACCCGTGGATTGTCGTTGTCGAGGCCGTTGTCGTGCAGGTTGCTGAGGTTGATGAAGTCATCGTGCATGGGGAGAGGGATTGCGAGGAAGTAGTAGCGATTTTCCGGCGCCGGCGGGACGTCTCCGATGGCGTTAGGGTTCCGCTTTTTTCGCTCTTTCTCCCATTCTTCCCGATGTACGTTGGTTCTTCGATATTGACGAGAGCCAGGCATTTTTCCCCTCCGTGGGAGTTGATTTGATGGTCGACTATGAGTCGACTGAAGGTCTAGTCTGTAGTTCTAATATCCAGCCCAAACTTCAAAAAAGAATATCACATAAATGAAAAAATGTCAATAACACAGTGCGGGTATACATAAAAACACCCGTAGGGGGGTGTTTATCAAATATTATGTGGAGTTCTATCGCCGCTTACGGGGGATCCGCGGGTGCGGCGATAGAACGGTAGGTTCTAGCGATTCTTGAACCTGCGCTTGATGTCGACTTCTTGTCGCAGAGTCAGTCGATCCGAGGCGGCGGTCGTACCGTCGAAGTGTGAATTGTGGTTGGCGTTGTTCGCGGACGTCTGTTCATCCACAGATTGAGACCGACAGTTTTCCGCAGTTTCGGATGGATTGTTCACTGTATCCTTCATGTGTCTACTCCTGTTGGATAGTCATGGAAATTTGATGTTGCCGGGTAACACAGAATTTAGCGCTAAGAGAAGGTAGCATAGATGTGATAAAAAATCAAGTATACGTCGGTGAGGTGAATACTGCAATAATTCAGAAGAATAATGCCTGATGTTTATTGATAGCATGAGTTATTTCTTGACGATGTGGAATATTCATGATAGTGTAATGTTCGTATATACGAACAAATAGATTTATGGCAAAAATAACACCCACACGAGAAGATTATATCCGAGCAGTATATTCACTTCACGAGCAAAAAAACAGTGTCCGTATCATTGATATATCGCATTATCTTAATCTTGCCCGTTCGACCGTTTCTGAAAGAATCAAAGATCTTGAGAAAGTTCGTCTAGTAAAAAGTGATCGTATGGATGGGATCATCTTGACCAAGCAGGGGGCAATTCTTGCAGAAAAACTTACGTACAAACATCGTCTGATCGAAGTATTTCTTCATGATATTTTACATATTGATCCACAAAAAGTACACGAAGAAGCGCATACACTCGAGCATGCATTTTCAGAAGAAGTTATTAAACGACTCGCCACATTTTTGGGAAATCCAAAAACCGATCCGCATGGGAAGAAAATAAAGAAAGTTTAAGATTGAAGATTAAAGATTGGAAGACATCATACAATCTTCAGTCTTTAATCTTCAATTTTTCACCGTTACACATATTTATGAATTTCAAAGATATTTATTCCGCAACGCTCAAATCAAAAGGCTGGAGACTCGAAAACACCACCCCAAGTCTGCCAGAAGTACATAATACCGTTCACATTCCTGAAGGAGCAAAATTCTGGAGAAAATTACTTGCCTTTGCTGGTCCAGGATATTTGGTTGCGGTAGGGTATATGGATCCGGGAAACTGGGCGACCGATCTCGCGGGCGGTTCTTCATTTGGCTATACGTTGCTCAGTGTTATTTTGATATCAAACCTAATGGCAATCTTGCTTCAGTCACTTGCTGCAAAGTTGGGTATTGTGACTGGACGAGATCTTGCGCAGGCGTGTAGAGATCATTATTCCAAACCAGTATCTTTTGTCTTGTGGGTGTTGTGTGAACTGGCAATAGCAGCGTGTGATTTGGCAGAAGTGATTGGTTCGGCAATTGCACTTAATCTATTGTTCCATATTCCGCTCGTCTGGGGTGTCTGTATCACTGCACTCGATGTATTGTTAGTATTGTTTTTGCAAAACAAAGGATTTAGATATATTGAAGCGCTTGTTATCTCACTCATGGTTGTGATCGCAGGATGTTTTTTTGCCGAACTAATTTTCTCTCGTCCAGATGTAGTAGCTGTCCTTGGTGGATTTATCCCGGATGTAGAAATAATTAAGAATAAAGAAATGCTTTTTATTGCAATTGGAATTCTTGGTGCGACCGTCATGCCACACAATCTCTATCTACATTCATCAATCGTACAGACACGCAAATACCAGATCACCTCTCAGGGAAAACGTGAAGCAATCAAGTTTGCAACAATTGATTCTACGGTTGCATTAATGCTCGCATTATTTATAAATGCAGCGATTCTCATTGTATCCGCGGCAACTTTTTATACACGGGGGCAGCATAATGTTGCTGAAATTCAGGATGCCTATCAATTACTATCACCGACTCTCGGAGTAGGTGTTGCAAGTGTATTATTTGCAGTAGCGCTGCTAGCTTCAGGGCAAAATTCTACCTTAACAGGGACATTGTCAGGTCAGATTGTTATGGAAGGTTTCTTGAAGCTTCGGTTGAAACCATGGGTACGTAGACTAATAACACGCTTGATTGCAATTATACCTGCAGTGATTGTAACTGCGCTGTATGGTGCAGGAGGAACTACAAAATTATTGATTATCAGTCAGGTAATTCTCAGTATACAGCTCTCATTTGCAGTGGTACCACTCATACTCTTTACCAGCGATAAGAAAAAAATGGGTAATTTTGCGAATAAACTATGGATTAAGATTATCGCGTGGACAGTTGCGATTATCATTATTGCACTTAATGCAAAATTAATTTCAGACTTTTTTGGGTTAACAGATTGGGTAATAAGATTGTGGTAAACATACAAAATACATGGAATAATATACAAATACATTATGCATGCTTGTATCTTTTTTCATGTATCTTGTATTTTAAGGTATACTTATATTCACTATGAAACAGACCTTAATCCAATTGTGGGAGCATGCTTGGGCAGAACGTGTAAAATTTGCAAAATACGTTATTGTGGGAATTTCAAGTGTAGCAATCGATCTTGCGCTACTGACTATTTTTGTTGAATGGCTTCATCTTAATCCGACCATTGCGGTAGTTTGTAATCAAGTAATAGTGATTGGATTCAATTTTACACTCAATAAGAAATGGTCTTTTGGTAGTAAGGGCGAGTCCCACAGGGAACTGATCCGTTACCTCATACTCTCAGTGTGGAATTATATTTTTTCAGTCAGCGCGATGCATTTTGGAAATGGGGTATTAGGTCTCCCATATCTCTTCGTCAGAGTTTCATCAATTGCAGTTATGGTATTGTGGAATTTCGCTTTATTTCGATTTTGGGTGTATCGTCAGAAAGTAGAAAATTAGAAGTAGGGGTATAGATAGGTATTTGTGTATAACTTTAAACATCAAAAATAATGCTAAAATAAGCAGAAAAATAGCTATTTTAAAGATAAACCGATCCTTCTTGACAATATTATCCATATACGCTACAATACTCGCGTTAAACATATTTTACATGGGAAAGCAAAACGATTTTTTGGAAGTCCGGGGAACAATCGATGAATTGTTGCCAGGTGCCAAATTTCGCGTGAAACTTGAAAACGAGCACGAAGTAATTGCTCATTTGTCAGGAAAAATGCGGATGTTCAATATCAGACTCAACGTCGGTGACGAGGTGAAAGTCGAGATGACGCCGTATGACCTTTCAAAAGGGCGTATTACCTATCGGTTCTAATTAATTAGATAATCTCAACTAAAGCGGTGTAGCCTTCCGAATCGGAAGGCGTCGATATCGCGCTGGTAGTTGATGATTTTTGTTTAAAACTTGGATGTTATGAAAGTACAACCATCAGTAAAAGTTCGATGCAAAGACTGTAAGATCGTCGTTAGACGAGGAGTACGATTTGTTATCTGCGCTAATCCTCGTCACAAACAGCGACAGGGAAGAAAGCAAAGAACCAAGGCAGGAAGTTAAATCTTTAGAATAATTTTGAATATTTAATGTATGAGAGTCTCAGGTGTTACTATCCCACGTGAAAAAAGAGTCGTTATTGCTCTTACTTATATCTATGGTATCGGGAATACCAAAGCAAAGAAGATTTTGGCTGCAGCAAAAATTTCTGAAACTGTTCGAGTAAAAGAATTGACGCAAGAACAGGAAGATACTATCCGAAATATTATTGAAAAACAAGAAACTACCGAGGGAAATTTGAGACGTGAGGTAGTGTCAAATATCAAACGCCTTAAGGATATCAAATCATATCGAGGTATCCGTCACGCACGAAAACTTCCTGCACGAGGTCAGCGCACCAAGACAAATAGTAGAACAACTCGAGGCAATAAGAGAAATATTGCTCCAAGTGGTAGAAAACCAGCAGCTCAGAAGACATAGTGCAGATTCTTGATACCCTTTATATTTCCTAATTATCGTATGGCACAAGCAACAACTACTTCTACAAAGAAAGTTTCAAAAAAGAAAAAAGTCATCCGTTCGATCTCACACGGTCGTGCGTATGTTCAGGCTTCATTCAACAACACTATTGTTACGGTGACTGATCAGAATGGTGATGTACTTGGATGGGGTTCAGCTGGTGGGGCTGGTTTCAAAGGTCCTAAAAAAGCAACTCCATATGCCGCAGGTATGGTGGTGAAAAATGTGATTGAAGCAATCAAACCTTATGGAGTGAAAGAAGTGAATGTTTTTGTAAAAGGAGTAGGTGGTGGAAGAGAAGCTGCTATTCGAGCTTTCAATACTAATGGAGTTAATGTACTTGCAGTAAAAGACATTACCCCAATGCCACACAACGGTTGCCGTCCACCAAAGCGACGCCGCGTATAATGTTAATTTACCAAAAATTTGAAATACTATGGGTAGAAATATTGGACCAAAAAACAAAATCGCACGTCGTTTCCACGTCAATTTGGGCTTGAAAACAAATGCAACAAAAGTAGCACGTCGTCTCGCTCAGTCTCCTGGAGTACATGGACCAACCAAACGAAAAGGTACTTCATCATCATTTGGACGACAATTGGACGAAAAACAAAAAGCAAAATTTGTATACGGACTTCGCGAACGACAGTTCCGACGCTATGTAGAAGAAGCAAGTAATATGAAAGGTGATTCTGGAGTAAACTTGCAACAGATTCTTGAAATGCGTATGGACAATGTAGTGTACCGTCTTGGATTTGCAGTCACTCGAGCACAAGCACGACAGATGGTAAGTCATGGTATGTTTACTTTGAACGACAAAAAAATGAATATCCCATCTCACATCGTTTCAGTAGGGGATGTGGTTGCTCTCAAAGCAAACAAAGTAGGAAAGAAACTTTTTGAAGGAATTGAAGAAAAATTAAGTAAACACGAGCTTCCATCATGGCTTCGTATCGAATCAAAGAAAGGTACCGTAACCGCCAAGCCAATGGATACTGATTTTGAACGTGTATTTGATGTTAAATTGATCGTTGAATATTACTCAACCCGCTAATACTAATCGAGGAGTGCGGTTTTAGCCGCACCCTTCTATAATCTTCTCAGGTATGGATTATATTTTACTCCCTTCGACAATCGAGTTCCGAGAAACTGGTGATAAAAACATCGGTGAATTGGTAGTAACTCCTTGCCATCAGGGATACGGTACCACCATCGCAAACTCACTTCGACGTGTTCTCCTTTCTTCAATTGAAGGATGTGCGGTAGAAGCAGTAAAAATTGATGGAGTACAGCATGAATTTTCTGCAATCGAAGGTGTACTTGAAGATGTGATTGAGGTTACTCTGAATTTGAAGCAGCTTGCAGTAATTTCACATAGTGATGAACCAGTTATTTTGACACTCAAGAAAAAAGGTGTGGGTGAAGTAACTGCTGCAGATTTTGAAAAGAATGCTGATATTGAGATTATCAATCCTGAAATGAAAATCGCAACGATCACGAGTGATAAGAAAGAATTTACACTCGAAGTGATTATCGGCAAGGGTCTTGGATATGTTCCTGCTGCAAGTAAAGAAAGTAAACATCTCGATCTCGGTACGATTGTAATGGATTCATTCTACTCACCGATCAAAGATGTAGGATACTCAGTTGAGAATACTCGTGTGGGAGATGTTACTGACTACGAAAAATTAGTTATTCGAATTGAAACGAATGGAACCATTTCTCCTCGTGAAGCGGTAGAGCGAGCAACAAAAATTCTTATGGATCACTACAGTTTAGTTCTTGAAGCGTCTGGTACCGCTTCAAAAGCTGCTGCAGAGTAAGTAAGAATATATTTGATTTATTGAAAAAGTTTTTATGAGACATCAGAAAAAAGGCGTAAAATTAGGCCGAGAAAGCGGACAACGCAATGCGTTGATGCGCAGTCTTGCTGAAAGTTTGATATTGCACGGTTCACTCGTGACTACCAAGGCAAAAGCAAAGGCACTCAAAACAGTAATCGAACCATTGATTACAAAAGCAAAGAGAAATAATGAAGTTGATCGAACCATGATCATGCAGGTGTTATATACCGGCAAAGCAATAAACAAGCTGATAAAAGAAATTGCTCCACGATATATGGAGAGAAAAGGTGGATACACCAGAATTGTGAAGCTTGGTTATCGACAAAACGACAGTGCCGAGACTGCACAAATTGAATTTGTATAATATGAATTCTATGAATCAGAGAAAAATCGTTGAAATTGATGCAACGGATCGCGCTGTCGGACGTGTAGCGTCAGAAGCTGCAAAAGCACTCATGGGAAAAGATGAGCCAACATTTGAGCGTCATATTGACCGTGGTGCAAAGGTGGTTATTATTAATGCTGGGAAAGTAAAATTCACTGGTAGAAAATTTGTTCAGAAAGACTACAAACGCCATACCATGTTTCCTGGTGGACTCAAATCAACATCACTTCAGACCATGTTTACTACTGATCCAGCATTAGTAGTCAAACATGCAATTAATGGTATGCTTCCAAAGAACAAGCATCGTGTTGAAATGATGAAGCGATTAACTATTAAAGTCTAGTGTATGCCAACAAAACGAATTGGAGAAAACAACAATACACGAGCAGTTGGAAGACGCAAAGAAGCTGCTGCCCGAGTAAAATTAGAAGTTGGTAAAGGAAAAATAACCGTCAATGGACGTGATTTCAAAGAATATTTCCCAACAAAAATTCATCAGCAGACCGTACAGAGTCCATTGGTTGCAACACAACGCGAAGGAACACTTGATATTTCAGTACGTGTAGTTGGTGGGGGAATTGCTGGACAAGCTCATGCAGTTCGCCACGGAATTGCTCGCGCATTGATCAAGTGGACACCAGAACTTCGACCAGTGCTCAAAGCTGAAGGATTCCTAACTCGTGATTCACGTGCAAAAGAACGAAAAAAACCAGGTTTGCATCGAGCACGCCGTGGTCACCAGTGGAGAAAGCGTTAAGTCTATATCAGAAAAATCTCTTGCTTCGGCAGGGGATTTTTATTTTAATTGGTTTATTGTATTTTGTGCATGGTTAAGCTAAAATACATGATATGAAAACTATTTCTCTTGGCAAAAGCACTATATACATGACACTCGCGTCAGTCGGGCAAAAGTTAATTTCGTTTGTCTATTTTGCTATTATTGCGCGTGTGTTGGGTGCAGAGGATACGGGGAAGTATTTTTTTGCCCTTTCGTTCACTACTATTTTTGTAGTATTTGTTGATCTTGGACTGACCAATGTGATGGTGAGGGAAGGAGCAAAAACCAAAGAAAAAATTTCCACATTTGTCTCCTCAGTTTTGTTTTTAAAATTATTTTTAGGAATTTTCTCATATCTCATCATGATGGTAGTGCTTTTTGCACTGCATTATAAGATAGAAACGCGAACACTCGTGTTTATCTCAGGAGTTACCATGCTATCTGATTCATTGCAGTTGACCCTCTATGGTGCACTTCGAGCACTAGGAAATATCAAATATGAAGCATTTGGTATTGTCATGAGTCAATTATTGACGCTTATCT
>CAZCHJ010000014.1:0-2451 GCA_964498735.1 uncultured Gammaproteobacteria bacterium | reverse complement strand
AATATCAAATATGAAGCATTTGGTATTGTCATGAGTCAATTATTGACGCTTATCTGTGGTTCGGTAGTTCTCTATATGAAACTACCATTATTCTTTCTCATGTATGCGTTCCTCATTCCAAGTTTTCTCAATGCAGTTTTTGCATGGCTTGTGGTAACAAAAAAATATCAGGTACATCTACGTCCGAGGTATTCGCGAGAAATTATTTATTATATTTTTCCTATTGCTATCCCATTCGCACTTGCAACTATTTTTGGACGTATTTTTTCGTATGCTGATTCGATTATCTTATCAAAGATGGCAGGGGATACTGCGGTAGGTTGGTACAGTGTTCCGTATAAAATTACCAATGCAATTCAGTTTATTCCATTTGCATTAATTGCAGGACTCTATCCGCGAATGAGTGAATATTTTGCTCATGATCAGAAACGTCTGAGTGTAGTATTCAGCCAGGGATTACGATATCTTATGATGATCTCAATACCATTCTCAATCGCGAGTATAATCCTGGCAAAAGATTTGATATATCGATTTTTTGGTCCTGGGTATGAACAATCAGTGCTCCCGATGCAAATACTTATGGTCGGTGTCTGTGCAACATTTCTCAATATTTTACTGGGTGCATTACTCAATGCAACCGGACGTCAAAAAATACAGACAGCATTTGTGGGCACAACCATGGCTTTTAATATTATGTTGAATATGTTGCTTATTCCGCGTCTCGGTGTGGTGGGTGCGGCACTCACGGGTACGCTGAGCAATACCATATTATTGATTATTTCTTTTGCGGTCGCACATCGTATTATACAGATCAGATATCGAGAGAGTGGTATTCTGCTTCTAAAATTATTGATTGCTTGTACAGGGATGTGGGCGGTACTATGGTATACTACCTCACTGCATGATGTAGTTATTCGGGGTATCTGTGGCATACTCGCATTTGTAATCGTAGCTGCGGTATTGCGAGTGGTGAGTAAAGAAGATATGCAATATATTGCTTCATTAAGAACAAAAAATATTCCAACCTCTGTATGAAAAAAATATTACTTGCAACACTCGAATTTCCGCCCACAATCGGTGGTATTGCTTCGTATGTGCAACAATTTGCTGGAGCACTAGATCCAGTAGATGTTATTGTCTATGCACCTCAACAACGGGGTGATCGTGAATTTGACGCCACACAAAAATACTCAGTTATTAGAAAAAATCCGCTAACATTAGCTATTTTTTGGCCACGTTGGATCCGTGCTGCATTTCAGTTCATCTCAATTATCAAAAAACAAAAAATCGAGGTGGTATTGATAAATCATATTTTACCACTAGGTTATGCAGCATGGTTTGCAAAAAAGAGAAAACACATTCCTTATATTATCATCTCGCATGGAACAGATATCATCTATGCAAGTCGGAGTAAATGGAAAAGAAAATGGGTGCGGAAAATAGTGCAAGATGCTGAACAAGTAGTCTTCAATAGTGAGTCTCTTAGACGCCGTTTCTTAGAACGTTTTCCTGAATTTGAATCGAAATGCACAGTCATGTATCCATGGCCTGATGTGCAATTTTCTCTCCCACCTGCTCCAGAAAAAATGGAAACACTAAGAAGGACATTAGCTTTGCAAGGAAAGAAGGTAATACTTTCAGTGGGGCGACTCGACGAAGGTAAAGGTTTTCCGCATATGATTCGTGCGTTTGAAAGTATTCTCGAACGTGAACCACATGCAGTGTGGATTATTGTTGGTGATGGACCAAAACGAGAAGAATTATTGGAACAAATTCAGATTCGTTCTCTGCAAAATGTGACCCGATATATCGGAGCAGTTTCTCATGATGAATTGGCAATTTATTACTATTTGGCTGATGCGTTTGTCTTACTTACTCATCCAGACAATGGACGAGAAGAAGGTCTGGGGCTTGTATTTCTCGAGGCTGCGGCAGCGGGTCTCCCGATTATTGCGGGCAAAAGTGGGGGTGTTTCTGAAGCTGTTATTGACGGAGAAACCGGACGGGTACTAGATGTGTTTCATGAGGCGAATAAAATAGTAGATGCGGTGTGCGAGATACTTTCGCATGAGGATACTGCAAAAAAATACGGCATCGCAGGAAAAAAACGAATCGAACAAATCTTTAACTCAAAAACACAACTTGAAAAATTAAAGCCTTGGGTTGGATAGTTACCGCATATTTTAAATAACAAGTGCTAGCAATATGTCCAACATTCCACTTCGTCATGATGAACAGATCGTTGCAGAAATCCGTCGATTTGGTTTTACCTATATCTGGAGATGGATAGGCGCGCTCATACCTTTTGCAATAGCAGGATTATACATGTTTTGGTTTTTTGATCAGGGTACCTGGGGTATGATTGGTTTCGTGACATTTCTTATTATTGGTGCGGCAGGATGTATATCAAATTACGTACGACACAAAGGAACCGTGCTTATACTCACCAAC
>CAZCHJ010000013.1:15030-19702 GCA_964498735.1 uncultured Gammaproteobacteria bacterium | reverse complement strand
GAAGAAGAAAATATTCCGAATGCGATCATTGCCCAGACGAATGAAATTCCGAATGCGATTGCACCTGCATAAAGTGCTTTTATTCTAAACCAGATTAACATATGCTATACTTATATTAATTATTATTAATCTTCTGTATATGGAAGAGAAACCAATAGCACCTCCCACAAAAACTCGATTGGTTTTCAGTATCATTGTGTTGGTAGTTGGTCTTATCATGCTTGGAACCATGGAGGAAAAGCAGTGGGCATGGGTGGTTACGGTCGTCGGCGCATTGTCGATCGTCTACAATGTTGTCATGCTGAAGAAAGGTAAATAGTTCTCTCCGACTTTATATAAAGAATGCTCGTTAATGGGCATTTTTTATTTTATACTAGTATAGCGCAATCCAGAGTCCGAGCAAAACAGCCCCTGCATGCATAATCCAGAAACGCATCACCGTTTTTTCTTCACTCCATCCTCGAAGTTCAAAATGGTGATGGATTGGGGCCATGGAAAATATGCGGCGACCGAGAGTATAGCGACCGAGAATTTGGATAATAACACTCAAGAGTTCTACAAAAAAGATGAAGCCGAATAGGGGTAGTAATAATATGTGGTTGATAACTATCGTGTTAATCGCAAGTAGTGCACCGAGTCCCAGTGAACCCACATCTCCCATCTGGAAGCGTGCGGGTTTCACATTGAAATACGTGTAGGCAATGAGTGCTCCTGAAACCATAGTATTGAGAATCGCAATTTCTTGATATCCTTCGAGCCAACTCAGAATTGCGAGATTTGAAAAAGTGATGAGTAATGAACCGCCTGCAAGTCCATCCATACCATCTGCAACATTGACCGCATTTGCAGTAAACATAACAAAGAAAATAATCAGAGGAATGATCCACCAGCCAATATTCACAAAGCCATCAAATGGGATATGAATATGTGTCCAGTTTTCTCCCAATTTGAAATATACCCACCACGCAGTAATTCCCGCAGCGATAAATTGCAGTAATAATTTTTCGTGTACATGGATTCCTCGGCCTGGGTGGCGAGAGAGCCAGACTGAGGTACGTTTGAACAGTGACCATGGGAGTGTGAGGACATACCATACGCGCATTTTCCAATCATGGTGTACTCGAATGAGACGGAACACTTGGCTTAATTTTCTACTGCGGCGTTTCTGGCCATAGATATTCATGACATCGTCAATTCCACCGAGCAGCGCAGATAATAGCATTACGCCAATCGGTACCCAGGTATATTTTCTTTCCCAATCAAAAAGAATCGTGAGTACCGCAACTGTCACGATTACCAGAAGTCCACCCATTACCGGTACTCCGGCTTTGCTTTTTCTTGCGCCCATTGCCAGTGTTGCGTCGTATTCTGGACGACGAGTAAGTTTGTATTTGTAGAGAATTTTGGTGAGTAGTGGTGCCCATGCAAATGCAGTAAGACAGGCAATAAGTCCGTAGCCAATCATGGAACGGAGAAGGTCTAGTGAAATTTCAGGAATTACCATAATAAAAGAATGGCTTAATTAAGCCATTCCAGTCTACTGTAAAATAGGGAAAAATTCAAGTTATTAGCTATCTCCGATTTTTTTCCTTAATTCATTTATATTACGTAAGTCACTACCCATAATACTCTCTCGAGAGACAACGCCAGTCTGGTCTAGGTTTTGTCGCAACATATTTAGAACGCATTTCACCAGACATTCTTGTAGTCCTTGTGTACTGCTACGACCTATTTTTTCAACAGGAATACCTCGTTCATCTAATTCATTTTTTATCTGCTCATTAAGATTGTTAGGCTGTAATAATTTCTGAGTTTGTGGCTTACTATATTCTCTCACTATACCTTTTACAAAAGAATTAATATCGTCTATTGTAAAATTATTTTCAGGATTTTTGCCAATCTGTATATCAGTTATACCTGCTTCTTTGAGAAGCGTAAGACGATCTCTTAGGGTGTCAAAATTATCAGTATCAAATAATTTGTAGATTTCTTCTATTGCCTTTTTCAATTCCTCGGTGTGTTCAGCTTCTAGCTCTAGTTTTTTACGTTGAGCACGCAATTGTTTAATTTTTTCATCGATACTATCAATATCAGCGTCTATTTCTAGTAGATCTTTTTTTAAAGAATCTATTTTTTTTATATGTTCAGGTTTTTTGTCCTGCCATGTTTCTGCAGCACCACCCCAGGTTACACCTTCTATTTTTATTGCCATATTTCTTATTAAATGAATTCCTGATTTAGAGTATTACTTAAACTTTTACTTGCGTCAAATGTACGGCCTGTGCTCCTTTTAAGTATACCCACGTTTCATTTTCTTCACCAATTTTTCCATCTTCAGTCCATTGTTGTTCTAGTATTGATTTCTTTGGATCAGTAATCTCGATTATTCCGCGTCTGATTCCCTTTGTATATTTTCCTTCTTTTTTCCAGTTATACGCATGTGCATATTCAATTGTGTGTAATTTTCCTACATCATTTCTAGTTGTTGAAGTGATAATCAATACGTGATTGTAATCATGTTCAATACCTCCACCGAGCGCAATAATTAAGTTCCCTGGCGTAAGTTTGTCGAAAGTTGTTTCCTCTGAATTATCGTGCAAGACCGCGACACTGGTATTTTCTACGGTACGTAACTTGATAATCAGACGTCTGAGTATATTTTTTGATTTGAATGATAATACTTGTTTTAATCTTTTATTTTGTGTTGCCAGTAGTTCTGCATCAAGTGTGTAGTAGGCGAGTGCTGCGCAGTCGAGACCGAGATGATGATCGGTTAGAAATTTTAGTAGCGTTGGTTCGTCTAATTCAGCAACATCAACTCTATCCCGAAGCCCGATAATCCTTGCTTCATCACTTATTTCTACCGCTGTTCCTTTTCCTACCAATACACGTAATGCCCCCCGTAAATTGGTTGTGCGGTTATTAAAATATGGGCAGTTGATTGTCTTGTTGCAAATCTGTAAGTGTTCGTAGGAATCAATTATTGCGAGAGCCTGTGGGGAGAGGGAACTGGTTGTCATAGTTATCTGGTTGTCTAGTTTAGTTCAGAATAGATTTGATTTGTTTTCCAATATCAGTAAATTCTCCATCAACTTCAATAATACTTGTATCTGATTGAATACGGAGAAGATCGCTGTTGTGTTCAGTGTTCTCGTAACTAATCACTTTAAAATTATATTGTTCTAATTTTTGTATTTTGTTCTCTAATTTTTCTAACGAATTAGTTTTCTCTGTCACGCGCTGAATGATCTGTGCACCATCTGAAATTTTTATGAGTGTATGATTTTCGAGTGACTCATCACAGAGCGCTTTCAGATGTGCTTCGAGAATAGTGATCGATTGTTTATTTTGTTTTGCTTTGAATTGGAGTTCGCTTTCGTACGACGCACTCGCTGGTTGTCGTGCGTTGATTTCGATAAGGTACCATCGTTTCCGTTCTGTTGACCAGATAGCATCAATTCCGAACAATCCATTCCATCCGATTTCACGAAGTACGTCACCAATTTCCATTGCCATCATGTCGTATGCTGTCCGCTCTGATTCATTTAAGATGCGATACGGTGCACCCCAGTCATTTCCGATTGTTGCAAATTTGAGATCAGTAAATGGAGGGTAACCAGTAATCTGATAACTTATATTCCCAGGTATAATTGCATCTTTTGCAACCACTATATTGCTGGTAAATACGGGCCCTTCAATAAATTCTGTAATACGGCATTCTCGTTTCGGAAATTTTTCTTTTAGTTCATTAAGTATCGCTTCAGACGTAACATGAATTGTTCCGTTGCCAGTATGTGAACGATTAAATTGGAGAATAAAAGGTTCATTGAACCAGGTGATTTCTCCCACCATCTTTTGTTCATAGCGTGGCATGAGTTCATAAAAATCTCGTAGTTTTGCAAGTTGCGTAATTTTTTCCTCAATCGAGGATGCGAGTGCTGATGATGGGTTGAGAAGTGTATGCCCATGTTCTTTACACCATTTTTCGATGAGTGAGGTGTTTTTGAATACTAGAATTTTTGGAGTATCGCAATTTTTAAGTATCGTTGTCGTTTCCGGATGTTCAAGTAATTCACGTGTATCGAGTGTTTCTTTTTCGTCAATTAAAAAAATTTGCTTAGGATACTGTGCTTGCAATGATTTGGCAAAGGGGGAATTATTTGAGATACTATGAACAGCAGGAGTGTTCAAAAAATATCCTGCAGCTCTCTCGATATCACGGGTAATATAGAAAATTGAATTTGTGTTTATTTTACTCATATTGTAGGCTCAAGTATACTCTTTTTCTCTTCTAAAAGCAACTTATGGACGGTCTTGCTGCTAAGCTCAAAACATACGGTACACTAAAAACTAGTGAACCACTTTCAAAACACACCTCTTTTAAGATCGGTGGGATGGCTCGGTTTTTTGTTGGTGTTTCGAGTATCGAACAACATGTGGCGCTGATGCGCTATCTTGATGGTATCGGAGTTCCGTATATGATTATTGGTGGGGGGAGTAATATGCTCGCAGGAGATAATGGTTTTGATGGTGTTGTTATTCATCCTGAATATCAGTCTATTACTCGTGATGGGGCATTATTGGTGGCAGACGCGGGGGCGCTTACGGTTACGGTCGCGCGTGAATCTATGAAATATCAGCTTACGGGATTTGAGTGGGGAGTTGGCGTACC
>CAZCHJ010000013.1:8681-14930 GCA_964498735.1 uncultured Gammaproteobacteria bacterium | reverse complement strand
CGCGTGAATCTATGAAATATCAGCTTACGGGATTTGAGTGGGGAGTTGGCGTACCTGGAACGATTGGAGGTGCGGTGCGTGGAAATGCGGGCGCTATGGGATTTGAAATGAAGGATTCAGTACTGCGAGTACAAGCGTATCAAGATGGAGAAGTGGTTACTCTGACGAATGTTCAGTGTGATTTTGGATATCGATCGAGTATTTTCAAGCATACAAAAGGTGTTGTTCTACAGGTCACCCTTCAGCTTGAAGCAACGGAGAATAAAGAACTTATCAAACATGCACTGGAGTATCTTACGTATCGTAACTCGACCCAACCGCAAGGACATGCATCGACTGGCTGTATTTTTCAAAATCCTGATGCAGGAAAGTACCGACCGCAGCTTATCGAGCATTTTGATAAATATAGTGAGAAAATTCAGAGTTTCTTAAGTCTGGGAAAAATTTCTGCTGGCTGGCTTATTGAACAGGCAGGGCTCAAGGGTGAACAAGTGGGTGGTGCATTGATTTCAGAACAGCATGGTAATTTTATTATTAATCTGGGCAATGCTACTGCAGCTGATGTGCATGGGTTGATTGATAAGATCAAAGAAACGGTCTATACTAAATTTGGGATCATGCTTGAGGAAGAAATTTGCACTTTTTAATATATTTATTCTTAATCTTAATTCGTATGACTATCACTATACATGCGACGAACACCGAGCTTACGGATGCGTTACGTGATCATGTAGAAAAAAAGATTCAGAGTTTGGAAAAATTTTTTGATCGAATTGTTTCTGCCGTGGTTGATATTGGTCTTGAGTCAACACATCATCAGAAGGGAAAAATTTTTTATGCAGAAGTAAATTTGCATTTACCAGATAAAAAGATGATTCGGGTTACCAAGAATGCTGAAGATCTGTACAAAGCTATTGAAAAAGTAAAAGATCATCTCAAAGTTGAACTTACCAAAATCAAAGAAAAGATGCGTGATAAGAATCGAGATGAGGTGAGAAATGCAAAAGGATATCAAGATTAATTTTGTAATATAGTGTATTGTGATATGCAAGAGAGAGAACGATATTTGCCGTCGGTAGAATGGAAGAATAGGGAATCAGTATTGCGGTTTCTCGAAAAAGAGCACACACAGCCTCAGTATCCTGAAATTATCCGTGTTCTGATTGAGGATTTATATGAAAATTTGAAAGATTTTTCAGGGTCACTCGAATGGGATGAACATTTTCGACATAATTTTATTATCAAAGAATCATTTGATTCTCTCTACGATCTTACGACTCGAGCCTTACAAACATTGATTCGTGAAGAATTGGGTAATTCTGAATTAGCAATTGGAATTAAGCTCATTCAGCAGAATATTCGTACTGATGGTGCTCACGCATAAACCATAGACAAAACAGAACAAAACTGCTATACTCACTCAGCCTATTAAGGTCTTATTTTTAGTTATTGTATGTCATTTTTAGAGAAAATATTCCCAGATCAGAACAAAAAAGTGGTGCGAAATATGCGACCTATTGTTGATCGTATCAATGAATTGGAATCAGAGTATGAAAAATTATCCAACGAGGAGGTAAAAGCAAAGACCGCTGAGTTTCGAGCACGTCTTGAAAAAGGGGAGACACTTGATGATTTGTTACCCGAAGCTTTTGCTACCGTCCGTGAGGCGGCAAAGAGAACGCTCGGTATGCGACACTACGATGTACAGCTCATCGGAGGAATTGCACTTCATCGAGGAAAAATCGCTGAAATGCGAACAGGAGAAGGAAAAACACTCACTGCTACACTCGCCGTATATCTGAATGCATTATCTGGACGAGGGGTGCATCTGGTTACGGTCAATGATTATCTTGCAAAACGTGATGCGGTGTGGATGGGGCAGATCTATGATTTTCTTGGAATGACTGTTGGAATCGTTCAGAATCAACGTGTGACTTTTGTATATGATGCAAGTGCAAAAGCAGTACGCGAAGGAAGTGATGTTGATAAAGAGCGTGATGAAGAGGGAAGTTTCAAAATTGAAAATGAATTTTTGCGTGCAACTTCCCGACAAGAAGCATATCGATGTGACATTACCTACGGAACTAATAATGAATTTGGATTCGATTATTTGCGTGACAACATGGTACAGCGGATTGAAGATATGGTTATGCGACCAGGAAGTGAAATGCATTATGCGATTGTCGATGAAATCGACTCAATTCTTATTGATGAAGCTCGAACACCGCTTATTATTTCAGCGCCAGCCGAAGAAGCGACTGATCAGTACTATCGATTTGCTGATTTGGTAAAAATGCTTGTTGAAAATGAAGATTATAATATTGATGAGAAATTACGCAGTGCAACTCTGACTGAATCTGGAATCGCAAAATTCGAAAAATGGCTCAACGTCGACAATCTCTATGTCGAAGGTGGCATCAGAACTGTGCACCATATCGAGCAGGCACTCAAGGCTGAATTTTTGTTCAAAAAAGATAAAGATTACATTGTTGATGGGGGTGAAATTATCATTATTGATGAATTCACTGGACGAAAAATGCCTGGACGCCGATATTCCGAAGGATTGCATCAAGCAATTGAAGGAAAGGAAAAGGTTCAAATTCAAAAAGAAAGTAGAACACTTGCAACGATTACCTTCCAGAATTTATTCCGCATGTACGACAAACTTGCCGGAATGACTGGTACTGCAAAGACCGAAGAGGAAGAGTTCTACAAGATTTATGGACTCGAAGTGGTCGTGATGCCGACCAATCGTCCTGACAATCGTGTCGATCATCCAGATCGTATTTATAAAAATAATCGAGGAAAATATAAAGCGATTGTTGAAAAAATAAAAGAAGCACGCGCAAAAAATCAACCAGTACTTATCGGTACGATTTCGGTTGAAAAAAATGAAGAATTGAGTGCCTATCTCTTTAGCCAAGGAATTGAACATGAAATTCTTAATGCAAAGAATCATGAACGTGAAGGTCAGATTATTGCGCAAGCTGGACGACCAGGTGCTGTCACACTTGCAACGAACATGGCTGGGCGTGGAGTCGATATCAAACTCGGTGGTGTTCCTGCAACAGTAGAAGATGTGAAGAAAGTGGTTGATGCAGGCGGATTGTTCGTTCTTGGTACTGAACGACACGAATCTCGACGTATCGACAATCAGCTTCGTGGACGAAGTGCGCGTCAAGGAGATCCTGGAGAAACGCAATTCTTTGTCTCTGCTGATGATGATCTCATGCGTATTTTCGCAGGGGATAGGCTTAAGGGTGTGATGACCCGGTTCAATATTCCGGAAGACATGCCTATTGAACAGAAAATGATTACCCGAATTCTTGAGAGCGCACAGAAGAAAGTTGAGTCACATCATTTTGATACCCGTAAACATTTGCTTTCGTATGATGATGTATTGAACAAGCAGCGTGATGTTATCTATAAAAAACGCCGTGAAATTCTTGATTCTGCAAAATATGAAATAGATGTAGCGATGGGAGAAAAAAAGGATACACCCGTTGAACTTATCCCTCGACCACTTCGAGATATTATTTTGGAAATGGTTGATCAAGAAATCGAGACGGTGGTTTCTATGCATACGAGTGCCGAGGATGAAACACAGTGGAATACCGCAGAAATTATTGAAAGTATGTCTAGTATGATGCCACTTGAACATACTGACAAAGTTGCAATCGAAGAAATCGTTGGTTCTGCTTCAAAAGAAAATAAAAATCCGATTGAAGTTAGAAATGAGTTGGTTGAAAAATTGGTTGCGCAGGCTCGTGCTGCGTATAGTAATTTTGTTGACTCACTCAAAAAAATTCAGGGTGATGAAAAAATGCACTCACAGATGATCTCTGAAATTGAGCGAGGAGTATTGCTCCGCACGATTGACATGATGTGGGTGGATTATCTTATCACGATCGATCACCTTCGAGCGGGAATCGGGCTCCAGGGTTATGGACAGCGAGATCCACTGGTTCAGTACAAGCAAGAAAGTTTCCACCTCTTCAATCGATTGCTCTCTGGCATTCAGCGCGAAGTTGCAAATACGGTATTCAAGATTCATGCAGGAATTCAGCTTGCACCTTCAGTCATGGCTGATGACAAGATGACACTTGAAGGTGCTAAGAAAACGTCTGATGTTGAAGTTGCTACCAAACCTTCTGGAGCAGGAAAAGCAATGGAAGGAAAAATAGGGCGAAATGATCTGTGTCCATGTGGAAGTGGAAAGAAGTATAAGAAGTGTCATGGGGTGTAGTAGGATATATGATCATCAATATTGGATCATGCAATCCTGTCAAAGTTGAAGCACTCAAAGAAATTCTTTTTGACTACCCACATTTGAAAGATGCATTGGTAAATCCACTGAACGTACCTTCAGAAATCAGTGATCAACCTCAATCACTCGAAGAGACTATACAGGGAGCTCTTAATCGAGCCCGAAATGCGTATCAGGGATGTACATATAGCTTTGGGATCGAATCTGGGCTTATGAAAGTTCCACTCAAGGATAGTATAATGGATGTCTGCGTATGCGTGATTTTTGATGGAGGTGACCACTATGTGGGTTTGTCTTCTGCGTGGGAAGTGCCTAAACAAATTTTGCAGCTTATGTTTACTGAGGGGTTGAATATGAGTCAGGCTGCACATAAGATTGGTGCGACTACTAATCCTAATGTTGGTTCAGCAGAGGGATTAATTGGTATTGTTACTAAGGGAAGGTTGACTCGGAAGGATTATACAAAAGAAGCAATCAGAGCAGCTCTAATTCATATTGATGTGCTTTAGTGAAGAATGAATTTTTTCAGATTAAAAAACCTCCGAAAAGGAGGTTTTTATTTTATTCAAGACCATTATTTATTCTTTCAAGTAACTTGTGATGCAGATTTTCGTGTATGAAGTTCCCGGGTATGTAGATGATATCAACTTTTGGGATTATAAGTTCTTCCATCAGTTGATTCTTGAGATTTTCTGGCACTGCAACGACGATATCACGATATTCACCGGTACCGTATAATTCTCTGGTCGTGCGTACCGCGGCATGTAGATGTTTTCTAGTTTCCTCGTCCCATTCTTCATTGGTTTTGAGGTTTCCACCTGTCGTCGATCCTTTGTTCGATCGACCTTCGTTGTCACTAAACTGTGCTTTTTCATCAACGAGCGTATCGAGTTCGAGCATACGATTCTCATTTTCTACTCGGTACCATTGTGATTTGTGAGAATTCGTAATCAAGAGGAGAAAAGGGTGCATGACATTTCTTAGCATAGAAAATAAGTTAAGAATTATGTATCTTAGTTACTGTACTACAATGGATACATTGAGGCAAATTTGCCTAGACTTATTTTTGACTGTACCATAATGTAACACGTATATGTTTAAACGTATTTTCATCGCAGTATTAATTGGAACAACGCTTTTTATCAGCAGTTTTTTTCTTGCGAATTATTTTTTTTCACAAAAAAATTCAATATCGGTTCAGACGCCAGTGGTTAGCTCCACGCCTATCGCTACTACTAGTCCAACAGTCGTAACCAAACCATCGTTACCGACAAAGAAAGAGGAAGTACCAAACGTTGTCACTACTACACCGAGTGTAGTTACTACTACCACACAAACAGAACAAAAGGTTTTACTCCAAGTCCCGTTTAGCCCGCAAGCGCCATTTGGTGACTGGGCAGATCCACGACAGGAAGATGGGTGTGAAGAAGCATCGGTCGTTATGGCATGGCGATGGGCACATGGACAGGGTCTCACGCGTCAGGAAGCGCTTAATGAAATCATTGCAATGTCTGAATGGGAGAAAGAGCAGTATGGGAATTCACGTGATACTTCTGCTGCGGACACATTCAAACGTTTGCTCAAAGAATATTATGGGTACACCCGTGGACGAGTGGAGTATGATATTACGATTGATGATGTAAAAGCAGAGCTTGCAAAGGGGAATATTTTGATTATTCCATTTGATGGACAAATTTTGGCAAATCCTAATTTCAAAGCTCCTGGCCCCGAACGTCACATGCTCGTGGTAAAAGGGTACGATGATCTAAAACAGCAGTTTATCACCAATGATCCAGGTACACGTCTTGGTGAGGGTTTTGTGTATCCATATACTAATTTTACTGCGTCATTCCGTGATTATGAAACGGGGAATCACGTACCAATTGAGGGAAGAGAGAGTGCTATGATTGTAGTCGAACCTATACCGAGCTTTTAGTCACACATCCACTTGACGCAAATTGCTTTTTCCCGTACAATACGCT
>CAZCHJ010000013.1:0-8581 GCA_964498735.1 uncultured Gammaproteobacteria bacterium | reverse complement strand
AGCTTTTAGTCACACATCCACTTGACGCAAATTGCTTTTTCCCGTACAATACGCTTCATTCTAATTGATACTGATCACTTGCTTATGAGCCATGGAATTAAGGATATTCGGTCAAAGGTAAAATGGGGAATTATCGGCATACTCGGACTTTTGATAGTTGCGAGTATTTTTGTGTACCCTAAGCCTGCAAACTCGTTTATTAATTGGTTGAATAATTCTACAAAATTGGGAATTCCTACGATTCCAGAAAAGTCTTTCCAATTGGGTCTCGATCTTCAGGGTGGTGCGCATCTGGTATATGAAGCAGACATGAAAGCAATTCCTGATGCAAATCGTGGAACAGCGCTTGAAGGTGTCCGAGATGTTATTGAGCGTCGTGTAGGTGGTATTGGAGTTTCTGAACCTCAAGTACAGACGACCAAAATTGGTGATTCATATCGTCTCAATGTTGACTTGCCAGGAATTCAAGATATTCAACAAGCAGTGAAGTTGATCGGCCAAACTCCTATTTTGGAATTCAAAGAACAAAATACTTCATCGACTCGTGAATTGACACCTACAGAACAAAAAGCGATGGATGCACACAATGCTGACGCAAAGAAACGAGCAGAAGCTATTCTTAAACGTTTGAAAAAGGAAAAATTTGAAGATGTTGCAAAAGAAGTTTCTGAAGATGAACAGAGCAAGGTGAATGGGGGATATCTCTCATATATTAGTGCAACTTCATCTATTGCATATCCACAAATTTATGACTGGGCTGCAGCAAGTTCTACTCATGAAAACATGCTTTCTCAAAAATTAATTCAAACCAATGAAGGGTATAATATCGTAAAACGAGGCAAGGAACGTGATGCAGGAGAAGAAGTACTCGCAAGTCATATCCTCATTTGTTATTTGGGTGCAGTTAATTGTGATGCACCTCAATATAACAAAGAAGAAGCGCGAGCAAAAGCACAGGAAATTTATAATGAAGCAAACGCAGATAATTTTGAAAAACTTGCAGTTGAAAATTCAACAGATCCTACTGTGTCTAGTAACAAAGGAAATTTGGGCTGGATTCCTGCTGGACTTACGGTGCCTGATTTTGAGAAAGCTTTATTTGGTGCCCAGTCAGGACAGATTATTGGACCAGTTGAAACACCATTTGGTTTCCATGTCATCTACAAGAAAGATCAGCGTGTTGCCAAAGAATACGAAGTTTCTCGAATTTTGATCAAGACACAATCTAAAGAAGATATTGTTCCACCGGTAGATCAGTGGAAAGAGACTGGTTTGTCTGGAAAACAACTCGCACGTTCAGAAGTAGTTACTGATCAGAAAACAGGAGCGGTACAGGTTGCGCTTAATTTCAACGATGAAGGAACCAAGTTGTTTTCAGAAATTACTGAACGAAATATTGGGAAACAGGTTGCCATTTTCCTTGATGGACAGGTAATCAGTGCTCCAACTGTACAGGCGGTTATTCGTGATGGACGAGCAGTGATTACTGGCGCTGGTAATATACAAGAAGCACGTCTTCTTACTCAGCGTTTGAATGCAGGAGCTCTTCCAGTTCCAGTTGAGTTGGTGAGTCAGCAGACCGTCGGCGCAACGCTTGGACAAGAATCAGTTACCATGAGTGTTAAGGCTGGAGTTATCGGTGTTGCGATCATCATGTTATTCATGTTGTTCTACTATCGTTTGCCAGGTTTCCTCTCTGTTATTTCTTTGTCACTCTACATTGTTCTTACGCTTGCACTTTTCAAATTTATTGGCGTAACACTCACTCTTGCTGGAATCGCTGGATTTATCCTCTCGATTGGTATGGCGGTTGATGCGAACGTGCTTATCTTTGAACGTATGAAAGAAGAATTACAGCGCGGAAAGAGTCTCAAAGTTGCGGTAGAAGAAGGATTCAAGCGTGCGTGGACTTCTATTCGTGATGGTAATATGTCGACTCTTATTACCTGTATGTTGTTGATCTGGCTCGGAACTAGTTTTGTGAAAGGTTTTGCAGTAACTCTTATTATCGGTATTCTGGTCAGTATGTTCAGTGCTATTACCGTGACACGCGTAATGTTGCGCTTTGTAGTACCTTGGTTCAAGAAACGAAGTGGTGGATTCTTGTTTCTTGGTGGCAATAGTCATTCAGAAGAGCAATCATAATTCTTGATTATGAATATTTCATTTGTTTCAAAACGAAATTATTTCTTTCTCATTTCTCTCGTTCTTGTTGGGGTGAGTATTGTGAGTTTGTTTTTGTACGGTCTCAAACCGGGTATTGATTTTACTGGGGGAACTGTCATTGAATTAACATTTACTGGCGCTCGACCATCAATGACTGAAATGCAGAGTGTTATTGACGAATCAACCTACGGTACAAGTGTCGTGCAGCCAGCAGGGGAAGCAGGATTTCTCATCCGATTGCGTTATTTGACTGAAGATGAACATCAACAGTTATTAAAAGCTGCTCGAACAAAATTCGAAACTACTGCACATGATTCTGTCGCTGAAAATCGTGTACTTGAAGAAAGTATTGAAACAGTAGGACCTACAATTAGTCAAACACTTAAGACTCGTGCAGTACAGGCGGTGCTTGCGGTGGTATTTGCTATCGGTGCATATATTGCATATTCCTTCAGAAAAGTATCGAAACCAGTTTCCTCATGGAAGTACGGTGCAGCAGCAATTGTTGCATTGTTCCATGATATCATCATTACACTCGGTGTATTCTCACTTCTTGGTCATTTTCTTGGAATTGAAGTGGGTGTTTCTTTTGTTGTAGCGCTCCTCACCATCCTTGGATATTCGACGAACGACACGATTGTAGTATTTGATCGTATCCGTGAAAATCTTACACGTTATGGTTCAAGTGATTTCTTTGGTCTCGTGAATCGTGCGTTTAATGAAACCTTCATTCGTTCCCTCAACACTTCTCTTACGGTATTGATTGTTCTTACCTCACTATTCGTGTTTGGTGGAGAATCAATCAAATATTTTGTTCTTGCACTGATCGTTGGTATTTTCTTTGGTACCTATTCTTCTATCTTCATTGCATCATCTCTTCTCGTAAGTTGGCATAGTTGGACAAAGAAAAGTTAAAAGATAATTCAAACGCAAAATACAAAAAATACATGATTATCTCTCATGTATTTTCTTTTTACTTTTGCCTTTTAACTTTTTCAGTTTATATGCTATACTTTCTGTATAATTATTCTTTCTATGACCGATAATTCAACTCGTCATGTCATCGCATTTTTGGGAACGCTTTCATTTCTTATCGTATTTCTTGCTGGTTATATTGCAGGCACACATGATTGGTGGCTTGCTGCTGTTGTGGTACTGGTGACCTATCCAATTATTTTCAAATTAGTCAATGCTTCATCGGGCCATCACTAGTTTTTGTATGAATTTTGGTTTGTTTACGTTTGATTTTTCTACGATTAGTGCATTTATTAATCAGAATCCTCTTGCTATTATCACAGAGCTTTTTGCAATTATACTGTGGGTTCCTTTGGTTAATTTTTTATTAATTGAAATTCTCCACACGTATCATCATATGCGGGTTCATGCTGCAACACATCATTGGAAACATATTGTACTTGCAATTGATATTCCACAACTTAATGTTCAGACACCCAAAGCGGTAGAGCAATTATTTTCCCATCTTGCTGCGGTTTTTAGTAAACCAGACTTGAAAGGGAAATTTTATGATGGATATAAACAAAAATGGTTTAGTTTTGAGATTATTAGTATTGAAGGATATATTCAATTCCTTGTCTGGACCGAAGAGCAGTACCGGGATCTTATGGAAACTGCCATCTACGCTCAATATCCAGAAGCAGAAATTACAGAGGTTGAGGATTATGCTTTGACCGCACCGAGTACGTATCCGAATTCTGAATATGATGTATGGGTAGGTGAATTTGCACTTGCAGAGGATGCGGCATTTCCTATCCGAACCTACGAGGAGTTCGAACATTCGATTTCAAAAGATACGGTACTCAAGGATCCGATGGGTACAATGCTTGAGAGCTTTTCTCGTATCGGGCATGGTGAACAGATGTGGTTCCAGATTTTGGTTGAACCGATCGATAATGAGTGGAAAGAGAGTGTCATTGCAAAAATCAAAGAATTTATTGGTGAAGAAGATGCACATGGACATGGCCATGGTTCTCCACTCAGTTTTATTACTGATAATTTTTTGGTTAACGAAGTTAAAGGTCTTTTTCAGGAAGCTGGGAGACAGATTGCGGGTCTTGGTGGCGGTGGACATGAGGAACATGCTGAAGAAAAAACAGATAAAAATCAGCTCAAATATATGACTCCGGGGCAGGTGAAATTGGTTGAAGCCATGGAGAAGAAAATTCAAAAGATTGGTTTCAAGACCAATATGCGCGCGGTGTATCTCGCACGAAAAGAAGTTTTCAATACTTCTCGAGGTGTAACTGCGCTCAAGGGTTCGATGGCTCAGTTCAATATCCCAAGTGCGAATTCGATTGTAGTCGGAGCACAGGCATCATCTGATAAAAAGAAATCACAATATATCGATGCGTATAAAAATCGATCGATGAATCTGGAAGTTCATGCGTATGTGCTAAATATCGAAGAACTGGCAACACTGTGGCATTTCCCAATGTCTCATGTAAAAACACCTCTCTTACAGAAAGCTGCCAATAAAGCTGCTGAACCTCCTTCCGGATTACCGATCGAATTGGTCCCTGCACCTGAGTCGGTTGCCCATGATTCTCATGGTGTGTCTGGGAAGAAGCGTGTATTCACTGATTCTGGAGAAGAACTAATTACACATGATGAGGAGTATGGTTAGTTAAGAAAGTTCAATAGTTTATAGGTAAATAAAAATACTCTGATAAGTCAGGGTATTTTTTAGTGTCAGTATTGACAAATATGTGTTTTTCTGGTATGTTCATCTATCAATTATTGTCTGTTGCGTCGGGTGTATGTTTAACACGCATCTAACGCAGTCGGCAATTCCGCCACATGACTGCGAGGAGAGTCGATATGATTCATGTGTTCCGTAAGTTGGACGATCGATGCTTCTCTCGCCACGACTACCCTGAAAAGTGTGAGAAGACGATCTCCACTGATACGACGGTGGGAGAGAGTGAGTTCGCTCGTCTTCCTGATGTCGGGAGGTGTATCAGCTGTGCCGCGTACCTTCAAGTTAAGGGGCGAGGATATCACGAGACCATCTTCCATGCGCTGTGTCCGGTGGGAAGGCATCTGACTACCGTCTGTGGCAAGTCTGTCGGCATCAACGAGATTCCGCTTAGGGAGTTCCGCATGCTGCCGTCTGAACGTAAGTGCACGGAGTGTGTGAAGTTGGTTTCCAGTTCTTTCAAGTAATCGCAAGAATTCGTTCCATCCGCTGTATATGGCGGTTTGTAGAGCGCGTTCATTGCGCGGTCGCTTCAGAATGTTGTAGATATCTATAGATTGTAGAAAAAGAGAAAAATATCTAAAATGTAAAAAAGCGGCCGACGGGGAAAATGAGAAAATGAAATATAAAAACAAAACCCCGAAGCCGAATATTATTTTGTCTTCTTACGAAGTAATTGAGGATTAAAAAACCGGTCTAGCCGGGTTTTTTAATTTGTAGTGGATTCCTGCTTTCGCAGGAATGACATAATGAAGAGTTTTATATTTCTAGTTTCAGTTTTGAGTTTTCAGTTTTGAGTTTTGAACTATAAAATCGTATTGCTTCGATTCCTCCAACTAATACTCCAGTATAGAAGAAATCACTCAAGAGACTGTTTCGAAAGAAGGGGAGAGCGAGATAATAACTCTCCATAAGTCCAGATAGTGTTCGTGGGTAGAGTGCTCCGAATGCCCAGACCATCGTATTGGTTACGAGATAGAAGAGAATTGAACTTGCAAGTGTAATCCCGACAATAGTGCCGAAGTTTTTGTGCTGTTTTGCTTTTGTTCCTAGGTAGGTTGCAAAGAGGAGACATCCGTACACTGAAACCATGATCAAGGGGTGGTAGAAGCCGATAAAGAGGTCACTCACGAGCATGGCTGCGACTGGGACGATATATGCTAGTTTTCGGGGTATATACAGACCTCCAATAAGCGCTAGGGCAGTAATCGGAGCAAAATTGGGGCTATGAGGCATGAGACGGGCGATAACGCCATATGCGGCTAAAGCGATAATGAGAAGGAGATATTTTTTCATATAGAGTAATAAGTGTGATAAGTAGTAAGTAGTACGTCTGAGTATAGCGTATGTAGTTATTTTTTTGAAGACATGCCCTGGATTCCCATATATCCAGTAAGCAGGAGAAATGTGATGAGTGATGTAATAAATATATATTTTTTTGTATTGGATTGGGGTTGTTCGGTTGCCTCTGGTGGGGTGGTAGTGTTGCTCTCGATTTTGGTTGCTTCTGGGGTGATGGTACCGTCATCTTCTTTTATTGATTCAGTATTTTCTTCACGTATACCGAGCACGTTTCGTCGTCTTATGGAAGTAACTGGTTTTTTTGTTGATACGGTGTCTCTAACTTCTAATTTAAGTGGTGCTACAGTGGTTACTATTGGAGTTGTGGTTGAAGAAATGGTTGAAGTGGTGGTTTCTATTGTTGACGTAGTGGTTGGAGTAGTAGGCGTCGTTGTAGGACTATCAGAACTCGTGTTTCCAGGATTTTGTGTAGTACCTGGTTTGTCGAATGAGGTGAGAATAAGTCCCCAGGATTTTCCGAGTATTCCAGGAATTGCGTAGGACGTAGCCCATATTCGATTGCTATTGGTGTCCCCGTATAAAAGTCCTCCATCCATTGCTTGGTTTTGTGTCAGATAATTTGCTCCAGATATACTACTATTATCACCTGGTGCACTGAATGCTTGGAGTGCCCAGCCAGTTGTGTAGATGTTTCCAAAACTTCCATCAGTATTCTGTGCATTTTTCAGATATTCTTTTGCCTTCTGTAATGCATCCGCTACACTAGGCATTGTATCTACAAGTGAGAGTGCCTGGATTCCTGCTGCAGTGAGGTCAATACTTCCGAATGATCCATTGATGCTTTGGTTTGTAATAATATTTTTTGTCGTACTTACAATAACCGCATCGGTTGCAGTGTATCCTGCCTTGAGGAGAGAAATGAGTGCGAATATGTCGTCATTGATCAGCCCTGGATCGCCAAATTGGTTACCATCGTATCCAGCTAGAATTTTTTGTACATAGTCTGTCTTGGTCCCGGTATAGGGATTGATTCCGAGTGCCATCAATCCCATTGCACGTCGCGCATAATTTGTTGTCTGGTTGGGTCCATCGAGTGGGCTTGGGTCGGTACGGAGATAACTAGAGAGTTTTGATTTTCCGCTTTGCGATCCGTCCCACGCGCCATAGGCAATTGCTGCCCAGTCACTCAAGAATGCGCTGGTTCCAAATGAACCGTCCGTATTTTGTTTTGCATCAAGAAATGTAATCATGCTTTGTGTGGGATTTGAAATATTCCCTCCGCCACCAGATCCACTACTATCAGTGTTAGCTGGTTGTTCAATCATCGTATCGTTTTTCAAACCAGTAAGTGATGCTTCTGCATGCGCGTATCCTACTTTTGAATCCTGTATGAGATATGGTGTAGTTGTGTCAATTAGTAGATTATACGTACTAGAATCCAGTATTTGAGGTATTCCATTAATGGTAAGAGTTGAGCTCGTACTGGGTATCCATACTGGATTCCAGTTTTCATCGAGTCCAAATTCTAATACCGAGATTGTGACTATGTCTCCTACATGGGGTGTTGAAGTGGAGAATTCCAATTTGAGGGGGTTGATACAGTAGACGAGAAGAATCTCATCTTTTGTATTTAGGAGATATGAATTAAGTGCTGTGGATCCATATTCGTTATTGATAAAGTATCCCCAATATACATTTGTTCCAAAGTCATTATTATATTCATTCACTGAATTGAGAAATGCATCCGTACCAAAGAAATTCCAGGTTGTTGTAACTCCTTCTGCTTGCTCAATCAGGCACTTTGCATTGAGTGTATATTCAGGTGCTCCCTCATATGGTTTGCAGGCAGTGACCGTAATAGTTTTTTCAAACAATGCGCCATCAGTAGTTTCAATTCTGAGTGTTGCTTCGATTGTCGGTAAGTTAACTGATTCTTCAGTAGATGTTTGTGGAGTCGATGTTACTGGATCTACTGGGGTACTCGTTGGTGTCGCTATAAGCTCCGGAGTTGATGTGGGTGTTTCCGGGGACACATCTTCTGCATGTGTCGCCTGAATAATAGTAAAAGATAGAGCAAGAATGATGAGTAGGCTAGAGAATTTCTTTTTCATAGTTCCATGTGATTGTGTCGTTTGGGTTAAGTATGAGTGTTGATATTCCTTTGTTTGATTTTTTACCATTGATATATAGAATCCAGTGCATTTTTTCTTTGTAATTTTCTGCTGTTCCATTGATTGAGGTGACAAATGTGCCGAGATCGCTACCGTACGCGATACTTTCGTACCAGAATTGTTGAGGGTGTGTTTCATGCGCGTATTTCATTGTGTCCTCCGCTGTCATCTTTTCTATATAGGGGATTGTGAAAGTGTTTCCATTTATTTTAAGTGATACGTTTGTTTC
>CAZCHJ010000012.1:5840-22864 GCA_964498735.1 uncultured Gammaproteobacteria bacterium | reverse complement strand
TATAGAACATTGTATACAAATAATAATTCTATCCTTTCTCTCTTCAACCCTAGTAATGCAGATCAAAAGACAATTACTGATCTGTGCGAGATCAAAACTTCTTCTGATAATCAACAAAATTCCTGCTGCATTTTTGATACATCCGAAAACAGGCAAGCTATCTCTCAACTTTCTAGTCATCCAGCATTCCAGTGGTTAGAAGCTCCAGAAGTACATACAGATGTATACAAAACGATTGAAATCCTCATCTCAAATGATACAACGTACACCCTTACTGATAAAAATGGAGAATTATGTATTGATATCATTACTCATGGAGCTACTGTACACGGAATGTACACACTACTCTATACTCTAATCAATACAAAACAGGGTGTTTCACATGAAACCAAGTAAAGACGCATTAATTAACAACATGCTCCCATAGTTCAATGGATAGAACAAGACACTCCTAACGTCTAGATCCGCGTTCGATTCGCGGTGGGGGTACTACCAGGTTCGACTTGTCTAACGTAGTCAGAGGCACTCATATTAACAAATCCCTTAATAGGGGATTTTTAATTTGCAACAACTTCTTATTATCCGTAACTTTTCTCACACTATAAACACACTTTAAAATGTATAATCTATATAAAATACTTTTATTATGCTATTTTTATATGTCGTACAATATTTTATATATATTTTTATTAAACAATTGTTTTTAGTGTAAAATATGATATACTGCTTTTTGCACCCTAACACATAGGAGAGTTACTGTGTACTCTTTGCTCCTTATCTGCGTTCTTCTTTGTCTATCCTTCTCTCTTATCCGAGACATCGTCGAAACAGTTCGGAAAAAAGCACCTGAACCAGAGAAGTCCTCTTCTCTGCCGTCTCGACCAGTCTCCATTGACTGGTTCTTCCAAGGCAATGATGGGCATGATACTGCCAAGCTCTCCACCCGAAATGAGACCGATCACTAGTGAGTGTCTGGTCCATCTCTGGCACGCGCCACAGCCTATGTGCCAACCCTCTCGATATCCGGGAGGGTTGGCTGACTACTTCATGAAGGTATGTGTATCTTCATTTTTTATTTTAATGGTTGATTTTTTGTACTTCTTCTGTTACACTCCGCAATGCAAAACTAATTTTCATTATGTTATCAATTGGAATTGTCGGATTACCCAATGTTGGAAAATCCACGCTATTTAATGCACTGACCAAAAGTAAACAAGCAGAAGCTGCTAATTACCCTTTTTGCACCATTGAACCAAATGTCGGTGTTGTTGAGGTACCTGATGCACGACTTGCTCCGCTTGCAACTACTTCAAAGTCTGGAAAAATTATTCCAACTGCTATTCAATTTGTCGATATCGCAGGAATTGTAAAAGGTGCCTCTGAAGGGGAAGGGCTGGGAAACAAATTTCTCACACACATTCGAGAAGCTGATGCGATCGTACAAGTAGTCCGAGCTTTTGAAGATGGAAACATTATCCACGTTGCAGGAAAAGTTGATCCAAAAGACGATAGCGATGTCATTAATCTCGAACTAGCACTTGCCGATCTTGCGACTGTTTCAAAACGTCTCGAAAAAACAAAACGCGACGCAAAAGGTGCTGCAGCAAAAGGGAAGGAAGTTGAAATTTCAGTACTTGAAAAACTTAATGCACAACTTGAAGCAGGAAAAGCTACTCGCGAATTGGAATTTAACGATGAAGAAAAATTAATTGTACGAGATTTACATTTACTTACCATGAAACCCATGATGTATGTGGTGAATGTAAAGGAAGATATGATCGGAAAAAATAATTTTACGAGCATTTTTGGAAGTATTCCTTATGTCGAAATTAGTGCAAAAATTGAAGCAGAAATTGCGGAACTCTCCCCCGAAGATGCAAAAATGTTTATGGAAGATTTGGGAATGAAAGAAACGGGACTTGATCGATTGATTGTTGCAGGATACAAACTTCTTAATCTCATTACTTACTTCACCTCAGGAGAACAAGAAACCCGCGCATGGACAGTAACAAGGGGAACATTAGGCCCAGATGCGGCGGGCGTGATTCATACCGACTTTATCAAAGGATATATTAAGGCTGATGTGGCAAGTGTTCAAGATTTTGTTGAGCTTGGTGGATGGCCAGGAGTGAAAGAGAAAGGAAAGATGCTACTCGTTGGAAAAGATTATGAAGTGAAAGATGGAGATGTGTGTTATTTCCACATAGCATAGTAAAGTAAAAGGTTAAAAGGAAAAAGTAAAAAAATACATTCAAATACAAAAAATTACAAATAAAAATCCGCCGTGTGGCGGTTTTATTTTTCCCTTTCGTCCTTCTTTTATCAGGACTCATCAGTTCATGTTTCACATGAAGAGGTTGTCGTTGTTGCTAAGGTACGACGTAACCAGGAGACAGCGTCTCTCATCTCTCCGTTTTCGAACGGGGACAAACTTCATGCACACTACGTAGCTCTACACCAGATACACGTATGGAGCTTCGAAGCATGCGTGCCACATGATGTGATCGAACTCCTTCATTCTCCAGTGAGGTACAGTCTGGCTGTGTTCGGCAGCGAAGAGTGAGAGACGATCTTTTGCACAATCATCCAGACCTCCCCAGGCCTGATTGATTCGTTCGGGGATTGCGACATGTGCATCGATCTGAATGATCTTTATTGACCCGAAATCCGCTGCTTTGGCGAAATGGATCAGATAGTAAGAAAGGCCATATAGACTCGACTTGTCCTTGTAGATCAGCCTCCAGGTTCCGCCATGCTCTTTGTAGGCCTCGATCGATGCTCTGCGACTGACCGACTCCCACAGGAATCTCGTGCCCGTGCGCATGTCCTCGTACCCGCACCACCCACCGAAACGATGGGGTATGGTGTCGATCGACCGTCCGTTCCACACCTTCCGCACCCCACGCGAATTTCGCGCCATGTACACTCTTCCGGGGTTGAAGGTACCCGTCTTGATACCAGCAGTCAGTGCACGAGAGAGCGCACAGAGCGCGACCCACGTGGTTCGAGCGATCATGATGGTCTCTTGCATTTGTTTTCTCCGATTGCAGCGTGTCAAATCATCTACGTCAACCTAGACGAAGACAATCGACATGTTGAAATGAACGATTAACGCTTTAACCTAACAAAAAACAAACATTTTGTCAATGCTTGTCTTTCTTTTTATTCATTTATAATTAAGGTATATCTACTCCTCCTTTTGACCATGGATTACACCGCATTATCCGCCAAACCGTCTTTGGAATCCCCCGAATTACTCCATACTTCTTAATTGCCTGGTATCCATACTCGCTACAGGTAGGTGTATATTTACAATATCCATAGGGAAATTTTGCTTTCATGGGACCGTGATCAGGTGATAATGTGTGTTGGTACACTCTAATTAAAAATAGTAGAAAATTTTTTGGAATATTAATAATGAAGCGTAGTAATCGCATATTTTGTTTTATTTGAGCGAAAAATGAATATTTTATCTAAATCAAAATGCGCGCTTTTCGAAGAATTGATTCAATATCTGAGCTGATTTCTGTATACTCTGCACCGAAAACTTTTGGAGTTGAAAGAAATCCAATAACATAACCGGGTTTAATTTTTTTGTCTTTAAGTAACAAACGAACAACCTCTCTCATCTGTCGCTTTGCTCGATTACGCCCTACCGCCTTTTTTTCATGTTTTACACTTGCAACAAATCCGATTTTTAAATCATTAACACTGTACCCACGTTTAGGATATTTCTCTGGATCTATTTTCCAAATCTTTGCATTTACCAAAGCACCCGCAACAAATCTACCCTCTTTAAAGAGGATTTCAAAATCTTTCATGCGTTTAAGACGATTTTCTTCTTGAAGCATAGATTATAATAAGGCTGTAGGGGACTAGTGTTCTAACACTAGTCCCCTCTATACCCCTTTTAACAGCGTACATTCCTCCCAAAACGCACGCTTTATACAGTATAAACAATAACCCCGCTCATGACAAAGGGCGGGGTTGTGTTGCTTTTTTGATTTATCGGGTCTTTCGGGTGCGCTTTCCTTTTCGCTCACTACTTACGGTGAGTTTTTTTCGACCCTTATTTCGACGACGTTTGAGTACATCACGGCCATTTTTTGTAGTCATTTTTTTCAAAAATCCATGAGTTTTTGCTCGTTTTCGTTTTTTTGGTTGATATTTTCGTTTTGGCATATACAATTCTCCTTAAAAATAGGAACTAATAAATATAGTATACACAAATTTTCTCGTTTTGTCAAGAAAAAATCTTTTGTTTTAGTGAAATTCAAGGTCTCGCAGCCAAGTTTCATGTCCCTGGGGGAAGATGGACAATGAAAAATGGTGCGAGACCTCGCGGTGATAGCGTAGACCTGTACTCAGGTCAGGGCGACGACCTGGAGCTGCTTCGCGACGAAGCCCTGCGGCACGTGGAACGAGTGCCCCTCGCCCGGGACGAGCACGCGCTGCATCTCGAGGTTCCGATCACCCATGATCGTGATCCTCATGGGGCCGGTGCAGCGGTTCCTGGTGGTGATCACCTGGATCCTGGGGCGCCCACCCCGCCCGCGCGCGTTGGTCTCGACAACCTCGATGAGGCCACGGAAGGTCTGCTTCCGCTCCTTCTTCCCCTTGTGCTCGTTGCCCTTCAGCTTGATGGACTGATCGATGACGGTCAGCTTCATGTGTTACTCCAACGTGTGACAGGGAATTTATACCACCTATACGAAGACTCTTAGTGGTCTTCGCAAGAGACGCGTGATAGTAAACACGAAAAAATAGATATTGTCAATCTAAAAACTTTCACGTATGATTGTTATCCACACCATCCACAGGTAATCCACATTCTGTACACTTTTACCATAACACTCACCATATCTCGTGTTTCTGAACTATGTTACAATTCACCCCATAAACAAACTTATGACTAACTACGAAATCTGGCAGGCAGTATTGGCTGAATTTGAACTAACCTTATCTAAGGCAAATTTCACAACGTGGTTCAAAAATACTGGTATTTCTCAATATGATAATGGCGGTGTTGTTGTTTGTGTGCCAAATGCATTTACCAAAAGCTGGCTAGAAAAAAAATACCACACTACTATCGTCAAAATACTCGAACGCGTGACAGGAAAACCGGTTAAAAAAATCGATTATCTCGTTGATAGTGTTCACAATATTAAAGAACAAGAATGCACTCCATCGTCGAGCGAAGCCCCCAAGGTACCTTCTTTTCATTCTCCTATCGCCCCACTTCCCAAAAAAGCATTATTGGTTCAACAATTTGGTCTTAATCCAAAATATGCTTTTGATACTTTTGTCGTGGGAAAAGGCAATGAACTTGCACACGCAGCTGCTCAAGCTGTTGCTTCTCGACCCGGTGAAGCCTATAACCCTCTGTTTATCTACGGTGGAGTAGGTCTTGGTAAAACTCACCTTATTCAGGCAATTGGTCACACCATGCTTGCGAATAATCCTAATGTCAAAATTTTATACGTTAGTTCTGAGAAATTTACCAATGAATTTGTTTCCTCAGTAAAGGAAGGTCGTGCAAAGGAGTTCAAAGATCGTTATCGTAATGTTGATTTGCTCCTGATTGACGATATCCAGTTTATTGGCGGTAAAGAACAAACCCAAGAAGAATTTTTCCATACATTCAACGAACTTCATCAACAAGGGAAGCAGGTCGTCATGACCAGTGATCGTCCACCAAAAGCTATTCCCGCACTCGAGGATCGTCTGCGCAGTAGATTTGAGTGGGGAATGATTGCTGATATCTCTGCTCCTGATCTCGAGACACGAATGGCAATTATTCAGAAAAAGGCAGCTGAGCGCCAATTTCCGATTTCTCCTGATATTCAAAATCTTATTGCTACCAACGTACAGAGTAATATTCGTGAACTCGAGGGTGCACTTAATAAAATCATTGCCTTCCATGAGTTGAAAAATACTCCACCGACTGAAGAATCTATTCGTCATATTCTCTCAAGCTTTCAAGAACAGAACATGCGTCGATCTCTTACTCCAAAAGACCTAATCGAAGAGGTTATCAAATTTTATGATATTAAAATGGAGGATATCGTAGGAAAAAGTCGTGAAAAACGTTTTGCATTTCCTCGTCAAATTATCATGTATCTCATGAGAGAAGAGCTTAAATTATCTTATCCAAGCATTGGAGAAGAACTTGGTGGTCGCGATCACACTACTGCAATGCATGCTCATTCAAAAATTACTGAGGAGGTAGATAATGATCTCAAACTTAAGCAAGATATGGAACTAATCAAACAGCGTTTATACACAAATAAAATATAAATTCTGTGCATAAGTTAGCTGAAAACTGAATATAATGAAGTTAATAAGTAGTGTGTAATAAAAAGTTTTCCACACACACCTGTTCACAGAATTATTCCTTCCACTATTTATTCTTTTTCTGTACCGAGGTTATCCACACAACAAATCAAATAAAATATCTCAACTGAGCTAAAAAAATAGATTATCAACCGTATCCACAAGCTCTATTATTATCTACTAGATTATATTATATAAAAAGATACAAATATGAAATTAACATCCACACGTGAAAATTTATTGTATAGTCTAGATATTACAAACTCATTTGCAGGGAAACACGCCAATCTACCTATACTACAGAATATTCTAATACGAGCACATGAATCAGGAGTCGAGATTAGTGCTACCAATTTGGAGGTATCGGTAAAAACACATATACGTGCAAAAGTAGAAGAACCGGGTTCGTTTACTGTGCCAGCAAAAACATTCACTGAATACATCAGATTGCTCACTCACGACACAGTAGACCTCTCACTTGAGGGAAATGAGCTTGTGATACATTCAGCGGGCTCTGAGACCAAAATAAAGGGTTTCCCAGCAGATGAATATCCCGTCATACCGGGCATTGAAGAAGGTCATACGTATTTGATCAATGCGAATGCTTTTCGAGAGGCAGTGAGCAGAGTGGTAATCGCTTGTGCTAAAAATGAAATACGCCCAGAATTCTCCGGTGTTTTTTGTAGATTCAAAAGTGAGCGTTATGATGGATTGCTCATGGCAGCGACCGATTCATATCGTTTGTCAGAGGTACGAGTTCCGTTAGAACAAGGAGAAGATGCCGAAGTTACCTGTATCATACCAGGTCGAGTCGCGTATGAAATTGCGCGTTTGATTCAGTTTGGTAGACAGCATGAAGGGGAAGAAAACATACGTGTAACGGTGAGTACTAATCAGGTCGCGGTACGATATGACATGTTCGAAATGGTCAGTCGACTTATTGATGGTAGATATCCAGACTACACACAAATAATTCCAACTACGTTTAAAACAAAAGCAACACTACCTGTTAGTGAATTGAGTAATAAAATAAAAGCTGCTAGTTTGTTTTCAACAGCAGGAGTAAATGCAATTTCTTTTTCAATTGATCCTGCACAAAAAAAAGTAGGTATTTCATCAACCAGTGCACAGACTGGAGAACATACTTCTTCAATAGAAACTGAGGTTGCGGGTGATTCAATGACCATCCTTCTTAATTATCGTTATGTACTTGATGGATTACAGCAAATAACTGCCGACGAAGCTGAGATACGAGTAAATTCACCTGAAGCGCCCTGTCTCATTGTTGTTCCAGGAAATGAAACATTTCAATATATTGTCATGCCGATACGACAATAAGTAAGTTTTAGATATTAAAAAACCATCCAACTGTTGGATGGTTTTTATTTATATCTACTTAATCTCAATAGGTATTTGGTCGGAAACATTTGTTAATCCGTTTTTAAGTTCTACTTCAGCAAAGAGTACGTACTTACCAGGCATTGGAGCCTCGGTCCATACCACAGAAAGCATGTTGTTAAAGTACGTTGCATTGGTTAGGTCAGTTATAGTAGTAACCAATTTTTTGTCTCCTCCAGAACTTGCTTGTACAGAGATTGATACTTTTTTGATTTCATCTACTCGTCGGTACGAAAGTAAAATTCCAAGAGGAAAATTGTTTTTTGGTGTTGTATATGATCGGTCATTAAAACGTACGCCAGGTGAAAGTGGGGGGACATCAAGAGAAAAAGGAATATTTTTTTCAACTCGATTTCCAATATCGTCCATGACGGTAATCGTAAGTGTGTGATTTCCAGGTTCAAGTGTTTCTCCGGTGTAGTTGAGATTGAATGGGAGAGATTTTTCTGATGCAACAAATGTTCCATCGATTGTGTATGACACTTCTGATACTCCTCGTGGTGCAGAAACAGAAATATTTGTTGTAATGGTACGAGAGCTGAGTGTGGTTCCTGGTTTTGGTGAAAGAACTTCAAGTGTTGGGATTAGTTCGAGTGAATAAGCACTGTCATATTCTGTTGGAGGTTCTCCAAAGTTTGGAATCCATTCAGGTTCTGCTGTTTCTTTGCGTACAATCCAATCTTGAATTCCTTTTTCCCAACCAATATATTGTGGATCAGAGCTTGGGTTTTCGGGGGCAGGTCCACGTGGATCATCTTTGTTTACATAATGTAAGATTTCGTGAGGTTGGATAAAAGTTCTCTCTTCAATTAGTTCTTGGGGTGTTGAGCTTGAGACAAGTTTTCCGGTTATTTTATTTACTTGTACGGTGATTGTTCCACCACTTGATCCTCTGAGAACTGGTTTTTCTGCTGTGTTTGGAGGAGGTGCTGGAAATTGTTCCACTGGCATACCTTTTACTGCGTCACGCATAAATGAATTCCAGAGTTTTGCTGCAAGCATACTTCCACTTGAACCGGATTTCATAGATGTGGGGATAGTGTTTCCGGTCCATACACCAGCAGCTAATCCTGGAGTATATCCCACTGTCCACGCGTCCTTGTAGAGGTTGGTAGTTCCGGTTTTTGCGGCAACAGGTCGTCCGGGGAGGGTTAAGACACCACTTGCACCAAAAATAAATGAACGAGCATTATCATCACTTAAAACATTGGAAATGGTTGCTGCAAGTTCTGGTTTGATTGCTGCTTTTCCATTTTCTTTTTTCCATTCTTCAAGAACTTTTCCAGTATTATCTTCTACTTTGAGAATGCTTACTGGTGCATTGTACACACCATTATTAGCAAATGTGGCAAACGCATTGGTGTGTTCAAGTACTGATACACCCCCACAACCAAGTACTAAGGCTAATCCACAACTTTCGGTTTCAGGATTATCAAGTGTGGTATATCCCAGTCGTTTTGCAAAATCGATTCCTGCCTTTGCTCCGCCTACTAGATATAAGGTTTTTACTGCGGGAATATTGAGTGATCCATCGAGTGCTTGGCGCATGGTGAGTGGGCCATATTCTTTGAGTGTGTAATTGGTTGGAATATAAGGTTTTCCTTCGCCTGTATTAAAGTTTGTTAGTACATCATAGAGTATGGTGTCAGGTGTGTAACCTTTTTCGAATGCGGCTGTATAAATAATTGGCTTGAATGAAGAACCAGGTTGTCGTTTTCCCTGTACCGCGACATTAAATTGTCCATCAATTGAATCGTCGTTGAAATCTCGTGATCCTACCATTGCAAGTACTTGTCCGGTTTTGGGATCAAGGGCTACGAGTGCTGCGTTATTTGCATCTGCTGACTCAAGAATTTTTTTACCGTCATCACCAGTAATCACTCGATCTGCAATTTGTTGTTTGTCCCAATCGAGTGTGGTAATTACTTTCAAACCACCTTTTTCTACAAGGGCTGCACCGTATTTATCTTCAAGCTGTTGTTTTACATACATCACAAAATGAGGTGCTTCAAAATTAGATTTTTGTTTTCTAATACCCAATTCTTCTGCTTGTGCGGAATCTTTTTGTTCTTTGGTAATGTAACCATCTTTAAACATTTCACTCAAAACCAAATTTCGACGTTCTTTGAATGCCTCTGGATCATTTAAAAATTTTGAAGGAGACTGAGGCATTCCTGCTAGTGCAGCTGATTCAGAGAGTGTTAGATCTTTTACATCTTTACCAAAATAGCTCTGTGCAGCTGATTCAACTCCGTAATTTGTTGATCCGTAGGGTATTTCATTAAAATAAATTTTTAAGATTTGATCTTTGGTATATTTTTGTTCAATTCTAATTGCAAGAATTGCTTCTTTGATTTTGCGCACGTAAGATCGTTCATTGGTCAGAATTGCGTTTTTTACGAGCTGCTGAGTAATTGTTGATGCGCCGCGTGTTCTTTGTGAACTGAATAAACCTTGAATTTGAGCTTTAATAATACTTAGTGGGCGGATTCCATTGTGCTCGTAGAATTTTTTATCTTCGGTTGCGATAAGGCCGTTGATGAGATCTTTTGGAATATCATTTAGTTCAACAATAGTACGTTTTTGTTCGGCAAAAACTTCGTATAACAAATGGGTACCTGTTCGGTCATATATCTTGGTGCTTTGCGCAACCTCTCGGTCTGTGAGGCGATCTGGGTCTGGTAGATCCTTACTTGCCCAGGCAACCAAAATTGTTCCGCCTACAAAACTAAGAACTAACAGTGAAAATAACGCTAAAAAGATGTTTTTTTTACTTAAAAGACCTTTATTTTTTGGGTTTTTTCTTCGAGGGGGCTCATTTTCCACCCCCCGAGAATTGTGTGCGTAACTACTGGTTCCTGTGAGGTAGCCGTATGATCTGGTTTTTAGACTAGGAATAGGCATACTAAGAAATTTTGCTAAAATAGGCGGTTTATTATATCAAACTCTTGACAAAGTTGCCAATATGTGGTACTATATGCCGTTACTGAGAGCGAGATACCATATAGGTATCTTTTGGCTTTATATAGGCATATATGCTCTGTAACCCTCTAAAACTACTCGTTTTAGGGATAACCACACATGTATGAAAAATATAGCACAAAAATCGGTTTTGTATAAGGCTTTCATGGTTATTGCTATCGTCGTATCGTTTGGGTTTTCTACTCTTGTTCCTCAGAAAGTAGAGGCTAAAGATAATATTGTAAGCTCTGCTTTGAAGAGTATTGCTGGGGTTTTTTCTTCTAATGATGATGAAATTGAAGATTCTGGTGATGCGCCTAATACATTTCCAGAGGTTGAAGATCGTGAGCCTACTCGTGTAATCGCGGCAGTTATGACTGCCTATTCAAGTGAGGCTGCTCAAACCGATGCTAGTCCTTGTATTCCGGCTGATTGGAAGTATAATCTTTGTGAGCATTACGAAAAGTATGGTGAACAGAACACTATTGCCGCTAATTTTCTTCCACTTGGCACTAAAGTTCGTTTTCCAGACCTTTACGGTGATAAGGTGTTTACAGTTCGTGACCGTATGAATGCTCGGTATGGGGTTGGGCGTGGAGATATTTGGATGCCTTCTAAAGCTGAGGCAAAGAAGTTTGGTGTGAAAAAGGTTACTATGGAAATTTATGTTAAATAAGTAGATTTTACTACTATAAAACTCTCCCTATTAGGGAGAGTTTTATTATGAGGTACCGGTGGGAATCGAACCCACGAATAAAGGTTTTGCAGACCTCTGCCTTACCACTTGGCTACGGTACCATCCTCTGTAACTGAGGCATATAATACCACCATACAGGCCTTTTTTCAAGTACGTTTCTGAGGTTTGAAAAAGATTGAATTTTAGGCTATGATAGGTACTATCTATTATGAAGATAAACTGGTACAATTTAGCACTTTTACCCCTTCGAGCGGCGATATACATAAAACGGTTTGTGTTTTGGTTTCTTGGATTGGTGTGGGTATTTCTAACATCTCTTAATAGATTATATTTGCGTACGTTCGGTTTTTATATCTATCGTGCTATCGAACGAACAAAGAAGCGTCTACAGAAAATATTTTTGACTAAACAACATGAGGGATTACTTGATTTCTTTGGTAGACGAGGAGTACTACAAGCTCTTTTATTTATTGCAGCTCTTGGTGTTATGTTTCCACAGAGTCGGCTATATAGTCGTGCGTATGATGAAATTCCTGGTAGAAACACGCTATTATATGCTTTGGTTGGACCAGGAGATCAGGCGTATGATCTTGAAGAAATCGTAGGTAATTCCGATGTTTTGAATACAGCATCCACTGAAACGTGGCGTCAAGTTGCAGTGAATAGTGGGGATAGTACTCAGAGTAGGGGTAGAGTACCCATTGAATTAACTGGTGTGGCTGTTGGTGGAAGTGCAATTATGAAACCAGTTATTATGCCAGGTGTTGATATTGGTTTAATTGATCCAGACCAAACAACACAGACTGGACTACACCGCACTGAGATTACTACCTATGAAGTTGAAAGTGGTGACGTCCTTGGTACCATTGCAACCAAATTTGGTTTAAAGACTGATACTATTTTGTCTGCTAATAATCTGACCACTCGATCATATATTCGCCCGGGACAAAAATTGATTATACTCCCTGTTGATGGTGTGGTACATGTAGTGGTGAAGGGTGATACTCTTTTGAAAATTGCTCACAAGTATAATGCTGCTGTAAGCGATATTACTAAATTTAATAACCTTGAGGAAAATGTACTAACAGTCGGAGATCAGCTCATTATTCCTGGAGGTGTTAATCCTCAACCACCCCGAATTATTGTTTCGAATCCATCATCAAAAGGAGCTCCAGCGCAGAATCAAAAAATTGGGGGTTATTTACCGGTTAATTTGGGAGATTCAGATGCAATCGATAAGGTTGATGCACCTCCTCCTCCATCAGCAAGTAGTGGAGAAAGTGGATACATCTGGCCTACAGCTGCAAAAATCATCACCCAATACTTCGGGCTACAACATACCGGTGTTGATATAGCCGGACCAGTAGGACTTCCTATTTATGCAACTAAAGCAGGTACGGTTGTCACTTCACAGTGTGGTTGGAATGGTGGTTATGGTTGTTATATTAAAATTGATCATGGTGGTGGTGTTGTTTCTTGGTATGGACATGCTTCGAAGATGTTTGTGGAAGTCGGTGATGTGGTAAGTCAAGGAGAAACTATCGCACTTATTGGTGTTACTGGTCGAACCACAGGACCTCACTTACACTTTGAAATTCGAGTTAATAATAAATATCAAAATCCGTTATCGTATGTTCGAAAATAACGATAAGAGATTTATGTAATGTAAAAAATACAGAGAAATTTTCTCTGTATTTTTATTCTATTTTGGTGCGATACTGCAGTGCTTCTGCAATATGCTCTGTTTCTATGTTATCTGAAGCACCAAGATCTGCGATAGTGCGAGCGACTTTGAGAATTCGATGATAACTTCGTGCAGAGAGGTTCATGTGGGTTACTGCTTGGCGCATAAGTTCGATTGATGTATCGTTGATTACGCAAAATTTTTTTAATTCCCTATTTTTCATTTCCGCGTTTGTTTCTATTGGTAATTCACGGAAACGTTTGTTCTGCCTCTCACGCGCTTCTTCGACGCGTGCTCGAATTTTTTCTGAACTCTCACCGGTTTCTACACTAGTAAGTTTTTCAAAATCTAATCGTGGAACTTCAACATGCAGGTCAATACGATCGAGTAGTGGACCACTAATTTTTTTTCGGTATCGTTCGATTTGAATAGGAGAACACGAACACATTCGACTGGTATCTGTTGCAAAGCCACACGGACATGGATTTTGACTTGCAACGAGTGAAAATCGGGCAGGGAATGAAAGAGTCCCCTGTGCTCGAGAAATAGTAATAAGTCCATCTTCAAGCGGTTGTCGTAAGTTTTCAAGTACGATTCGTGGAAATTCTGGGAATTCATCAAGAAAAAGTACTCCACGATGTGCGAGTGATATCTCACCAGGTTTTGGGAATTTTCCTCCCCCAACAAGGGCGACTCCTGAAGCACTGTGATGCGGGGAACGAAATGGTCGGACTGTGATAATTGGTTGATCTGCTGGGAGTAATCCGGCAACTGAATAGATTTTGGTAACTTCAACCATCTCGTCGGTATTCATTTTTGGAAGAATTGATGGAAGGGTGCGTGCAAGTAATGTTTTTCCAGAACCAGGTGGGCCATTGAGGAGTATATTGTGTGCACCACTGGCTGCGATTTCTAATCCACGTTTTACAAACTCCTGTCCTTTTACTAATGACATATCCATGTCGTATACATACTCTTTGGTCCAGGATGATATATCTGCTTTTGGTTGTGGCTTGATCAATTCTTCACCTTTTAAATGCTTGATTAACGAAGAGAAATTTTTTACTGGAAAAATGGTAACACCATCAATAATTGTCGCTTCTTCAGCGTTTACGCTGGGCACAAATAATGATTGTATGTGGTGTTCTTTTGCGAATATTGCGAGTGGTAATATACCAGTGGTGTGGCGGAGACTTCCGTCGAGTGCTAGTTCACCCACAAAAAGCATATGTGAAATATCAATCTCAATTTTTTCGAGAGACAAATACATCCCGAGGGCTATCGGGACGTCATACGCAGATCCTTCTTTTCGAACATCTGCAGGTGCAAGATTAACAATAATACGACTATTGTTGGGGAATGAAATTCCACTGTTTTTCCACGCGGTGCGAATGCGTTCTCGAGCTTCCTGTATTGCAGTGTCAGGAAGTCCGACAATAGTAAAACCTGGCCAAGTGCCAGAGATATCAACCTCAATCGTGATTGGGGTACACTCAAGCCCAAGCACTGCGGCTGATGAAACCGAAGTAAACATATTTCCCTCCTTAAATTTCTAATTGTCCTAATTATACTAACTATTCTAAATAAAAAGCAAATATTTTTTCAGAATAATTAGATTAATTAGAGAGATTAGAATAATTTTTATTTTTTTTGAGCACTAATATTCCACCAAGTATAATTGCGAGATCTGCAATGTTGAAAATTGAAGTAAAGACACGGATATAATCAATCGTTATTCCATAGAGCATTCGATCAGTTAAGTTGGAGAGTGCTCCTGCAATAATCAAGCCTGCTCCGAGTAGGTGTACTTTATTTTTTTGTTCTTTTTTTACCATTATCCCACCAATAATTATGATAACAATGGTCATTGGTATGATGATAAATTGGGGAATGGGAATGCTAAATGCAATACCGGTATTTTCAAAATATTCCCAGCCAATTATATGTGGAACGAGATAGTGCGTTACCGATGGGTATGTTCGTGCAAAATGTTTAAGTATCTGGTCGAGTGCAATACAAAAAACGCCACTGAGTATGATAAACCAATGGCGTCTGAAGAAATTCTTACTTTGAATGGTAGTATTAGATTTCATCGGTTAAAAATTTTTTTGCTTCTACCGTCGCACTTGAAGTTGGGCGTGCGCGGAGACGTTTTTCTCCAATCGGTTTTCCGGTAAATTTGCAAATACCATAAGTACCGTTCTCAATACGCTTCAAGGCACTATCGATATCACGTAATTGTTTTTCTAGTACCTCTTCAAGAGATTTATTGGTAATAAAGTCCTCTACTTCGTGCGCATTGTCTTCTGGTTCAGTTCCGTAATCAGGGAAGATCGTCGTAGAATTTTTTTGAGTATTTGCGTCTTTCTTACTAAATCCACTGAGATCGCGCTCAAGTTTCTTTTTTTCCTGCATTAACACTTCCTTCATCTCAAGGATGAATTTTTCTGAAAGTCCGGAGTCTGGGTGTACTTTTATGGCGTTAGTCATATGTTTCATGATTAACAGCTTCGGGCTGAGAATAAGTAAGAAATATTAAGATTAGTATAGCAAAATGATAGATAAACGCAAATCTTGTTTTGGTAATTTTTTTGAAAATTAAAAAAAGGGCACTCTTGCCCAAACAAATGACTGTATGGCCGGTGCCCTTAATTCCTAGGGTCTGGTTTTTTTCAAGCAGTCTCACTCGTCTTGCTTGGGAAAAACGAATCAGATTGCTTGGAAAAAGCCAAGGTATCCTCTAGGATAATGACCGATCAACCACTCAAAGGGTTACAGACTGCATGTTTGAAGATAGCAGTAAGACCGTTTTTACTTTTGATGTTTGTGTTTATCGTCCGAATCGGACGACGGAGAGTAGTATTATCGGTATAGATGAGATTCAAGACTCCAGTGAAGGAGGAATCTCAATATTTCAAAGATCACGTAAGTTATTATAGCATTTTTTGAACATAGCGTCAAGGGTTTGAGTAAAAGTATATTTATTCTGCTAATTTTAGCCAAAATTTTAATAAAAAGCTCAAAAACCTTTGTGTATAATAGTCTATACAAATGTAACTTATCCACATATATCTGTAGTTTTCCACACAATTATCCACAATGTATAGAATATTGTATACAAAAATAGGTTTTTTACGGTGGATAGGTTGGGGATTGTATAGTCGAAAGTCAGAAAGTCTGTAAAGGTGCAAAGTTGAGAGTAAAATTCTGCTAATCTTAGCCAAAATAGTGCATAAAAGGCTTGACAAAATTGTTTATATATGCTATACTACTTCGTTATATAATTTTGTTCATTACAATTTCGACATGGTTTATATGGGTGTGTAGCATTTTGTATATCATAAATTGTGGTATGTGAAGTGCTACGCACCCTGGCTTGAAGTTGGTAAATGTACACGAAAAAGGATAAGCAATGACGCTTAAGAATTCTCACCGTTTTGATCGCTACACTCTCCTCACACTCATCTTTATGGTGCTTGTGGTTGTGCTCGCGCTCAAGTTCAGGCACTCGAAAGATATCGACCTGGATAAAGATGACTTTGTTTTGGTTCGTGACAACTGCCCAACCATCTCCAATCCGGACCAGGCTGACCTGGATCACGATGGTAAGGGCGACGTGTGTGACGAAGACTGCGATGGTGATGGAGTCTTCGAAGTTCATGGTAGTTGGGAGTTCCCCAACTACGCGTGTTTGCAGGATTCGCCGTGACCATTATCGACACTGTGACTCTACCCTTTGCGAAAAGAGTAGGGTCGCAGATCAACGGACGGGCTGCGCATGTCGCGTGGCCCTCCGTTCAAATCAAATTTAATCACCGAGAGGTGTTTTTTTGTTTTATTTTACTTTTATTTTCGTTTTTTACCCTTAACCCCTCCCCATCACTCCCCTAAAAGGGGAGGGGGTTATATTATTTTTTCTAGTATGGTATACTGAATTTGTCAGTAAACAAT
>CAZCHJ010000012.1:0-5740 GCA_964498735.1 uncultured Gammaproteobacteria bacterium | reverse complement strand
TAAGTATTTTTTTATTTACTAAGAATGCTGAGACTGTATCTGAAAATATTATTATTACCGAAATCTGTCCGAGCGGATGCGCGCCCACTGACCATCAATGGGTAGAAATTTATAACAAAAGTACTATTCCTGTTGACTTGAGTGGCTGGAAGTTTTGGGAAGGAAGTGTAAATCATGGATTAGTTGTAAGTGCGAGCAGTACAGTTACCTCGACTGTTCTTTTGCCCGGTCATTATGCGATTATCGCACAGAATGATGTGGTATTTATTGCTGATCATTCAGATGTTACGTCGACAGTATTTGATAGTGCATGGACAACTCTTAATAAAACTGGAGAAGAGATTGGGATTAAGAAGGGAAGTGGGGTGGATGATTTTGTAGAAAAGTTTGTATACACCAGTATAAACAATTTTTCTCTCGAACGTATAAATTCTAGTGGAGATCCAAGTGATACTCTTGAGTGGAAAGAGCACCCTACTTCCTCGACTCCTGGAAAACAAAATTATTGGTGGCAGGATGGTTTGCAGGCGATTAATCATATTCCGATAGCTCATATTGATGCACCGCTTGAAGTAGAGACAGATGAAGAGGTTACTTTTGATGCATCAGAATCAAGTGATTTTGAAGGGTCGATTGCAAAGTGTGAATGGACAATTGAAAATACTCACTATGAAAGCGTTAATGTTGACTATGCATTTTCTACTACGGGGACGAAGCAAATTAATCTTACCGTATATGATAGTGATGGAGCTACAAGTACAGTTTCGCATTTAATTACTATTATTTCTCCTGATCAATCTTCTCAAGATGAAGATGTTGCTCCAAGCAGTACTCCAGAAATTTTTATTAATGAATTCATGAGCGATCCGAATAGTCCTGATAAAGAATGGATCGAATTGTTTAATACAGGAGACCATCAAGTTTTGCTCGATGGCTACACCTTATATGATGGTGTTGGGAAAATTGCGACAGTAACTGGAACGATTGCGTCATCTGGATTCCGAACAGTATATTTGTCTTCAAGTAGATTGAACCAGTCGGGAGATTTGATTGTGTTTAAAAATTCTCTTGGGAATATTGTTGACCGCGTTGCGTATGGAGATTGGGACGATGGAGATGTGTCTGATAATGCTCCAGCTCCGGGGAAGGGAGATTCGGTTGCACGCAGTAGTGATGGGGAAACAACTGATGATAATAAAATTGATTTTTCCTACACAATAACTCCTACTCCAAATCAACCGAATAACATTACGCCAAAAGAAATTTCACAATCTTCTTCTAATTCTGGCGGGGGATCGTCGGTTATAACTATGCAACAACCTATAGCACAATCCTTTGCTGAAGGAAGCGTTCTTATTAATGAGTTGGTTCCTATTCCTATTGATGGCCAGAATGAATTTATTGAATTGTATAACACGACCAATGCACCTATTTCACTTGAAGGTTGGATTTTGCAAGATGGAAGTTTGGCAAAGACAATATTCACCGGTTCAATCGCGTCACATGATTTTTTTGTAATTGAAAAACCAAAAGGAAGTCTCAATAATACTGGAGATGTAGTTGTGTTGAGCGACCCAAGTGGAAAAGAAATCGATCGGATGGTGTATGGATTGTGGAATGGAGAAGATGATACGGCGCCAATTCCTCCCAAAGGGAGTTCTCTTGTTCGTGTGAATTATGTAGACACTGGTGAGAATCAAAGAAATTTTTTGGTAACTGAAACAATTACTAAGGGAAAGGAAAATATTTTGACTGCACCGGTCGAGGGCGGGTCGAGATCCGCCCCAACGGTGACATCCACATCTTTAAAAAATGGCATGAGTGCACCATCGGGAACTGTTTTTATTACTGAAATATTTCCAAATCCTCTCGGCAGTGACACTGAGAAAGAATTTATTGAAATTTTTAATGCCAATAGTTCGACTATAGATTTAAATGGTTGGAAAATAGGGGACTCTGCAAAAAAATATTCGATTGAAAATGTGGAAATGAAACCACAGAGTTTTCATGTTTTTTATCGAGCAGAAACTGGAGTATCTCTTAATAATTCTGGATCAGAAACAGTGAGTTTGTGGGACCCGAATTCTGTATTATTTGATTCGGTGACATACTCGGGTACGGTTGTAGATGATTCGAGTTATGTAAAATTTGGAAATGAGTGGGAATGGGTTTCATTGTCTACTCCAGGATTAGAGAACAAGCGTTCCATCTCACCTGAAGTAGAAACATCCACCGTAGCGTCTTCTGTCATTCTCTATTCTACTGACTTATTACCTGGTATTGTCGAAGTATTTCCAAATCCAGTCGGTTCTGATGCTAAAGATGAATATATTGAATTATATAATCCGTTCGATGCTCCAATCAGTCTTAGCGGACTTATGCTTGATGATGACGAGGGTGGGTCAAAACCATTTGCGTTTCCTGATACTACGATTATTCCAGCCAAGAGTTATCAGGCATGGTATTCGAAAGATACACATATTTCTCTGAATAACTCATCTGATGTAATCCGCATTCTTGATCGTGATGAAGAAATTGTTTTGGTAGAAATCGCATACACAGGAGCAAAAGAAGGAAAATCATATACATTTGGAAATGGTGTGTGGTTCTGGACCGATGAACTTACACCTAATAAGAAAAATCCAACAAAACCAGTTTCTATTGCTATAAATAAAAAGAAGGCGAGCACAACTTCAGTTAAACCTGTTATTGCAACAACAATTGAACAAGCACGAAATTATGATGTAGGTACGATGGTAAAACTTGCGGGGATTGTGAGTACTGAGCCGGGACTCCTTAGTTCTCAATATATGTATATTGCTGGGGAGAATGGGACGGGTATCCAAGTATATTCAAGTAAAAAAGATTTTCCATCTGTTGTACGTGGGGATCATGTGGAAATTGTAGGGGAGCTTTCTGAAGTTTCAGATGAAGAACGATTAAAGACGCAAACATCTGCCGATATTCATATTGTTAGTAAACAATCTGAAATTGTTCCTATTCCGTCTGATGTGGCGAATGTTGGCGAAGTATATGAGGGTGGACTACTTGAGATCACTGGTGAAGTTACGGGGATTAAAGGGTCATATATTTATCTTGATGATGGAACTGATGAGATTCGAGTATATATCCGGAGTGGTTCGGGGATTGATAAGTCTGCATTTAAAGAAGGAATGAAAATTGCTGTTACGGGAATTGTACAACAAACGAAAAATGGGTATCTGATTTCTCCGCGAGATATCAAAGATATGCGGTTTGAAGAGGGGGGTGTAAAAGGTGAAAAAATTAGCGCATTGTCTAATGCATCCGCTCAATCTTCGAAGAAACAAATTTTGTATGCATTATTGCTTGCATTGGTCGGGGTTGCTGGAGTACTTGGAATAAAGCTACATGGCGAAAAGATAAAAGAATTTTTTAAGAAAAAATTTAATACATAGAACTCACAGTACTTTTTGTAACCAACCCCGCCCTTCGCGAAGGGCGGGGCAGACAGTTTTCACCCCCGAACCCCCGTTGATTGGTTTTAAAATATTTTTTAGAGGAGTAAAAATTTAATTTATGATATACTTGAGTAAATTTATTTTTTTACATGCCACAAAATATTTTTTTTGACATTTCAATCGTACTCGGAATCACGGTAACCATCGCGTGTGTCGTTCGGTTTTTGCGACAACCCATGCTTATTGCATATATTATTGCTGGTATCATTGCTGGCCCCTTATTTCTTGGACTTATCGGGCAGAATGATACAACGTTTGTCACGTTTGGACAGATTGGAGTATTGCTTCTATTGTTCATGGTAGGGCTCAGTCTGAATGTTTCTCATATTAAAGCAATTGGGAGAACAGTGGCGATTGTTGGTTTGATACAGATTGTATTTACTGCGAGTATTGGTACCCTTATTGCACGATTATTTCATTTCTCTTTACTATCTTCAGTATATCTCGGTGTCGCTATGACATTTTCGAGTACAATTATTATTGTGAAATTATTGAATGATAAAAAAGATACTGAAACGGTGTATGGCAAATATGTACTTGGATTAATGGTAGTTCAAGATATTGTTGCTATTCTTCTCATGATTGGGCTTACGAGTATCGGTAATAGCTTTCTTAATTTTCCTCAGCATATCGCGGTTTTGGTACTAAAAGGTCTCGCCTTACTCGCCTTTGTCTTTGTGATTAGTAGATATGCACTTACCTGGATACTTGATCAGGTCGCACGGTCATCTGAATTTTTGTTTATTTTTACTTTATCATGGTGTTTTTGGCTTGCAAGTATTTTGCATTGGGTTGGATTTTCACTTGAAATTGGTGCTATTATCGCTGGTCTTACGCTCGGTTCGTCCAAATATCAGGCAGAGATTGCGAGTAGAGTAAAGCCGCTTCGTGATTTTTTTATTGTCGTATTTTTTATCATCCTCGGAACTCAGATGGTGGTTTCTAATCTAGGACCAGTATTGATTCCAGGCATTATTTTTTCAGCGTTTATTTTGTTTGGAAATCCGTTTATCCTCTATTTCAGTTTTCGTTTGAGAAAGTTTACGCGACGTAATAGTTTTCTTGCTGGGGTGACTGCAGCACAAGTGAGTGAGTTCGGGTTTATCTTATTGCTTGGTGGAATGCAGTTAGGACACATTGGAAATACTGAGTTGCAATTGTTCACTTTGGTCGCTCTCATTACAATTTTTATTTCTTCATACGTTATTACGTATAGTGAACAATTGTATCGATTATTGATTCCTGTATTTCGATTGTTTGGTAAAGATAAAAATCAACAACAAGAAATGAGTACAAAAAAATATGAAGCGTGGGTATTCGGGTACCATCGAATTGGGTGGAAAATAGCTCAGGTATTGGAAGCTGAAGGCATTTCCTATGCCGTGATCGACTATAATCCTGAAACAGTCTCAAAATTGAGACGTCAGCGAATTCCTGCATATTTTGGTGATGTTGCTGATGTGGAATTTTTGGAAAGTCTTAATTTTGAAAAAACGAAATTAATTATTTCGACAATTCCAAGTCTCGATGATCAGGTTACCCTTGTGTCACATATTAGGAGAAATAATAAAAAGGTGTGTATTATAGGTAATCTCTATGATATGGATCGCGCAAAAGAGTTGTATACGGCAGGTGCAAATTTTGTCATGATGCCACATCTACTGGGTGGACAATGGATTACCGAGGTATTACTCAAAAAACCGTGGACTGCACAAACTTTTACCCATTTGCGCAAGGATCAGGATGGAGAGCTTAGGATGCGTCGGATGAGTCATGGTATCTAAATTGAGGTATTGATTGACAACGTCGAGAAAATAGCGTATTATAGACCGTATTCAAATCATGCGGGTATCGTATAACGGCTATTATCTCAGTTTTCCAAACTGATGACGCGGGTTCGACTCCCGCTACCCGCTCGGAGAGTACAAGAATACAAAAGATATTATCGCGGGGTAGAGCAGCCAGGCAGCTCGTCGGGCCCATAACCCGAAGGTCGGGGGTTCAAATCCCTCCCCCGCAACAAAGGGTAAAACAACTTACGTGCGGTAGTAGCTCAGTTGGTTAGAGCGTCTCCTTGCCAAGGAGAAGGTCGCCAGTTCGAATCTGGTTTACCGCTCAGTGAACTGTTTGACAGTTCACGAGTGATATGGCAACATATTACTCATACACATGGGATTAGAAAAAGTCCCCTACTGTATGGCCAACGCAATATCCACCCGAAAGGGTGGATTTGTGTTTTT
>CAZCHJ010000011.1:18269-24055 GCA_964498735.1 uncultured Gammaproteobacteria bacterium | reverse complement strand
ACATACAGTATTCACCTTCATCAGCAGGTATGTCGGTAGTGGTTAACCAAGTCGACGTTACATTATTTGTAGTACTTGCAGTAGAAATACTCTGTATTCGACGATTATCCCCTGCTGAATTATTAATACTTGCTAAACCGTACGTTGAAGTAACTGATGATGTTGAGAGGGTCGGATATGATGTTCCACTATATGTACATGATCCTGCAACATATTCTGCCTTGACCGAAAGCGTCGTATTATCTAAATCTTCTGCCTGAAATGAAAGAGATGGATTACGAATATCGAAAATAGAAAGTGAATCCGAATTAGAGCTATCAACATATAAATAACCGTCCAATATATATGTCCCTCGAGCTCCATCAAGAAGTGCAGAAGAAGTAACCGTGTGTATAATTACAGGATTAGTTGGATTAGAAACATCTAAGACAAATAATCTATCGCCTACTTCTGCAGGTACATATACAAAATTTCCTGATACAGACATTTGTCCAGGGCCATCAATAACCCCATTTGATAATCCACCCACAATTGTAGGGTTGTTTGGATCTGAGATATCAATAATGCGAAAAATATCCTGTCGTAATCCTCCGACATAAGCATAATCGCCATATATCGCAATACGACCAACACCCTGAAGAAGGCTATCATCCTTTACGCCACCAACAATTGTTGGGGTTAACGGATTTGAAATATCCAAGATATGCAATGAATTATCATTTGCTGCGGTAACATAGGCATAGTTACCAGAAATTTTTATATCAATTGCTCCACGAAGGTTGACTGGATCAGCTATGCCACCAACAATTGTTGGATTAAGAGGATTAGAAATATCAACTACTTTTACCCCATCGTATGTTGGGTCTACACTATCAGCTGTTGCAATATACGCATAATTTCCAGAAAGTGCGATGCCTGTAGCACCATTCAATGCAGTTGAAGACGTAATCACTGCGACTGTTGTAGGTGTTGCAGGATTAGAGATATCAACAACACGGAGACTGTCTACACTACTTTCTGCAACATATGCGTAATTTCCCGACAACTCAAATCTGGTAGACCCTGACGAAGTTGTTGTCCCAACAATTGTTGGACTAGACTTGTTTGAAACATCAGTTATTGTAAATCCTCTACTACTCCCTGACACCCATACATTATATGCATAGTTTCCTCGTACCACTACACGTGCAGGTCCATTAATTGCAGTACTCGATACGATTGAACCGACCAATACGGGCTGAGAATTTTTGACTGAGACATTTCTCAGTACTGGCGCTGAATTAAATATTCCAAGTTCTGAATAACCAGGATCAACACCAAATGGCGATAGCCTTATACTTGAGCTAGTAATATTTGAGGTATCAGTATACTGAACCAACATACAACCCCCGCCTCCCACACTATAATGATCAATAATTCCATGAAGGCCCATCAATCCTCCGCTAATTGAGATATTCTCAGGTGTTCCTGTTACGATACGTGCAATAATTTTGATTGCTCCCCCTGCCCCACCTCCGCCATTACCCAAGGGATATGCATCTTCGTAGACTTGTCCTTCAGCACCATCACTTATTATTTGCCCATTAACCGTGACTGTATTTTCAGCATGCAGCCAAACTAATCCTCCTCCACTACCGCCGTACCCTTCTTCTGTTGTAGAACTTACAGTCGAAGCTGCCGCACCACCCGAACCGAGTGTTGATGGATTTGATAGATCACAATATGATCCTCCACCGCCACTCCCTACTACCCCACCTTCAGAACCATGACCACCGCTTGATTCGTGTTCATCGGCCACATACTGACCCCCGCCAGGACCTTCTCCATCAGCACCACCCAGACGACCCCCTGCATAACCTTTTCCAGACACATCAATAGATCCACCATTTTGAATGGTAATATTTTGCGCTTTGATATTTACCATGTGCGTAGGTGTATTTCCCAACCCTTCATGAGAACCATGAGTTACTCTACCACCACTTGCAACAGTAAAATTTTCTACTTCAAATGGATCTGAGCTAGTTGTAAAATCTCGCATGTCAAACGTAGCACCTGAACCGATAGTTAAATTAAGACTTGAAGAAAGATTTGTAGCGTTATCAATAATAGCTCCACCTTCATGCAACTCAACTGTAACATTTTCAATTACTGCATTTGAATCAATTTTGAGTGTACCACCTGATTCAATTTTTATGGTTCCTGAAGTACTCCCTGTAAATGGATGGGTATCAGTTAATGTGAGTGTTTTTCCACTACCGATAGTATAAATTGAGGAAGTACTAATTGAGAGTGTTTGAAACGAATAACTTGTTACCGACTGAGGTGTTTCTGCAGGATTGTGCAAAATACTACTGGCGAACGATGCAACCTGAATATCTTGAGGTGTTGAACTATTTGATACATAGAGTTGACGAACGGTGTCATCTTGTTTTTGTATAAATATCGTTCCTCCACCACCGCCTTGATATCCGGCTCCCCCGTATACATTTATTATTTGTGGATTAATCGAGTTTGATGTTCCATATGAAAGCTTGACACATCCTCCACCCCCACCACCAGAATACTGTACTGTGGTTGAATTCCCTCGTCCATGTCCACCAAATGCATCAAAAAACTGAGGTGTTCCAGTAATAGTATTACCCGAAAGTATAATCGAACCTCCTCCACCACCAGATCCACCCGCCCCCACACCTTTTGATGGTCCGTATGCATATATCTGTCCGTTCATGGTGAAAATGTTGTTTGCTGTCAAACTTATGTGTCCACCCCCTGCTGGTGCAATTCCAGTGAGAGAAGCAGCACCGCCTGAACCGAGTGTAGTTGGATTTTCAAAATCACAATATCCTCCGTTACTTGAATCTCCCTGCGTATCAATACCCCCATTTCCCGCATGTGATGCACCCGAACTATTTGGTGAAGTACCATAGACACCTCCACCTGGTCCTTGTCCATCACGCCCGGTCAATGTGCCATTAGTGAATCCTGTACCAGCTGCAGTGACTATACCACCAACTTGCACATCAATATTTTGTGCTGCAATATCAATTCCATAAATCTGAGATTCATGATTAAAACTAGTCCACAAAAAACCTCCACTCTCTACTACCAAATCTCCACTTATTGTTTGTGAATTTGTATTGTATTGTCTCAATGTACCAAAATGACCAGTTGGTGATGATACTAGATGGTTTGTACTACTATTATTGGTCCCCCTAAGTGTGATATTTCCTCCAGTCCCAATATCTCCAGAAAGAATCACAGACATAAATGAAATACTACTTCCACCAACGATCGTAGAACCGTCAATAGTCAGGTTTGCAAAATCCATCGTAGCGCCTCCTGGCACAGTGATGGTAAGCGCAGTAGTACTTGCAATCAATACATCATCATTGCTTGTGGGGACTGCTCCAGTACTCCAATTTGCAGCAACATCCCAATTTCCACTTGCAGGGCCAACCCACGTGACAGCAGTAGCTTTCGCAAATGGGATGGAAAAATTCATTACACCAAACACAAAATAACTGAATATTACTAATATCAGTCCTGAAATTAACGCAAACCTTTGGTACAATCGTAATCTAGTCATGCAACATTTTTTGATTGTCAAAAAATCTATTGTATTATAACTTTTTTTAGCTTTTTACTCAAAAAAATAAGTGAATAAAAAATGGGTAATGAACCCATTTTGTATATTAAGTCAAATAAGTTAATCACACCTCTCGAACTTCGAGCAAATTTACATGCCCAGCCTGCCCTACTGGTTCACCCGCAACGATAATAATTCGATCTCCGGCATGCACTTTTTTGGTTTCTTTAAGATGCAAGATCGACCGCTCAATCAATTCTTCAATCGTCTTACATGCTTCCAGAATAAACGGCTCAACTCCCCATGAAAGGTTGAGTTGTCGTAGTGTTCGAGCAGAACTGGTCGCAACAGCAATCGGAAGCTCAGGCCGATACTCTGAGATTAATCTACCTGTATCACCTGACAGTGACGCTGCAAGAATTAATTTTGCCTCTACTTCGAGTGCTAATAATTTTGCGAGACTACTAATAATAGTATCAACACTTTTTGATTTTACTTTTTTTTCTAAACTAACTGCAACATCATCGTATGAAGATTCTTCTGCCGCAGTGATAATCGATGACATCGTCTCAACGGTCTCAACCGGATATTCACCAGTTGCAGTTTCGTTCGAAAGCATGACTGCATCGGTATGATCAATCACAGCATTTGAAACGTCTGATACTTCAGCACGTGTCGGACGAGGAGCATGTTGCATCGAATCAAGCATCTGTGTCGCCACAATCACTGGTTTTGCGTACGAACGACTGAGATCGATAATTTTCTTCTGGATTAGTGGTACCTCTGCTGCGGGCATTTCGATCCCCAGATCTCCACGTGCAACCATAATACCATCGGCTACGTCTATAATTTTTTCAATTTTCTTGACGGCCTCGTGTTTTTCAATTTTTGCAATAATACGGATTGGATCATCGACTGCTTTGCCTATTTTTTGTTCAATCTCTTTGATACAAAATTTCACATCAAGGATATCTTGCGGATCCATCACAAACGAAAGTGCAACCCAGTCTACTCCATGCTCAACACCAAATTGCAGGTCTTCTTTATCTTTATCAGTTAATACATGCACGCCTTTCAAATCCGACTCAGGAATATTGATTCCTTTGTGCGAGAATAATATTCCTCCAACGATCACTTCAGTAATAATTTTTTTTCCTTGAATTCTAACCACACGGACTTCATAGCGACCATCGTCAAGTAATATACGCTCACCAGGCTTTACATATTCATGCAATGATTCGAAACCTATCGGAATTTCGGCTGGTGTTTCGGGAGCATAGGCAAATATCACTTCAGCATTTTTTTTGATCTCAATACCTTTCTCTGGCAAATCACCGAGACGTAATTTTGGACCCTGGAGATCCTGCAAAATTGCAATCGGCTCGCCAGTACTTTTTTCAACCTTTCTGATTCGTTCGATAAGTAGCGCATGGTTCTCATGTGTGCCATGAGAAAAATTAAGCCGCGCAACATTCATTCCCGCTTTAACCATCTGCTCTAATGTCTTTATAGACTCGCATGATGGACCGATTGTCGCAACGATTTTGGTGTGTTTGAGATGTTTTGGCATAGAAAAATATGTATATAGTGTACCGTGAAAGAAGATAATGGGCAAATCTAGCAAAAACTTTTGATTTATAGGGTCTAAAAGTTTATACTATCATTTGCTTGACTTTTTTCTTTTTTTGGACTATCATATTCGTCATTGATACCTAAGAAATGACCCTGTAGCTCCCTCCTTCCTCCTCGCTTTGCTCGGAGTACGGCGGGCAGGCAGCTGGTCTTATCGATTTGCAATAGCAAGTATAAATGGTAAACCAATATAATGACCCTGTAGCTCAGCTGGTAGAGCAGTGGCCTTTTAAGCCAATGGTCGTGGGTTCGATCCCCACCGGGGTCACATAATAAAATCACTCCGATTCATTCGGGGTGATTTTATTATTTTGAGCTCAAGAAGGATCGAACCGGGAAAGGGAGAAAACGGTAGTTTTCTCTTGCTGAGGAAAGGTCGGGAAAACCCAATGGTTTTCCCGAGAGCCCTCCGATTCGGAGGGCGAGTGAGATCACCCACCGGGGTCACGAAAATAAAACCTTGATATTAGTCAGGGTTTTATTATTTAAAAACAAAAACCCCGCCTTTCGCGAAAGGCGGGGTAGATTGTCCCCGACGCGTGCGCGATCGATTGTCAGAGACAATCCT
>CAZCHJ010000011.1:11167-18169 GCA_964498735.1 uncultured Gammaproteobacteria bacterium | reverse complement strand
TATATCATATTTTCATGAAAAAGTCAACCCTAATGCCTAAAATTTGGCTAATTTCTAAGTAAAAATACAACTATTAACCTTCTTAAATTAAAATGGAAATATCGTGGTTGGGAACCAATTTTTACTCGGAAAAAATGCCGGGTATAAATCTATAAAATTTACCCTGCTCATCCGATCATAGGTTAGAGTTGAGCCCTGATTGAGCTCCACTACATAATCCATTTTTCTAAAGTTAACGTTTTCCATATGTCCGACTGATTGATTATTCAAAACCATTCCATAGTCTATATAGCTACTCAATTTGTTATATACTGTATTCCATCCTAACTCACTATCTCGTATATCAATATTCCCGTTTCGTACCACTACAATTCCACCTGGTCTTTTGGAATTAATTAATTGTGAATTTAAAATTTTCACTTCTGCCCCATCAATCCAGATCATATACGGCCGAGGTGAAGTAAATGGATATACTGATGTATTTACTAGATATCCTCCTCCTCGAATTGTTACATTTGTTATATTTCCTCCTGATCCTAAAGAAAATAACATATGAGAAAATGTGGAAGACGGAGAAGTACTTCCTGCAATCTCATTACCACCTGACGTTTCTCCGTTCATATCAAATTCTCCATTAATTTTTATTTCATTTGCATAGACACTTGTTTTATTAACGGTGAGTGTCGCCCCTTTATTAACTAAAACTGTACCAAATTTGAATTGCTGCCCCCGGTACAAAGTATACGTACTCGTCACTACTAGTGAGGGACTATATGCGAATGTCGGCGTATTACTGGTATAACTAATACTACTCCATTGCTCTGGCATGTTTGTTGCAAAATATACTACATTATCCCCCACATCAAAATCATGTATAACAACAGTATCTGCACTCACTTGCGCATTTCCTTCACTATGGATTGCTCTTTTCCCATGATCAATTTCTACATTCTGCAATGCCACATACCCTCCACTACTAAATAGTAATGTATCTGGCTTTGAGCCAGTGGATCCAATCTTATATCCATACTCTATTTTACTATTAATAATATTTAATTCCCCTCCTTCATTTGTAATTACCTGTGAACGAGAACATAACTGACATGAGCCACTTGCACCATATCTATTCCCACCATATGTTAATACAGTGTGGTTCATGTTTAATTTTCCTGAATCACTGATTACGATATTTTGCCAATCCCCTGCCTGAGGTGTTGAAGATGAAAATATGTATGGCCACAATGGAGACGAACGTACATATCTTCTATCGTTTCGTGAGGTTACTACTATCTCAAAATTTTCAGAACCTTCGAAATCCAATTCCCCTTGAACATTAATTTGTGCGTCATTATTCGCTCCAATCAATACCACTCCTGGACTAATTATTATTTTTTCTCCTGGTGGAATTGTGATATTTGAAAATACATATGGATTGTCTGTAGAATCCAAGGTTATCACGCCATCGTTATTGCGTGGATAAAATCCAAGTGTTTCATTTGAAAGATATGCATATCCAACATTTGCCATTCTCGGACTTCCCGTTATGTATCCACAATTACCCGAACTTATTCCATACCGTACAGAATTACTTGTTTTCCAATTCGAACTTGAAGCACTCGGCATGTCTGACGAAACTCGTTCGAGTGTGTGTGGAAATTGTCCTGTATTCCCGCCAAACCATCCTTGTGATTGTTCTACCGAATCCACAACTTCTCCTTCCTGATTTTTTAATACTAATTTTCCACCCGAGTCAACAAGTCGAATATCTGGTGCCATCACCACATCTGGTTTTACGATTGATACAAATGTATTTGGGTGCGCGATGAGATAATACGAATGTCCCTCGATCACTCCCGCAAGTGATATTGTCTGCATAGTACTAACATCGGAAATATTAACTGTCCACCCATCCAAAGAATAGACTGAACTCGATGTATTGTAGAGCTCAATCCATTCATGATCAGTACAAACCCCACTCGACCCGGACCATGCAATTTCATTGAACATAACTCCACTATTTTTTTCTGTCGTAATTTCTGTATTATTAATCATTGTTGATGTATTTGATTCCCCAGGTATTACTAAATCATTTGTCAATGAATGTTCTTCTTGAGAGTTATCCACTTCATTCGTCGAGGTCGAATCAGGTATTAATGAAGTACCCTCCTCAATATTAGGAGATTCATCGATTTCAAAAGATCCCGATGCGCTACCCTCACCATGGTAACCAAAAAATTTTGGAATTGATTGTATTACATCAGTTACTACATCTACCACAGTATCTGCAAAATCTTTGATACCCCGGATAACCCCTTCTAATGGCTTCAAAATTTGAGGTGTCGCTTCCGTCGTAGTCGATATAGTATCCACTGGTTTTTCGATAGTAATCGTTATAACACTTTCTTCGTCTCCAATTTGTTTCCATGTTCCCACTTCTACAGCCATTACGGTCATTGTGTATACGCCAGCACTCAGTCCTCTTATAGAGAATGAAAATGAACCCACGTCACCTGGTTTTACTCCTGATTGATCCAATAATGTAGGCCTCAAATTGGTAATCCACGATGTGTGACGAAATATCTGATTTGCATCCACACCACCAACTACATTGAGTGAAATTTTATTTTTATTCCATACAGTAGTACCTGTATTTTTTGCATGAATTACCACCAACATCTCTTGATCACTTTGTGATGAAATATTTATTTTTTTATCGACAAATGATAAATTTGTTAATTCTGTTTTTTCTACTGGCTGCACAATATCTTGTGTATTCACTGTGCCAGATAATCCTGTAAGCACACTCTGTTCTCCTGCGTTTTTTCCAAAACTGGGTGGATCACTCAGCCAGAGATTCTTTTCACCCATTGTGATATATGATTTATGTGGCGGATAGAACTCTTTGGTCTTATACAAATCATAACTATCTACTCTACCTACCGCATATTTTCCTGTAGTGACTTCAAAATGAAGGTGTACATTATCTGTACCACTCATTCCACACTCACCAATATAGTCCCCCTTTTTAACCTGTGTCCATTCGCCATATTGGATATTACTTCTTTGTGCATCGCCATATGTTTTTATTTTTTCGTTTGGTTTAGATAAATGTCCATAGAGCGTTGCATACCCGTTAGTGTGTCTCACAAACACAAAATTTCCATATCCACTATGAGTCACTGCGCTTATTTGTTTTGAAGTCATGGCAATCCCATCTGCTGCTGCAAAAATATGTTCTCCTGGTTCACAATCATAATCCATCGCCCCATGTTCAAAACTGCCATTTAATTTCACGGTGTATAGCCAACCCTGTAACACTTTTAGTTTGTCCCAATCTACCATCAGTGGCAATTGTAAAAATTTATCACCTATATCGATAGCAGATACTCCACTCCCGAAAAAGCACGAAAAAAAATATACCAAAAAAACTATCAGCCCCCTCCTTCTCATATTATTATGAACCAATTAAAATTAATTAATTAACTGGACACTTTGTATATATTGATTAAAGTCATCACGCGCGGGTAATGTGATACCTACGATTGATGTATCCTTTTTGAAAAAATATTCATAGGTTTCAATTTCTCCTTCGACTGGTATTTTTATTACCTCCACATTATTAATTCTTAATTTTTGTCTTTCTTGGTAAAAAGTAAATCCTTCTTTTGTATTCAATTCGCTCAACCACTCTTCTAGTGTGAGATTGTTAGGATTTTCAAATATATGTATACCGCCCAGCAAAAACGCATCAGTATTGTAAAACAATACCGACCCATCACGTGTTTTTATACGTGTATCATTGGGAATCTGCATCTTATACCCTACTCGTTCATCTTGTAATATTCGTGTATTATTTTTCTCAATAATACTCACTTCTTGCGGCAACGATTCAGAAAGAATCACTGAAGCACTCGGTGTATTCACTCTCTTCGACTGCTTATATATAGAGATATTTTTGTGTGCCAAAAAATATCCTATAGCTCCAATTACGCAAACAAAAAACAATCCAAATAAAAATATGATTGTTGTTCCCCTCCTCATATAAATTTTATTAAGCCCTCCTTAATGGTAGGTAAAATTAATGTTCTTTTTTTGACTTCATTTTTCTCCCTGAGAGTTTCTCATCAAGCTTATCTGATAATTTTCGTACAACAAATTTTTCGAACATTCCTGATGCAATCCCTGATACTGCGCCCAGATGACTCGACATGTTGTCTACTTTTTTTCGTATAAATTCAACTGCAGTGGAAATCATTTCCATTTTTTCAAGTGCTGCTTCTACAATACGATTCACATTGCGAAGTGTGCGTCCTGCCTGGTACATAAGCCAGCACAAAAATACCGTGAACCAGATAATTGCAAGTGAAAGTACTACGTAAAGTAGATCGCGACTTGTTTCAAACATAGACAGGCAACAGAAAGTTAAAAGTTAAAGGGAAAAAGTAAAAAGAAAATACAAGTTTCCTTAACTTAATTTTAAGTATATCATAATTTTGCTGTTTAAAATAAACACACCCTATTTGGGGGTGTGTATAAGTAGATAATTTACTTTCGTATTTCAGCTTTAAACTTCTCTTTGAGAATTTTTTCTACTACTGTATGTGCTGTATCAATTTCTGATGTTTCGAGTGTGTGATCGGATGATTGGTACGTTATGTGGTACGCGACACTTTTCTTCTTCTCCCCTACACTTTTTCCTTCATATACATCGAATAGTTCGACCGACATTATAAGCGGATGAGCTTCTCGTAAAGACGTATAGATATCACGATGCAAAACTGAAGTTGAAACTACACATGCGATATCTCTCGTAACTGCTGGATATGATGAGCGTTGTGTATAGCCTGAATTTACTTGAACAAATTCTGATAACACTCGGAGATTTATCTCTGCATATCCCACTCGTTCTCCTATACCAACTTTTTCCTGAATTCGAGGGTGAAGTTCATATATATCTCCTACATGCTCCATTCCAACCATTATTTTTCCATACCTGCCCCCATGTATGTGTGATGATTCAGTCACGCCTGGCTCAATCGACACATTGACTCCAAGCGCACGTCCAATTTCTTGAACTGCTTCTGAAACAATAAAAAATGGCTGAGCTGTATTTTTTATACTACACGCAATACCAAGCATCACATCCTGACGAGGGAGTAATTCACCACTCTGCTCAGCTACTCTCTGACCCGGTTCTTCTGATAGAAATACTTTTCCAATTTCATACACACATACCGTATCATGTTCATGGCTATTTTTTTCAACCACTTCAATAAGATTCGGAAGAAGCATTCGTCGTAGATACGGACGATCGCTTGCGATCGGATTATCGAGCTCAATATATTTTGAAACATCAAGTTCAAGCGAATTCAATATCTGCGGTGATACAAAAGAATAGTTAAGTGTTTCTGTAAATCCAAGCGATCCTGATAATATCGTGCGAATTTTTCGCTCAGTCGATCGGAGATTATTTCGTTCTGGCGGAGTGATTGAGAACACTGGAAGTTTTGTCTCAATATTTCCAAATCCATACATTCGTGCAATTTCTTCAACAATATCTTCTGCAATTGAAATATCTTTGGTTCCGCGCCAACTTGGAACAGTAATTTTCAAACTTTCTGAATTTTTCTTTCCTGTAACAGTAACACCAAATCCTAAACTCTCAAGAATTCTCACACATTCTTTTGTTGGAATATCCATTCCGATTTTGGTATTAATAAAATCTTTTGTAACCGTTATTGGTCCTCTGAACAATTCCACTTTCCCCTTTTCTGCAATAGAACTTACCACTCGAGCATTCGGACAAACTTCACGCACCATCTCTACTGCACGCTTGAGTGCCAAAATACAGTTGGTAGGATCAAGACTCTTTTCGAACCGTGCGGACGCATCGGTGCGAAGTCCTAATTTTGTTGTGGTCTTTCTAATGAGTGCTGCATTGAAATGTGCGGATTCAAAAATAATCGAAGTAGTTGCATCGGTAATTTCAGAATTTTTTCCACCTATTACACCGGCAAGTGCGATTGGTTTCTCACTGTCAGCAATCACCAGCATATCTTCCGAAAGTTCCCGCTCTTTCCCATCGATAGTGGTCAATTTTTCTCCGGCTATTGCTCGTCTTACAAAAATTTCGACTTTTGACTTTTGACTTTTGACTTTTGAACTATCAAACGCATGCATTGGTTGTCCTATATCACACATGACATAATTGGTGATATCTACGATATTATTAATCGGCTTAATCCCAACCGCACGGAGACGTTGTTGAAGTTTTTCAGGTGACGGACCGATCGTTATACCCTCCATTGCAACTGCGAGATATTTCATGGAATCTAGCGGATTTTCAATCGAAACTTTTATTTTTGTCTCAGCACCTTCTTTTATTTCAGTTACTTTGTAAGGTGAAAGTTTCTTATGATATTTTGCAGCGACTTCACGTGCGATTCCATAATGCCCCCAGAGGTCTGGTCGATGATTGATTGATTTATTGTCAATTTCAATTACCACATCATCAAAACCAAGTGCAGTTGCCACTGGTGTACCTGCTTTTGCTTTTACTTTTGATAGGTCAGCAATTTCTTTTTCTTCACTCTTGGGGAACATGTCGAGCAATCCGACTTCATCAGCACCACAAATCATACCTACAGATTCAACACCACGAATTTTGGTTGGTTTGAGTTCTATCAATTCACCTTCTCCATGCCATCTTACTTGAGCACCAACTTTTGCAAGTATTACCTTCATACCTTCTCGCACGTTTGATCCACCACATACGATTTGCAACACTTCAGTACCCACGTCTACTTCGCACACTTTGAGCGAATCTGCATTTTCATGTTTTTTTACCTTCTTAATAACACCAACCACGATATGTTCAAATACATTCGCTTGCGAATGTATACCTTCCACTTCAACAGTTGACAGTGTAAGCGAATTACCCAATTCTTGTGGAGTAAGTGAATCCGGAAGGTCAATATATTGTTTTAACCATTTATATGAAAT
>CAZCHJ010000011.1:7338-11067 GCA_964498735.1 uncultured Gammaproteobacteria bacterium | reverse complement strand
TCAACAAATGGAAAAAATCCAGGACGCAATCGTACTTCAACTTTTTTGCGAAGCACACCTTCTAATAATTCTTTCATCACCCCAATCAAATGTGCGATTGAAATATTCTTATCAATAACCAATCCTTCCATTTGATAAAAGGTGTGTTCATGACTAGCGTCTGTTGCTTCGTTTCTAAAACATCGTCCTGAGACTACGGCACGAAGTGGTGCTCCGTATTTCTGCATGGCACGAATCTGTACTGGACTCGTGTGTGTACGCATGACCCAATCATCATGTTCTTTGATAAAAAATGTATCCTGGGAATCGCGCGCTGGATGGTTACTCGGAATATTAAGGGCATCAAAATTATAATGTTCACTCTCTAGTTCCGGACCATCGAGGACCACAAATCCCATCGAAGTAAAAAGATCTTCGAGCTCAGTATGTGTCGCCGTCATCGGATGGATATGTCCTAATTTTGTCTTTGGCAATCTCGGTGCGGTTACATCAATCATTTCAGTTTCTCTGATCGTATCCCAAATTTTATTTTCAAATTCAGTTTTTTTCTGTTCAAGATTTTTTTCAATTTCCATTTTTACTTCATTCATCTTTTGCCCCACTTCTTTTCGCTCACTATCTGATAAATCCTTCATTTTTTTTGCAAGTATAGTAAATTCACCGGCTTTTCTGGAAAAAAATTTTTCACGCACCATTTCCAACATTTCGAGTGAGGTCACCTTGCTAATTGCAATGCTTGCTTCTTTTTTAATTTGTTCTAATTGTTCAATCATATCTTTTAAAGTTCATAGCCAGTAGCCAATAGTTCATAGAAAATGCAATTTCTATTGACCATGAACTGATAAATTAAAATAATTTTGTAATATCTCTCCAAGTTACTGCAACTACCAATATCATGAGGAGTACAAAGCCAATGGTGTGTGCAATCTGTTCATATTTCATTGATACTGGTTTTCCTTTTATTTTTTCCAATAACACAAACAAGATACGTCCACCATCAAGTGCTGGTATTGGTAGAATATTAATTGCAGCAAGACTGAGAGATAGCATGGCGACCACATTGAGTACATATTGAAAACCAAGCTTCGCGCTCTGTCCAACAACCTGTGCAATTCCAACCGGACCTGCAATATCAAACATAAGCCCATGTCCGGTAATCAAATTTGCAATCAAATAATAGAACGAAACAAAAATAGTAATCAATCCAATACCCGCACCAATGAATCCCTTATAAATTGCAATATACCAAGGATATCGGATAATGCCCGCTTCTGCGATTCCAACTCCCAGACGTGGCGCTTCATCATCATTAGCCTTGGTTACGGTTGCCTTAAGTTCAAGTGTCTCTATTCCTCTCTGTATATGAACTATCACTTTGGTGTCACTGCGCGCTCCTACATACTGGATCAAATCTTGTGTGGTGGCAATTTTCTGTTCATCCACCTGAGTAATCTTGTCCCCGAATTTAATCCCTGCTTTTTCTGCAGGAGAATCTTTTTCGACTGATTCAACGATGACACTCGGCTGTTCCACGATTTGTGCATATTTGTCGACACCCTGAGACACATCGGCAGGAAGCCCAATCATAAATCCTGTTGAAAGTACGACCGCAGCAAGAATAACATTCATAATAACCCCAGCAGCCAAAACTAATATACGTTTCCCTGCAGTATGATGTCCAAAACTATCCTGTTCTTCACCTTTTTCTCCATTCTCTCCTTTAATACGAACAAATCCTCCAAGCGGTAGCCAATTGATTGACCAAAGCATTCCTGGAAACTCCTTCTGCTGTTCATCACCTGCAATTGTTTTTTTGAGATTACTCTTACCACTGCCCCACACCCATCGCAATTTTTTGGTACGTTCATCTCGATACCACCCAAACGCGCGTGGCGGATACCCAAATCCGAACTCATGTACTTTGATTCCACATTTTTTTGCAGTAAAAAAATGTCCCCATTCATGAACAACAACCAAAATTCCTAAAATAAGAATAAACAATATAATCGTGACCATAGTATAGTGAAATATTGACCTTAGGCTTAAGTTTCTCTACAATGTTAATATATCCATAAGTATTCCATAGATAGGTCTTTTTTTCAATAGTCAAAATTAGCAAGAAAGTCAGTGACCAATAGATTTTGACTCCATATTGTGAACAAATTTCTTAGTCATATATTAGATTAATTAGAACAATTTAATTTTAATTCTGTTTCTATGTCTCCACTTGTTATTGTATTAATTGTTGCAGCGGTGATCATTCTCTGGGTCATTGCTCTCTATAATGGGCTCATCCGTCTCCGTAACCGTACTCAGGAAGGATGGAGTGATATTGATGTACAACTCAAGCGTCGCCATGACCTCATTCCAAATTTACTTGCGAGTGTTAAGGGATATATGACTCATGAAAAAACCCTACTTGAAGAAGTCACTAAATATCGAACAGTGGCAATGTCTGCACAGAGTAGTGGCGATACTAAGACCCTCGCACAAGCAGAAGGAATGCTCGGAACCACACTTGGCAAAATCCAGGTAGCTGTTGAAGCATATCCAGATCTCAAGGCAAATACTAATGTCGCACAACTCATGGATGAGTTATCTGATACTGAAAATAAAATCCAGGCAGCGCGACGCTTCTACAACAGTATGGTCCGTGACTTCAATACCAAGATTGAATCATTTCCAAACAACATGATTGCAGGACAGCTTAAATTTACCAAGTTTGAATACTTCGAAATTGCTGATGCAAGTGAACGAGAAAACGTACAGGTTAAATTCTAATCTGTTAAATCTTTGTCCTATTAAGTACATGGAACACAGATCACCGTGATTACCTGGATTATCCAGGTAATCTGGGAAATTTGTATGCTATTAAATTATGTATAGCCAAATAGATTCCAACAAACGCAAAACTACTCTTCTCATCATCATCTTCATCGCATTCATGGCAGTACTGGGTTATTTCTTGAACTTATATCTCGGTAGTTCTGATGCGATGGTTCTAGCTCTTATTATCTCTCTTGCAATGACTCTGATTTCATATTACAAGGGTGACGCAATTGCACTCGCTTCAACCGGTGCAAAACTTACCAGTAAAGAAGAAAATCCCTATGTATATCGCATGGTTGAAAATCTTGCGATTTCTGTGGGCATGCCTACGCCAAAAGTGTATATCATTAATTCTTCAGCACTAAATGCATTCGCAACTGGTCGAGATCCAGAACACGCATCAATCGCAGTTACGACTGGAATTATTGCCGCACTCGAAAATGAAGAATTGGAAGGTGTTCTTGCACATGAATTGTCACATATAAAAAATTATGATATTCGCGTGATGACGATTGTCATTGTACTTGTCGGTGCAGTATCACTTATTTCAAATATGTTTTTCCATGGTGGATTTCTCGGCGGTAGACGACGAAATTCAGAAGAAAATGGAGGTGGCAATGTATTTGCTATCGTAGGAATAGTGTTATTGATTATTTCTCCGATTATTGCAAAACTGATTCAACTCGCGATTTCACGCAAGCGTGAATACCTCGCTGACGCATCCGGAGCGCTCATGACCCGATATCCCGAAGGACTTGCCCGAGCACTGGAAAAAATTCAACAATCCAATATCCCACTCAACACTGCGAGTGCTGCAACAGCACATCTGTTTATTTCAAATCCATTTAAAGGAAAAATGTTTGCAAACGCGTTTTCAACTCACCCCCCGATTGAAGAGCG